>JAIPCF010000020.1 GCA_021738385.1 Sulfuritalea sp. | reverse complement strand
TGAAATGCTTGATGAAGCTGCGCACCGGGAAAGCGGCGGCGTCGGCCAACGCGCAGATGGTTTTGCCCATCATGTTGTCTGTCACCCGGTTCAGCAAATCGAGATCATCCGGACGGCCCTGGCCATGCTCGATACGATGCACGACGCGATACAGCCAGCCGCTGCCCTCACGACAAGGCGTGCATTGGCCGCAGGACTCCTCGTAATAAAAGTAGGACAAGCGCTCCAGCGCCTTGACCATGCAAACTGTCTCGTCCATCACGATCACCGCACCCGAGCCGAGCATTGAGCCGGCCTTGGCGATGGAGTCGTAATCCATGGTGCATTCCATCATGATGTCGGCGGTCAACACCGGGGCTGATGACCCACCCGGGATCACTGCCTTGAGCTTGCGACCACCACGCATGCCACCGGCCATTTCCAGCAGCTTGGCGAAGGGCGTACCCATCGGAACTTCATAGTTGCCTGGACGATTGACATGACCCGAGACAGAGAACAGTTTGGTACCACCGTTGTTGGGTTTGCCCAGATTCAGATAGGCCTCGCCGCCCATGCCGAGAATGAAAGGAATCGCGGCAAAAGTTTCGGTGTTGTTGATCGTGGTCGGCTTGCCGTACAAGCCGAAATTCGCCGGGAAAGGCGGCTTGTAGCGTGGCTGACCCTTCTTGCCCTCGATTGACTCGAGCAGGCCGGTTTCCTCACCACAGATGTAAGCACCCCAGCCGTGATGCGCGAAAAGATCAAAACTGAAATCCGATCCGAGTATGTTCTCGCCCAGATAACCGGCGGCGCGCGCCTCATCAAGCGCCTCTTCGAAACGCTGATAAATCTCGAAAATCTCGCCGTGAATATAGTTGTATCCGCTCTTCGCGCCGACCGCGTAGCCCGCGATGATCATGCCCTCGATACAGGAATGCGGATCGAAGCGCAGCAGGTCGCGGTCCTTGAAGGTGCCGGGCTCGCCCTCGTCGGTATTGCAGACGACGTATTTCACCGGTGCCGCCTTGGGCATGAAACTCCACTTGAGACCGGTAGGGAAACCCGCACCGCCACGGCCGCGCAACACCGACTTCTTGACCTCGGCGATCAAGTCGTCCTGGGTCATCTTGCTGGTCAGTATCCGCTTCAGCTGCGCATAGCCGCCGCGTGCTTCGTAGTCCTTGAGACTCCAGCCAGCGTCGCCCTTGCCCCAACCGGTGGTGAGCAGCGGATTGATGGTGTCGATCAGAGCCATGTTGCCTCCGCCTGGCCGCCCCAAGGAGGCGACGAGCAATCACCTGGAAGGCGCGCCTCGCGCGACTGAACCGTAGTCACCCCTCTTCCACAGGAAGAGGGGATGGGGGAGTAAGCCGTATTCCTCATTTGCACTCCGCCAACAGAGCGTCGATCTGCTCGGGCAGCATGAAACTGCACATGCGCTTGTCGTTAAGCAACATTACCGGCGCATCGCCACAAGCACCCATGCATTCACCCTCTTTCAAGGTGAACTTGCCGTCGGGGGTTGTCTCGTTGAAGTCGATGCCGAGCTTTTCCTTGACATAGTCCGCCGCGTGAACACCGCCTGACAGGGCGCACGGCAGATTGGTGCATACCGTCACCTTGTACTTGCCGACTGGAGTCAGGTTGTACATGTTGTAGAAGCTTGCCACTTCATAGGCGGCGATCGGCGCCATACCGAGATAGCCTGCAACTTCGGCAATGGTGCCTTGTGCCAACCAGCCCTTTTCATCCTGGGCAATCACCAGCGCCGCCATGATCGCGGACTGCTTCTGATCAACCGGATACTTGGCCACTTCCCGATCAATTTTTCGGTAGGCTTCGGAGCTCAACATGTCGTTTGGCTTGTCCATGCGTCTGTTATCTATCAACGTCACCGAGCACCAGATCGATGGTGCCGATAATGGCGGTCGCGTCGGCCAGCATGTGGCCCCGGCACATTTCGTCGGTTGCGGCCAGATGCGGAATTCCCGCAGTGTGCAATTTGATCCGGTAGGGCTTGTTGGCGCCATCTGACACCGCCCAGACACCCATTTCGCCCTTGGGATGCTCAATGGCCACATAGGCTTCACCAGCCGGTACGTGCATGCCTTCGGTAAACAGCTTGAAATGGTGAATCAGCTCTTCCATACTGCCCTTCATCTTTTCCCGCGAAGGCGGTGCCACTTTGTGGTCGTCTGTAATGACCGGGCCCGGGTTCTTTCTCAACCACTCTATGCACTGCTTGATGATGCGATTGGACTGGAACATTTCTTCCATGCGCACCAGATAGCGGTCATAGGTGTCGCCATTGACGCCGACAGGAATGTCGAAGTCCATGCGGTCATAGACTTCATAGGGCTGCTTCTTGCGCAGATCCCATTCAACGCCGGAGCCGCGTAGCATCGCACCACTGAAACCGAGTTGAAGGGCACGCTCGGGACTGACAACACCAATACCTACGGTGCGCTGCTTCCAGATTCGGTTGTCGGTCAGCAAGGTGTGGTATTCGCTCAGATACACCGGAAAACGGTTGGTGAAATCTTCCAGGAAATCAAGCAGCGAGCCGTTGCGCGGCTCATTCAGTTCCTTGACTGTCTGCGCATTTTTGAATCGATTTTCCTGATACTTCGGCATCTGGCCTGGCAGATCTCGATAAACGCCGCCGGGACGATAGTAGGCGCCATGCATGCGAATGCCGGTGATCGCCTCAAGTACGTCGAACAAGTCCTCGCGCTCGCGGAAAGTATAGAGCACCATGGTCATGGCACCAATATCCAGCGCATGGGTACCTATATTGAGCAGGTGGTTCTTGATCCGCGTCACTTCGTCCATCATTACGCGAATGTACTGAGCCCGAATCGGCACCTCCACACCCAGCAGACGTTCCACCGCAAGACAATATGCATGCTCGCTGGGGATCATCGATGTGTAATCGAGGCGATCCATATACGGCAGTGTCTGCAGCCAGGTGCGGGTTTCAGCCAGTTTTTCTGTACCGCGATGCAACAAGCCAATATGCGGGTCGGCACGCACGATAACTTCGCCATCCAGCTCCAGCACCAGGCGCAGAACGCCGTGCGCTGCCGGATGCTGCGGACCGAAGTTAATGGTGTAATTCTTGATTTCAGCCACGACCATCGCCCTTTGCGTATTGCTCTTCACGCACGATGCGTGGTGTCACTTCGCGCGGCTCAATCGTTACCGGTTGATAAATCACGCGCTGCTGCTCGGGGTCATAGCGCATCTCGACATAACCCGTAATCGGGAAGTCCTTGCGGAAAGGATGGCCGACAAAACCGTAGTCTGTCAGGATGCGGCGCAAATCGACATGCCCTTCGAAGTGGATACCGAACAGGTCGAAGGCTTCGCGTTCATACCAGTTGGCGACATTCCAGATATCCATGACCGATGCCACTACCGGAAAATCATCATCCGTCGCGAAAACCTTGACCCGCAAACGCCAGTTGTGAGTGAGCGACAACAACTGGCTGACAGAGGCGAAGCGCTTGCCCTGATAGCCGGTGAATTCGGAATAATCGATGCCGCTGAGATCCATCAACTGCTCGAAACAGAAAACCGGGTCATCGCGTAGTTGGCGCATTGCATCCAGATAGTTCTCAGCAGGAATCGTCACAGTGAGTTCGCCCAGCGCCATGACAGGTTCCATGATGCGATCACCGAAGCTTTCCTTCAGTTGGTGGCAGAGCCTTTCCAGTTTCGCGCTCATCGGATAGCTTTCATCAGGTCAGCGGGCAATAGTGGTGGTGCGCCGGATCTTGCTCTGCAACTGGATCAGGCCGTACAAAAGCGCTTCAGCCGTTGGCGGGCAACCGGGTACATACACATCAACGGGCACGATTCGATCGACGCCGCGAACTACTGAGTAGGAATAGTGGTAGTAACCGCCACCATTGGCGCAGGAACCCATCGACAACACCCAGCGTGGCTCAGCCATCTGGTCATAGACTTTGCGCAGTGCCGGAGCCATCTTGTTTGTCAACGTACCGGCGACAATCATCACGTCTGATTGACGCGGACTTGGTCGGAATACGATACCGAAACGATCGAGATCGTAGCGCGAACAACCGGCATGAATCATCTCGATGGCGCAGCATGCCAGACCAAAAGTCATCGGCCACATCGAGCCGGTACGCGTCCAGTTGATGATCTTGTCCAGCGACGTGGTAACGAAGCCTTCCTGCAGAACGCCTTCGATACTCATATGTCGGATTCCTTGAGCATGTTCATTCCCAATCCAGCGCCCCTTTGGCCCACGCATACACGTAGCCAACGACGAGGATGCCGATAAAAACAAACATTTCGACAAAGCCGAACATTCTCATCGCCTCGGTATTGACGATCTCTTTGAAAATCGTCGCCCACGGCAGGAGAAAGGCTATTTCAAGGTCGAACAGAATGAAGAGGATAGCTATCAGGTAGTAGCGCACATCAAACTTCATGCGCGCATCTTCAAAGGGGGCAAAGCCGCACTCGAAGGCGGAGAGCTTTTCGCTGTCGGGACGATTCGGGGCGATCAACCATCCAAGCAGAATGGGCACACATCCGAAAACGAGACCCACCATTACGAAGACGAGGATGGGGAAGTAATTTTCCAGCATTTTGGTGGTAAGCCACTCCGCTCGTTATTGTCGGCCGGTCGTTCCGAAAAACTCTGCAAAACAACCAACGCTCAACTACTTTTCAACTGCTGTTCAACTGCCTTTTGTCGCCAAATTACCTGGTGCCGTCGGCGAGACTCGAACTCGCACAGCTTTCGCCACTACCCCCTCAAGATAGCGTGTCTACCAATTTCACCACGACGGCTTTGCGCTATTTCACGAGCGGCGCAAATTATATAACAAGCGATCGATAAATTAGTGCGCTGCAACAAAAAAATCTATCGATTCTGATGGCCTTGACTATTTTGGAATGTCTTTGGCTTTTGAATTGGGCGCCTCAACCGGTTGCGCTGGAACCGCGGGAGCCGCCTTGACCGGAACCGAATCCATGACGCTGCCGGATGTCCGCGGCGCCGAGGTAGCGATATAGGAAAGACCCAGGCTGGTCAGAAAAAATACTGCCGCCAGAACTGCGGTCACATGCGAAAGAAAATTTGACGAGCCCGTAGCGCCGAAAAGGCTGCCGGACGCACCGCTACCAAAAGCCGCGCCCATGTCCGCCCCTTTGCCATGCTGCAGCAGTACGACGACAATTATGGAGAGCGTGACGATGACATGCACGGTCAAAATCACGGTATGAAGTAATTCCATGGGATCCTCTTGAGAACTTGTTCAGGCAGCGGCGCAAATGGCAAGAAAATCCTCTGCCACCAGTGATGCACCACCAATAAGGCCACCATCAATATCGGGCTGACCGAAAAGCTCAGCAGCGTTGTTTGCCTTGACGCTGCCGCCGTACAAAAGACGTAGCCCCGACGCAACTTGTTGACTGTCGCGTTCGAAGCGAGCGCGAATCAGGGCATGTACTTCCTGCGCCTGTTCCGGCGATGCGGTGCGGCCGGTGCCGATTGCCCATACCGGCTCATAGGCCACTACGGCACTGGCAAATGCATCGACACCACTGTTGGCAAGCACGGCCTCGATTTGCCGCGTAACCACTTCACCGGTTATACCGGCTTCGCGTTCTGCAAGTGTTTCGCCGACACACAGTACCGGCGTCAGCCCGGCCACTTGCGCAGCGGCAAATTTTGCGGCGACAACGGTATCGGTATCGCCAAAAAAGGATCGGCGCTCGGAGTGTCCCACCAAAACATAGCGACAGGCAAAATCCGCCAGCATTGAGCCACTCACTTCACCGGTCCAGGCGCCTTGCGCATGCTCGGAAACATCCTGCGCACCCCAGGTGACACTGCTACCTTCAAGCGCCGCACGTGCTTGGGCGAGGTAAGGGTATGGCACACAAACAGCAACATCGGCTTGGCCTTTGACGCCATCGCGCACGGCCTGCAACAGCCCCTTGTTGGCGGCCAGACTGCCGTTCAGTTTCCAGTTTCCAGCAACCAGTTTTCTACGCATCGAGGTCTCAGTGGCGGCTACATGAAGCCCGGCATTATAGCCACAGCGGCGAGCAAATGCCAGACTGAAGTCCGCTCAGGACGCACATCGCACCTGGTCATCACCGGCTTAGCGCCTGCCTTGTGTCACTTCTTGGCATTTGACGTACGTCAATAGCGGGTAGCGCAATACGCTGATACTAAGTGCCTGAAACAGAGTACACATCACAACTGGCGGAACACAATGGAAACCATATCGATCGATGTCGTAATCATAGGTGCTGGTGGTGCGGGTCTGCGTGCCGCAATTGCTCTGGCGGAAACTGCACCTCAACTGCGCATTGCGCTGATTTCCAAGGTTTACCCGATGCGTAGCCACACCTGTGCCGCAGAGGGAGGTGCTGCGGGTGTGATCAAGCCGGATGACAGTTTCGACATGCACTTTGACGATACGGTGGGTGGCGGTGACTGGCTCTCCGATCAGGATTGCGTCGAATACTTCATCCACGAAGCGCCGAAAGAGCTATTGCAGCTCGAACACTGGGGTTGCCCCTGGAATCGCGAGGCGGATGGGTCCGTGGCGGTGCGGCCCTTTGGCGGCATGAAGAAGAAACGTACCTGGTTCGCCGCCGACAAGTCAGGTTTCCATATTCTGCACACGCTGTTCCAAACTTCGTTGCAGTTTCCCTCGATCACCCGCTTTGACGAATATTACGCACTTGACCTGCTGGTCGATGACGGTCGCTGTCAGGGCGTGACCGCCATGGAGATGCGTAGCGGCCAGTTGCGCCAATTCCATGCCAAGGCGGTAATCATCGCCGGCGGCGGCGCCGGCCGAATGTTCCCATTCTCCACCAACGGAGCGATCAAGACTGGCGACGGCATGGCCATGGCCTACCGTGCCGGCGCTCCGCTGAAGGACATGGAATTTGTCCAGTATCACCCGACCGGCCTGCCCAACACCGGCAGCCTGTTGACAGAAGCCTGCCGCGGTGAAGGCGGCATCCTGGTCAACAAGAATGGACGCCGTTACCTGCAGGACTACGGCATGGGCCCGGAAACACCAGTGGGGCAACCACAACTCAAGACCATGGAACTCGGTCCGCGTGATCGCGTCAGCCAGGCCTACTGGCATGAACTGCAAAAAGGCAATACGGTGACGACCCAGTGGGGCGAATGCGTAATGCTCGACATGCGCCACCTCGGCGAAAAGAAGATCAACGAGCGCCTGCCCCTGGTGCGCGAACTGGCCGAAGCCTACCTCGGCGTCGACATCGTCAAGGAAGCCGTACCGATCCGCCCTGTGGTGCACTACATGATGGGTGGCATATCCACCAACACAGCGGCCGCCACGCCCCTGCCCGGCTTGTTCGCTGCCGGCGAATGTGCCTGCGTCAGTCTCAACGGCGCAAACCGGCTGGGGTCGAATTCACTGGTCGAACTGCTGGTCTTCGGGCGCCGCGCAGCGCTCTCCGCCATTGAGCATATTGAAAGTCTTCCGGCAGCCAACACTGCGGCGCTGAATGCCCGCGCCGAAGATACCCAGTCCCGTATCCGCGAGCTTTTCTCGCGCAGTGACAGCACCGAGTCCATGTCCGGCCTGCGCAAGGAAATGATGGACACGATGGAGAAAAACGTCGGCATCTATCGCACCGAAGAAGGATTGCAGGAAGGCGTGAACAAAATCCACGAACTGCGCGAACGCTACCGGCGCGTGATCCTCACCGACAAGACCACTGTCTTCAACACCGATCTGTTCCAGGTGCTCGAACTGGGATCCATGCTCGATTGCGCCGAAGCGGTAACGGTCGGTGCGCTGGCCCGCAAGGAGTCGCGCGGCGCGCACCAGCGACTTGATTACGTCGAGCGAGATGACAAGAATTACTTGCGCCACACCATGGTTCGCTATCAGGGAATGGACTCTCCATGCGTCGATTACCTGGATGTGGTCATCACCAAATCCCCGCCGGGCGTGCGCGACTACTCGGGAGACCACAAATGAGTAATAGCCTCCCACGCTCGCAACCCCCGCTCGCTGCCCCCAACGGGGGGGCGGTTGCTTCCTTGGGACGGCCCGGCGGAAACAACGAGCGTCTGGTCCAGTTGGAAGTGCTTCGTTACAACCCGGATACGGATACCGAGGCCCATTTTCAGCACTACGAAGTGATGTGCCAGGAAGAATGGGTGGTACTCGACGCCCTGAACAAGATCAAGGCTGACATAGACCCGACACTCAACTACCGCTGGTCCTGCCACATGGCGGTCTGCGGCAGTTGCGGCATGATGATCAACGGCGAACCGAAGCTGTCCTGTCACGCCTTTCTGCGCAGTTATGAAGGCGTGATCCGGGTCGAACCATTGACCCACTTTCCCGTTGAGCGAGATCTGGTCACGGCACCCGACGACTTCATGGAGAAGCTCAAGCGCGTCAAGCCCTACCTCATCCCGAAGGAGACTAAGGCCGTCAGCGAGGGTGAGTACAAGCAGACGCCGGCTCAGTTGATGAAGTTCCGCCAATATTCAATGTGCATCAACTGCATGCTGTGCTACGCCGCCTGCCCGGAGTACGGACTGACGCCGAGCTTCATCGGCCCGGCCGCGCTGACCCTGGCACACCGCTACAACATCGATTCGCGCGACGGCGGCCGCAAGGAAAGACAGGAAGTCGTTGCCACCCATGAAGGCGTGTGGGAATGCACCTTTGTCGGCGCCTGTTCCGAGGTCTGCCCGGCTCATGTCGATCCGGCAAGCGCCTTGCAGCAGATGAAGATCACCAGTTCGATCGACTGGATTGTCGAACACCTGATACCGGGAGGAAAATCATGAGCCGCAAACCCCTGGTCCGTGAAGTACCACCGACAACCTGGTATTTCCGGCACCCGCGCTACCTGCGCTACATGTCGCGCGAGGTCACCAGCATTTTTGTCGGAGCCTACTGTGTGCTGCTGGTAGTCGGTTTGCAGAGCCTGTCTTCCGGTGAAGCCGCCTGGGAAGACTTTCTCATGGCGCTGAGAAGCCCGGCTTCCATCGCGTTTCAGTTTCTCGCTCTGATCGCGACGGTGTATCACGCAGCCACCTGGTTCAATGCCACGCAAAAAGCCATGCCACTGCAGATTGGTGAAGACTTCGTCGCGGGCAACATTATTTCCGGCGCGCACTATGTTGCTTGGGCAGTATTGTCTGTCGGCGTTCTCATTATTGCGGGGGTGTTCTGATCATGGCCAAATCACACAAACCCGTCGTCTGGTTTCCTTTCGCCGCCGGCGGTACCGTTATCGCCTTCTTCATCCCGGTCATCGTTCTGCTCACTTTGATGGCCGCGCTGGGTCATGTTCCTGCCGGACTTGGTTACGACAAACTGCATGCCTTCGCCGCCAATGGCCTAGGCAAGCTAATCATCTTTGGCGTGGTCGCGCTGTCGTTATGGAGTTCGGCACACCGATTGCGCTGCACCTTCTATGATTTTGGCGCACGCGCCGATACACTGGTCGCAACGGTTCTGTATGTCGGAGCGATCGTGGGCAGCCTTTTTTCGGCGGTGTACCTGCTGCGAATCTAACCGGAATCACCCGCAATGATTGAAGACCAACGAAGGAAAAACAAGAATGGCTCCTCCCCCCATGGCGTTGCGCGAAGCGGTACGTGAAGAACGTTTCAGCGAAGTCTGGAAAAAAGACCTGAACGATGTCTTTGCAGATGTGGCTCCCTATTACGACCGCGCCAACAACATCGCGGCGCTCGGGCAGTTCGACAATTTCCTCAGGCGCTTCATGCAACTGGTCGATTTACAGCCGAAGCAAAAGGTACTGGATGTCTGCGCCGGCACTAACGCCATCGGCATTGCCCTTCTCAAACGCGAACCGACGCTGGACGTGCATGCCATGGATCGCAGCGTCGCCATGCAGACCGTCGGCCAGCAGCGCGCCAGTGCCCTGGGCCTCAAGATAAAAAGCACCATCGGCGATGTACACACCCTACCCTTTCCCGACAATCATTTTGATATCGTCACACTACAATTCGCCTCGCGTCATCTGCGAGTACGCGAAGTGTTCAGCGAGATTCTGAGGGTACTCAAACCCGGCGGGCACTTTCACCACTCCGACATGCTGCGTCCGCGCAACGTGATCGTGAAAAATCTTTACTACACCTACCTGCGAGGCTGCCTAGGACTGACCGGCCTTATCGTCGGCAGCGGCCCCGCCGCGGCAAATGCCAAGCAATATTTCCTCGACGCACTGGAACTGTTCTACAGCGCGGAAGAACTGTCGATCCTGCTGCGCGAACAAGGCTATGTTGGCGTCAAGGTAGACACCGTGTTTCATGGCATGCTGGGTTTTCACCGCGCCGCGAAACCGGCCGCCTGAAGCCACAGACAAGACGCCGGCATGGTGTTGCGGGTACAAACCCTCGCCCGACTCAACGGCCGGGTGCTCAACGTCTACAGCCGGCGCACCACCACCGCACTGCGCGCGGCCCTTCCCCTGCGACTGGCCTTGCCTCACCTGGAACCGGTGCTGGCGCTGAATGTCGAAAAAGAGATCGAGAAGGACTCTTTGGTGATTCAGCGCTCCGCTGAACTGACTGCGCAGATCCCGCAGGACTGGAACGACATCCAGCCGCAACTGGTGCAGGCGACCAAACTGATCGACAAGGAATTCCTGGCGCGTATCGACCGCTTTCCGATCGACATCGTGATCCGCTACGAGGAGATCGTACCGATTCGTGCGCGACGCATGAAACTGCTCTTCGAGGCTGCGCAAAAGATCCTGGCGAGACGAGAACGCCCGACTCCCCTTCGCAAGGCACTGCAGGAAAGTTTTTCGCAAGGCGAATTTGCTCAGGTGCTTTATGAGCTGTTCCGCCTGTATGCCGAAGAAACCCGCTCCCTGAGCCGTTCGGTCCGACTGCCGGGACCACTTGCCCTCTTGCGCGAATTGATCGCGCAAGAATTGCTGAATGTCATGCTCCGGGTCGCCCGCCCTCTGGCCAGCGAGATTGCGGCCCTTGCTTTTCGCCCCGCCGCACCCATCGACCAATCCGATTGACGCCTCAAGCAGGTTCGTGAATGCATGAGTGCCCCGCCGAAAAGTCGGCGTTGGCAACACGGCGGAAATCCATGCTTTAGTCTGCAATTCCCTGCCATGCGCGGCTCGCACCAGATCTTGCCGACTGGCACTACCCTGATTGAAATCTCCCTGTCACAATAATTTGATATTATTCGAACTATGGAATCACTAAACGCCGCCGAACTGCTTGCCGCCCTCGGACACGAGACCCGGCTCTCCATTTTCCGCCTGCTGGTCGAAGCGGGACCCAAGGGAATCAACGCCAGTGCGATCGGGGAAAAATTGGGACTGGTTCCTGCAACCCTGTCTTTTCATCTTGCGCACCTGAGCCGGGTCGGGCTGATTCAGGGAAGACAGGAAAGCCGGTTCATTTTCTACTCTGCCGACTATGGCGAGATGGACGAACTGATTGCATTCCTGACCAACAATTGCTGCCAGGGGAAAGCCTGTCTGCCCAAGACCTCCGCGGCGAGTAACGCCGTCAAGGCCGGAAGCCGTGCTGCCAAATCTCACACAACGAAAGGAACATCATGAGCGAGCGCGTCTACAACGTGCTGTTTCTGTGCACCGGCAACTCGGCCCGCAGCATTCTGGCGGAATCGATTCTGAATCTGCCGCTGGTCGGACACGGCCGCTTTCGCGCCTACAGTGCCGGAAGCCATCCTGCGGGAACCATCAATCCCTACGCCATCGAACTGCTGCGCAAGAACCGTATCCCGACGGAGAACCTGCGCAGCAAGAGCTGGGAGGAATTCGCCGCCCCGGGCGCGCCGGCACTCGACTTCGTATTCACTGTATGCGACAACGCGGCCGGCGAAGTCTGCCCCGTCTGGCCCGGGCAACCGATAACGGCACATTGGGGTATTGCAGATCCGGCAGCCGTTGAAGGAGGCGAAGACGCCCGGCGCAAGGCCTTCTTTACCGCCTACAACCAGCTCCACCGCCGGATCGCCATGTTCGCGAGCCTGCCGCTAGCCAGGCTCAAGGGCCTGGAACTCAAGCAGGAACTCGACCGAATCGGCAAGTTCGATCGAACGAGCGAATAGGCCTCCCTCACTTTTCCAATAGTTGGCGAGCATGAACAAAACAATGAATGTACTTGTGCTATGCACCGGCAATTCCGCCCGCTCCATTCTCGGCGAGATGCTGTTCAAGCACCTGGGCAACGGACGCATCAATGCGTATTCGGCTGGCAGCCAGCCTGCGGGCCAGGTCAACCCCGTAGCGCTGGAAACACTGGCGAATCACGGCGTGCCAGCCGCGGGTGCGCGCAGCAAGTCGTGGGACGAATTTGCCGTTGCCGCCCCGCAAAGTGCGCCAGCGCCGATTTTTGATTTCATTTTCACGGCTTGTGGCAACGCGGCCCAAGAGGCCTGCCCGGTCTGGCCAGGACATCCCGCCACGGCACACTGGGGTATTCCCGATCCCGCGCATGTGGAACCCCTCGATGCCCGGCGTGCCGCTTTCGAAACCGCCTACCAGTCCCTGAGGAAACGCGTCACCGCATTTCTTGCCCTGCCGCTGGAAACCATGAGCCGTGACGAAGCGCTTGCCGCAGCCAAGCGCATTCACGAGGAGGACTAAGCATGTCCGCCCAATGTGAAGTCACCGCCAAAGTCGCCGCCGGCGCGCCGATGTCTACCTTTGAGCGCTACCTGACGGTCTGGGTTTTCCTCTGCATCATTGTCGGCATAGGTCTCGGCCAATGGCTGCCAGCCCCCTTTCAGTTGCTCGGCAAACTCGAAGTCGCGCGGGTCAACCTGCCGGTCGGCCTGCTGATCTGGATCATGATCATTCCGATGCTGGTCAAGGTGGATTTTGGTGCCCTGCATGAAGTCCGGCAACATGTGCGCGGCATTGGCGTCACGCTGTTCGTGAATTGGCTGGTCAAGCCTTTCTCGATGGCTTTCCTCGGCTGGCTGTTCATTCGCCATCTGTTCGCCCCCATGTTGCCCGCCGACCAGTTGGACAGTTACATCGCCGGCCTGATCCTGCTTGCCGCCGCGCCCTGCACCGCGATGGTTTTCGTCTGGAGCCGGCTGACCCATGGCGATCCGCTGTTCACCCTGTCGCAAGTCGCGGTGAATGACACGATCATGATTTTCGCCTTCGCTCCCATCGTCGGCCTGCTGCTCGGCATCTCGGCCATTACCGTACCTTGGGATACGCTGCTCACCTCGGTCGTGCTCTACATCGTGATACCACTGGCGCTGGCCCAGGTCTGGCGCAAAAGCCTGCTGAAAAAGGGCACGGCGCATTTCGATGCGATGATGGAAAAGATCGGGCCGTGGTCCATTTCCGCTCTGCTCGCCACACTGGTGCTGCTGTTCGCCTTCCAGGGCAAGGCCATCATTGAGCAGCCGCTGATCATTGCGCTGCTGGCGGTGCCCATTCTGATCCAGGTCTTGTTCAACTCGAGCCTGGCCTATTGGCTGAATCGCGCCGTCGGCGAGAAGCACAGCGTCGCCTGCCCCTCGGCGCTGATCGGCGCCTCGAATTTTTTCGAACTGGCCGTGGCGGCCGCTATCAGTCTGTTCGGCTTCGAATCAGGGGCCGCACTCGCCACCGTGGTCGGCGTACTGATCGAAGTCCCGGTCATGCTGCTGGTGGTCAAGATCGTCAATCAATCCAAGGGCTGGTATGAGGCCGGCCTGCCAACAAAGGAACCATGATGAAAAAGCTTGAAGTGTATGACCCCGCCATGTGCTGTTCCACCGGTGTCTGTGGCGTCGACATCGATCCGCAACTGGCCCGTTTCGCTGCAGACCTGAAATGGGTTGAGGAAAAAGGCATCAAGGTGACCCGCCACAATCTCGGCATGGAGCCGCAGGCCTTTGCCTCCAATCCGGCAGTCATCAAGGAAATGGAAGCCGGGATGGAGCGACTGCCGGTGATCGTGCTGGATGGAAGAATCGTCTCGACAGGTTTGTACCCGTCCCGCGAGCAGCTTGCGCAAAAACTCGGTATCGCAGCAGAGCCCACCGAAACGCCGGCGACCAAGGATGCCCCCTGTTGCTCGCCCAAATCCGGCTGCTGCTGAAACCGAAACTGAAGCAATGGCCCTCCCCGAACTGAAAACCCGCCACGCCTTCTTCACCGGAAAAGGCGGAGTTGGCAAAACATCGCTGTCCTGCGCCACTGGACTGGCCATGGCTGAAGCCGGCGCGTGTGTCCTCATCGTCAGCACCGATCCGGCGTCCAATCTCGATGAAGTCCTTGGCACGACGCTGAGTCAGACACCGACCGCGATCCCCGGCGTGCCGGGACTCTTCGCGCTCAACATTGATCCGGAAGCGGCCGCCCGCGACTACCGCGAACGCATGGTCGGCCCTTATCGGGGTGTCCTGCCGACGGCGGCGATCCAGAGCATGGAAGAGCAGTTCTCCGGCGCATGCACGGTCGAGATTGCCGCCTTCGACGAGTTCTCGAAACTGCTCGGCGATCCGGCGGCAACGCAGGAATTCGATCACGTCATCTTCGACACCGCCCCGACCGGGCATACCTTAAGGCTGCTGACGCTGCCCACCGCCTGGGACGAGTTCATCGCCTCGTCGACCGGGGGAGCCTCCTGCCTTGGGCCGCTCGCCGGGCTGCAAAAGCAGAAGGCGCTTTACGCGGCTACCGTCGAGCGCCTCGCCGATCCCGACGAGACCTCCGTCATCCTGGTCAGCCGCCCCGACGCCTCGGCCTTGCGCGAGGCCGAGCGCACGCGCGGCGAATTGGCCGATCTTGGCGTGCGCAACATCCAGCTCACCATCAACGGGCTGTTCGCCGCAGCGAGCCCGGGGGACGCCATCGCCGACGCCATGACCCGCCGCGCAGCCGACGCCCTCAACCGCATGCCCGCGACACTCACCGGACTGCCCGGCAGCACGATTCCTTTCCTGCCACGCGGCACGGTCGGCATCGAGGCCCTGCGCGTCATGGCGCAACCCGAAACGGCCATCACGCCGGACATCGCAGAGCGAACATCGATCCGACTCCCGCCCGGACTCCACCAGATAGTCGAGGAAATCGCCGCAAGCGGTCGCGGAGTCATCATGACCATGGGCAAGGGCGGTGTCGGCAAAACCACCCTCGCTGCGGCCATTGCGATCGCGCTGGCGAAACGTGGCCTCCCGGTGCTGCTGTCGACCACCGATCCCGCCGCCCATGTCAGCGCTGCTGTGGCAGAAGGTGTTGCGGGGTTGCGCGTGACCCGCATCGACCCCGCGCTTGAAGTCCGGCAATACACCGACGAAGTGCTGAAAAAAGCCGGCGACACGCTCGATGCCGCCGGCCGGGCCATGCTGGAGGAGGATCTGCGCTCTCCCTGCACCGAGGAAATCGCGGTCTTTCGCGCCTTTGCCCGCACGGTCGATGAAGGCAGGGATGGATTTGTCGTGCTCGACACCGCACCCACCGGACACACGATACTGCTGCTGGATGCCGCCGAGGCCTATCACCGCGAAGTCATGCGCACTCAGGGCGACATGCCCGAATCCGTGCGCCAATTGTTGCCGCGCCTGCGCGACCCCGAGTACACGCGAACCCTGATCGTGACGCTGGCCGAAGCCACACCGGTACATGAAGCCGAACGCCTGCAAGACGACCTCATCCGGGCCGGCGTCAAACCCTATGCCTGGGTGATCAACCAGTCGCTGCTGGCCAGCGGCACGCATGATCCGCTGCTGTCGGAACGCGGAGTCTACGAAGTGCCCTACATTCGCCGCGTTGTCGATGAGCTGGCAGAGCGATGCGCGCTGATACCGTGGCTGGCCGAGGCACCGACCGGCACGCAGGGCTTGTCGAATCTGATCCAGTAATCGGGATGCGTTCGGGAACTCATTGACGACAACAGGAGAGCAATAGGCAGGCGGCAAGGCAAGACCCGCCGCTGCTTCGACGCTGTTCGCTCATCCGGATCAGAGGATGCGTTTGCCTTCCAGCCAGGATCCGGTCACCGACACCACATGACTGTCGGCATGCACCCTGATCAAGTCCGCGCGCATTCCGGGTGCGATTTCTCCCCGGTCGGTCAAGCCGGCCAACCGCGCCGGATTCGCACTCACGACGGCGACCGCGTCGGGAAGACCCCAGCCGGCCCGCTCGGTCAGCAAAAACGCGGCATGCAACAGGCTCGCCGGCACATAGTCTGAAGATAGGCCGTCGAGCAGCCTTTCTTTCGCCAAGTCCAGCGCGGAAACATTGCCCGAGTGTGAACCATTGCGCACCACGTTTGGAGCACCCATCACCACACCAAGACTGCTCTGCCGCGCGGTGCGCGCCGCCAGCAATGTCGTCGGAAATTCCGAGATCACGACACCTTCCGCCACGGCTTCGGCGACATGTTCCGGTGTCGCGTCGTCGTGACTCGCCAGCGGAATGCCCCGGGTGCGGCACACCTCCACCACCGCATTACGATTGGTGGCGCTGTAACGCAAATGATTTGTCTGCTGTTCGACCACAAACGCGTCCATTTCATGATTGCTCAGGCCGTGTTTTCCTTGATAGTACTCACGGTGTTTGGCGAGATCGAGAAACTGCCGCTGGCCTGGCGTGTGGTCCATCAGGGAAACCAGTTGCAGGGCCCGTTGCTGGACCAGACCTTCAAACATTTCGATAAGTCGGGCGTAGGAAAGTTCGCAACGCAAATGCAGCAGATGCCGGGCGCGCAGCAAACCGCGTTTCTCGCAGTGGTCGAGCGCATCGAGCATCGGACGCAATTTGTCGGTGCGCGCGCTTCCGGAGCCCATATCGCCAATGGATATGGCATCGAGCACGGTAGTGATGCCGGCAGCGACAATTTGTGCATCGTGTGCCAGCACGGCGGGTAGGGCAGGCCAGACCACACCCGGCCGGGGCGTCAAATGCTTTTCGAGGTTGTCGGTATGCAGTTCGACCAGACCGGGCAGCAGATAGTCACCGTCCCAATCTTCTGAGACGATGGCGGTTGTGCCTCGTGCAATATCAGCAATCCGGCCATTGACCAAGTGCAGGGTACCGAGAAACTCCTCGTCACGCGTCACAATGCGAGCGTTGCGAATCGTTAGTTCCGTGCTCATGCGGCCACCCTGTTGCGCAGCCGCCGAAGCGGCTGCATTCAAATGAAACGTTTGCGAATCTGCGCGGACACCAGATCGATCATGCTGACGGTAGCGACGATGATGATCATCACGGCGCAGGTTTCGGCATAGTAGAAGCCACGGATGATCTCCCACAGGATGACGCCGATGCCGCCCGCCCCGACCATGCCAACAACCGTGGCGGAGCGCACGTTCGATTCGAAGCGGTAAAGCGAATACGAGATCCACAGCGGCAGAACCTGGGGAATGACGCCGAAGACGATCTCCTCCAGCACGGTCGCGCCGGTGGCACGAATCCCCTCCACCGGATGCGGGTCGATCGCCTCCACCGCCTCGGAGAACAACTTGGCCAGGATACCGGTCGTGTGCACGAACAACGCCAGCACGCCGGCGAACGGCCCGAGACCGACGGCCACCACGAACAGCATGGCGAATACCATTTCGTTGATGGCACGCGCCGCATCCATCAGCCGGCGCACCGGCTGATGGATCCACCACGGCGTGATGTTGCCGGCACAGAGCAAGCCTAGCGGAATCGCCAGCAGCACTGCAAGCGCCGATCCCCATACCGCGATCTGCAGCGTGATCAGCGTCTCCTTGATATAGAGACGCCATTCGCCAAAGTTCGGAGGGAAAAAGTCCGCGACATAGCTGCCCATGTTGCCGGAATCCCTGAACAGGTCACCGGGACGCATGTCGGCCCCGCTCCAGGATCCCGCCAATATCGCCAGCAACAGCCCCCACCCGAACATTTGGGCCAGCGAAGCCCGGGGGAAGGCACCCGCTGGATCAGGCAGTGCTTGTACTCGTTCAGACATTGGATGTGAACTGCGATTCGGTGCTTACTTCAGCGCCGCAAGCTTCTGGTTGAGCTCGCCCAGCTTCTTGTCAATCTCCTGGGTCCTGGCCTGCTTCTCCGCCGCACTCAGAGTGCTGTCGCCGGCGATCTTGCTCTTTTGCTTGAACAGTTCGAGCTGGCGGATGGGGAGCAACTGGTTGTTGCTGGATTCGGAGAATCCCTTGTAGCTGAGTTTGTTCAAAATGGCCAGTTCGCGCGCCGCATCCGGGCCCGTTCCATAGGCAATGAAGAACTTCTTGATCGCTGCCTTGGCTTCGCTGGCGAGATCCTCGCGCCAGACCATTGGATCGGCGGGAATCAAGGGCGATTTCCAGATGATGCGAACGTTCTTGAGCTTTTCCGGGAAGCGCTGGGAAAACTTTTCCCAGTTTTCGGTGTTGTTGGTGGCTATGTCGACCTGCTTGTTGATCACGGCCATCAGATTGGTTTCATGGTTGGCGGAACGGATGGTCTTGAAATGCGTCTTCGGGTCTATCTTGTTGAGGGCGAAAACATAGTAGCTCGGCACCAGAAAGCCGGAGGTCGAATTGGGGTCGCCGATGCCGAAGGAGATGTCCTTGCCGTGCTTGATCATGTCGTCCAGCGATTTGTAGGGCGAGTCCTTGTGGGTGATCAAAAGCGACCAGTAGCCGGGCGAACCGTCCATGTGCACGACTTTGGCGAAAATTTCACCGCGCGAGCGGTCAACCGCTTCCATGGCGGACTTGTTCCCGAACCAGGCAACGTCAACCTTATTGAAGCGCATCCCTTCAATCACGCCGGCATAGTCAGGTGCGAAAAATGCATTCACCTTCAATCCGGTGCGCTTGCTCATGTCGTCGAGCAGCGGCTGCCAGTTCTGCTTGAGGGCTTGAGTCGATTCGGTGGCGATGATGCCGAAGTTGATTTCCTTGGATGAGTCGGCAAGAGTGGGTGTTACTACCGCTGCGGCCAGGACAACAGAGGCGATCAGTTTCTTGATCATGTTTGATTCCCTTTCGTGGATAAAGTGGCTTACAGAACTCGGGCTTGCAGGGCGGCTTCGACAAGACGAACAGGCGGATGTTGGCGCTTGATCTCTGCCGACTGGCCAAACGCTGATCGGGGGTTCGCAGAACCGTGTGCGGGCAGAAGGTCTTCAACTTCCGCGCCATACAATTCCCGCAACAAATGCGGGGTCAGATTGGCCGAAGCGCCGTCATAGACAACTTTGCCCCGATGCAAGGCGACCGTTCTCGGACAATATTTCAAGGCGATGTCAACCTGATGCAGCGAAACCAGAACAGTGGTTCCATCCTCCTGGTTGATACGGGAAAGGATGTCCATCACCTTGCGGGAGGACTCTGGATCGAGCGACGCTATCGGCTCGTCTGCGAGAATGATGTCGGCTTTTTGCACCAGAGTGCGAGCGATGGCAGCCCGCTGCTGCTGGCCACCGGAGAGTGTTGAAGCACGCTGATGCGCGCGGCCATGAAGGCCGACCCGGCCCAACGCCTCGATTCCCTGACGGGTTTCCTCACGGGTGAACAAGCGCATGCTGCTGCGCCACGTCGGTACGCGGTACAGCATGCCCGTCAGCACATTCGTAATTACCGGCAAGCGGCTGACAAGATTGAACTGCTGGAAAACAAAACCAATATTGGCGCGAATGTCGCGGATGTCGTTCGCCACTACGCCGCCCTGTTGAGCAATACGTCCATTGACCCGTATCGAGGAAGACGGGTCATTTCCATCACCTGCGGTAAGACCGGCAATGTGTCGCATCAGAGTGGACTTGCCTGAACCTGAGGCGCCGATCAGCGCAACCATTTCACCCGGAGCAACGCTGAGACTGACATCGTCAAGCGCCTTCTCCCGTGAAAAGCTTTTACTGAGGCAGGTAACATCAATCGATGAACGCATGGCTCTTTTCCTTGGCAACTGTCGTGCTGCGAGAATTAATCCCAGGCATGGAAAGCAGTCCTGGGGAAGGCGATGCTGCAAGCAGTGCCTGGACTCTATGCCGGTGTTCAGCTTGAAGTTTCACTTGCTGCATTGGTGGAGAAGTCTATACAAGCCATGTGAACGAACTATTTCATTCAGATGACGAATTGCCGAGGATTGGAATCGTCACCAAACACCATGCACGTCTCCACACCACGGTGATCACTCGGCATCACGCCTGACGAAGCGTCGACCTTATCCAGCACCACAACCGCGTCGCGAAATCCGGGGCGTGATCCATGTCCGATCTGAACCGAGAAAATGTGATCGAGATCGCGCCAACGAGCATCCTCGCCAAGACACGTGACCTTGGCTTCACCACCACCCGAGCGATGGGTATCGAGAAGGCGCCACGGCGGTCCAAAGAAATGTTGCAACTCGGATGATTGAATTTCCGCATTGAAGTCGCCGCAGACTATTGCTGCGTCCATGCGATGTTTGAAAAGCTCATGCGACAGAACGGCTTCCAACTGACGACGACGAAGCTCGGCGACATCAGCCAGATGAGACAGATGAACATTGGCGATCAGCACCGACCGCGTACCTGCACTGATTTGGCAGATTTGCGCGGCGCGGCCGCCATCTTCGAAGGTCGACGGCAATGGGACGTCGACGCAGCGACCGAAAGCACAATTTGTCAGCAGTGCCAGGCCGGAACAACTGTCGATCCATTTACCGTCGCAGAGGCGCCGCTTGCGCCGCGCCGGCACAAAGCAGACATTCAGTCCCAGAGCGTGCCCAAGGTACGCAGCCGTATCATGGCTGCCATCGATACTGGAAAAGGACTCCTGCAGGGCCACGATATCGGGATTCCGCGCTGCAAGTTGCAGCTCCAGCGCCCGCATTCTCGCCTGATAGTTGCCGTCGCACTTCCAGGTGTTGATGCTGATCAACTTCAGTATCTGCGCACTCAAGGGAAAGCTGCTTACGCCAGGTCGACCACAAAACTCACACCATGGCGGCGGAAGCCGAGCGCGTCATAAAAGCGATGGGCATCGGCGCGCTTGATGTTGGAGGATAGAGCCAGTTTTCCGGCGCCGCCCCGGCGCGCCAGATCAAGCGCCGCCGTCATGAGCTGACGCCCGATTCCCTCACGGCGCCGGTCACGAGCGACGACCACCGAATCCACCAGCGCCTGAGGCTGCCCGGCGTGAATCAGCGTGACATAGAACAGGAGATAAAAGGCGCCGACGGCAACGCCCTCCTTCCACGCCATGTAATAGACGCCGCATTGCCGTGCCTGTGCAAACAATTGCCGCCCTTGATCCAGCGGTATCGGAGGTTCGTCGTCAAGCTCGCTCAGCAGGGCAAGCAGAACCGGCAATTCGTCAGCGCTTACAGATCGGATTTCCATCAACTTTCCCGCTCCGCCTGCTCACCTGTATCAGGAGGTGCGTCGCCCGTTGAGCCACACCATCATCGGGTGCGGAATATGTCCGGATTCGCGCACCCGAACGAAATCGGCGCGCAGACCAATGGCAATTTCGCCGCGATCGTCCAGACCCGCCATGCGCGCCGGATTGCGGGATACCGTGGCGACCGCCTCGGGCAGACTCCAGCCCTCCTGCTCATGCAGTCTGAAGGCGGCGAACAACAGGCTAGCGGGAACGTAATCCGAAGACAGCGCGTCGAGCAGGTCGTGCCGGGCCAGTTCGCCCGCCGCGATGTTTCCGGAATGCGAGCCGCCGCGTACGATATTGGGCGCGCCCATCATGATGCCGATGCCATGTTCACGAGCGGCGCGGGCCGCTTCCAGGGTAGTCGGGAACTCCGAAATCGTGACACCCTCGGCAAGCGCTTCGTGCACATGCCCGGCCGTCGTATCGTCGTGGCTGGCCAGGGCAATGCCGCGCTGCCGTGCATGATCCACGATGGCTACGCGATTGCTCGCCGAATTCCGTTCTTGCAGCAATTGCAGCTCCGCCACCACCTGGGCGAGTCTTTCGTCGCTCCAGGGTTCGCGCTTCTGATAGTAGAGCCGGAATTTCTCGATGTCGGTCCACTGCCGCTGACCCGGCGTGTGATCCATGATCGACATCAGCCTGAGCAGGGGTTCGTCGATAATCGGTTCCATCTCCTCAAGCAGGGAGTCCGCACCGATTTCGCAGCGCAAGTGCAGGAGGTGGTCGGCCCGCGTCAACTGCCCATCCAGGGCCTGGCGAATCGCGGCAACTGCGCCACCAACCTTTCGCGCCGACTTGCCCAGGGCGTCGATGTCACCGACGCGGATCGAATCGAATACGGTGGTGATTCCGGCGGCAGCGATCTGGGCGTCGTGAATCAGGGTCGCCGAGAGCAGCGGCCATTCGACGCCTGGCCGCGGCGACATGTGCTTTTCCATGTTGTCCGTGTGCAGTTCGACCAAACCGGGCAGCAGAAAGTCGCCTTCGAGATCCTGGGCTGAGGGAAGCGCCGTACATCCACGCGAGACGTCGGCAATGCATCCGCCGACAACATTTACCGTACCGAGAAATGTCTCGTCTGCGGTGACGACGCGGGCGTTGGTCAGTGTCAGGTTCATGCAACGGCCTCGAACTTCTCCACTGCAACAGGATGGAGCCGTGTCGCAACGCGGCCACGAATCTCTGTGTCGTGAAAGATGCCGACAATCGCGGCGCCGCGACGACGGGCTTCGTCGATGAGTTCGGCAACGCGTTCGGCATTGGCCGCGTCAAGCGACGCTGTAGGCTCATCGAGCAGCAGGATCGGCTTCTCGGCGATCAGTCCGCGTGCAATATTGACGCGCTGCTGCTCGCCACCGGAAAACGTCGCGGGCGGCAGGTGCCAGAGCCGTTCCGGCAGATGCAATCGCGCCAGCAGGGCTGCCGCGCGTTCGCGCGCCGAAGCAGTCTCGACTCCCAGCTCGCGCAGCGGCTCGGCTACCACATCCAGCGTCGGCACGCGCGGAATCACCCTCAGGAACTGGCTGACATAGCCGAGCGTGCTGCGGCGCAACGCCAGAATTTCCCGCGGCGCAGATTGCGGCAAATCGACCCAGCGGCCCTCGTGGCGCAATCGAATCGCACCGGCGCTGGCAAGATAGTTGCCGAACAGGCAGCGCAACAAAGTGCTCTTGCCGGCACCTGAAGGACCGACCAGCGCCACGCATTCGCCGCTGCCGACACTTAGCGTGACATCGTTCAGCACGGCGATCCGTGCCGAGTTCTGATTGTGCAGCGTGAAGGTCTTTTCCAGGCCGTGCACTTCAATGAGCGTTTCCATGCGTTCTCCGTCTGTTGTCCGTGAGTTATTCGACGATGTCTAGACTTGCAACACGGACGACACCAGCAGTTGGGTATAGGGATGCTGCGGATCATCCAGTACCTGATCGGTCAAACCGGTTTCCACCACGCGGCCTTCGCGCATCACCAGAATGCGGTGCGCCAGCAAGCGCGCCACAGCCAGATCATGTGTGACGATGACGGCCGCCAAACCCAGATCAGTGACCAACTCGCGCAGCAGGTCGAGCAGTCGCGCCTGCACCGAGACATCCAATCCGGCGGTAGGCTCATCCATGAAGACCAGACGCGGTCGCGTCACCAGATTGCGGGCGATCTGCAAACGCTGTTGCATGCCGCCGGAAAAACCCGTCGGCAATTCGTCGAGGCGCGCCGGGTCCATTTCCACCCGCTGCAGCCAGTCCTTTGCGGTGCTGCGGATTTCGCCGTAGTGACGCGCCCCCACCGCCATCAAGCGCTCGCCGACATTGGCGCCGGCACTGACGTTCATGCGCAGACCGTCGCGCGGATTCTGCTCGACATAACCCCAATCCGTACGCATCAACCAACGTCGATCGGCCTCGGACAGCGCACTGAGATCGACCAGCCCGCGGCCCGTGATCTGATAGTGCAGACTGCCGGCATCGAGCGCGAGGCGCGTCGCCAGCAACTGAAGCAGTGTCGATTTGCCCGAACCGGACTCACCGACAACCGCCAGTACCTCACCGGCATGCAGATCGAAACTCACGTCGGAGCAACCAATCCGTCCGCCATATTTTCTGGACAAGCCTTCGACGCGCAATAGTGGAGCTCCTCCACCCTTGCCCGCAAGCTGCGATAGGGGGCCGGGGGTTTTCGCCGCTGCCGCCCGATCACCGTGTTGGGCGCTCATGCCGACACCTCCGTCGGCGTGTTTTCCGATCCGGTATGACCCGCCGCCTGCCGGGTTTGGCAGTAATCGGAATCGGAGCAGACGAACATGCGTCCGCCCCCATCGAGCACCACTTCGTCGAGAAAACTGTCTTCGGCGTCGCACAGCGCACAGGGCTGCTGCCAGCGCTGAATGCTGAATGGATGATCTTCGAAGTCCAGACTTTCAACCCGCGTCCAGGGCGGAATCGCATACACCCGCTTCTCGCGCCCTGCACCAAAAAGTTGCAGGGCCGGACTCATGTGCAGTTTCGGGTTGTCGAATTTCGGAATCGGCGACGGTGCCATCAGGTAGCGGCCGTTGACCAGCACCGGGTAGTCGTAGGTCGTGGCGATATGGCCGTAACGCGCAATGTCTTCGTAAAGCTTTACATGCATCAAACCATAGTCAGCCAGCGCATGCAGTTTGCGCGTCACGGCTTCCCGCGGCTCCAGGCGGGTCATTGGTTCCGGCAGAGGCACCTGGAAAACCAGAATCTGATTTTCGTTCAGCGGCTTTTCAGGAATTCGGTGACGGGTCTGGATGATGCTGGCCTCTTCGGTGCGGTCGGTCGTCGCCATACCGGCGGTGCGATTGAAGAAGCGCCGGATGTTGACTGCATTGGTAGTGTCGTCCGAACCCTGATCGATGACCTTGAGTACATCCTCTTGTCCAAGAATGGACGCGGTGACCTGAATGCCACCCGTGCCCCAGCCATACGGCAGCGGCATCTCGCGGCTGCCGAAGGGCACCTGATAGCCGGGAATGGCGACGGCCTTGAGCAGCGCGCGGCGGATCATGCGCTTTGTCTGTTCGTCGAGGTAGGCGAAGTTGTAACCCGGAAGCGCGTTCATGCCTCTTCTCTTTCAGCGGAGGGTTGCACGCCTGGAATCGCCGTGTCGCCAGCGCCGACTTTTGCGCTGGACGCCCGCATTTTGCGCAATAGTTCGAGCTCGGATTGGAAATCAACGTAATGGGGCAGCTTCAGATGCTGAACGAAACCGCTGGCCTCGACGTTGTCCGTGTGAGACAGAACGAACTCCGCTTGTTGTGCCGGCGAGGTAATTTCCTCGCCCAGCTCTTGCGCGCGCAGGGCACGATCAACCAGCGCCATGCCCATCGACTTGCGCTCGGATTCGCCAAAGGCCAGACCATAGCCGCGCGTAAATTGGGGCGGCACATCGCTCGACCCGGCGAACTGATTGATCATCTGACACTCGGTGAGCGTGATCTGGCCGATGGTGATGGCGAATCCCAATTCTTCGGGAATGATCTCCAGCGGCACTTCGCCCATGCGAATTTCGCCGGCAAAGGGATGGGAATTGGCGTAGCCGCGCTGAGTGGAATAGCCCAGGGCGAGCAGGTAACCCTCGTCACCACGGGCCAGATTCTGCAGTCGTGTTGCGCGATTGGCGGGAAAGCGCAGCGGCTCGCGCGACAGATCCGTCGGCGCGGGATCACCCGCCGCAGGACGCTCGGCTTCGATCATGCCCTCCTCCCCGAGCAGATCGGTCACCCGCGGCGAAGTCGCAGGCAAGGGCTCATCAACCCTCGGGGGAGTCGGCGCGTCGGCAGTGTCTGCAAGCGAGAAATCCAGCAAGCGCTGCGTGTAGTCGTAGGTCGGGCCGAGCACCTGACCGCCGGGCAGATCCTTGAATGTGGCGGAGATACGACGACGTAACGCCATTCGGGCGGTATCGATCGGTACCGAATAGCCGAAGCGCGGCAAAGTGGTGCGATACGCGCGCAACAGAAAAATTGCCTCGACCTGATCGCCGGCTGCCTGTTTGAGCGCCAACGCTGCCAAATCCTCGTCGTAGAGCGAACCCTCCCCCATGACTCGATCCACCGCCAGACGCATTTGCTGGCGAATCTGCGCCAGCGTCAGCTCCGGTACGTCGGGATCACCGCGCCGTTCGGCGGCAAGCAGTTCGTATGAATTGAGGATGGCGGATTCGCCTCCCTTGACCGCGACATACATGATCAGACTCCCCCGCGGGCTGGTTTGTTTTGAACGTCGATGCTGCGTGGCAGACCGACAACGCTGGTGCCGGACACGAACAAAATGTCCACACCCAGCGGGGCAA
Organism: Sulfuritalea sp.; assembly: GCA_021738385.1. Taxonomy (GTDB): domain Bacteria; phylum Pseudomonadota; class Gammaproteobacteria; order Burkholderiales; family Rhodocyclaceae; genus Sulfuritalea. The sequence continues at coordinate 10,018 of JAIPCF010000020.1, read as the reverse complement.
TTGCACGGTTGTTCTGCCATGACTGCCAGAAATCACCTGGCAAACCATCGATACCGATACGTCGCTGCCCATTGATACCAGGACCGCTGAACAGTGGACCCTCGGAGGAAAAACCGCGGACCTGCACAATCAGTGTTGCCGAGCGGTCGGGGTATTCGGCAAGCCCCTGAGCAAACCCCGACAAGGGAGGCATCGCCAGAGGCTGGTCAATCAAAGCGAACTGGGCTTCCTTCGCTTTTGTCACCAATGGCGTCCCGCAATGAAAACGCAACCAGGCGGCAGAAGCCTCCGTAGGCGATTGCAGCCACACCGGCGTTTCATAGTCACTCAGGGTCAGCAACACGGCACCGGCAGCCGCGTGCATGGGCGCTGGCGGTACCGGTAGATCGGCCAGGGCATGCAAGCTGGCAGGATTGGACAAGGCCGATAGCACGATCCGGAACACACGCTGCGAATCGTGCACCGGGTCATTCAGGCCCGGCAACAGAGCGGAAGTCGGCAGAGGACGAGGATCGTTCATTGCTGTTCCCTGGCCATGGCATAAAAAGCGACACGCGTTGCAGCCGCCTCGCAACTGGACTTTTCCCTGGCCGCGACGCGGGCTGCCGCCAGGGGTGATACCACCGAATCCAGAATCTCCGACTGAAGCGCGGCATCCTGCAGAGCAAGATCGAACAGCGCCACCAGTTCGGCATGGCGGCTATTGCCGCCGCGCACATAACCAATGCCGACTCGCCCCATCCCATCCTGCATGGCGCAGCGGGTCACGCTGGCCTCGCCGAGGTTGAACTGCATCCCCGTACCGCCTGCGCGGGCACGCACCATGGTCAGGCCGGACTGCGGTTTTCGCAGCCAGGTTGCAACGGGCAACCGGCCCGAAGCTTCCATCTTTTCGAAAAACAGCTCAAGCAACTCCAGCGGCGCCATGGCCAGCTCGGAAAGCCAGTGCTGGCGCACACCGTGTTCGGCTGCCGGATCCGGCAGATCATTCGGTTTCATATTTGTATAGTTGTCTAGATATCTTAATGCTTGCCAGAATATCCGGTTAAGATGCGATCAGTCAATCAGCAAACGATGAATTTTTTATGACAGGGCCGAAGAAAGGGCATGAAGCATGATTCAGCGGGGTTCCGGTGTTGCCGTCTGGTGGCAGATCGTTCAGAGCATCGAGAAGGACATTGCCGCCAAGCATTACAAGCCGGGGGAACGCTTGCCCAGCGAAGCAGAGCTGGCCGAACGCTTTGCCGTCAACCGCCACACCATCCGCCGCGCGGTCTCCGAGCTGGAACATCGCGGCTTGGTGCGTGTCGAACAAGGCCGCGGCATCTTTCTTCAGGAGTACGCAATTCGCTATTCACTTGGCAAGCGGACGCGATTCTCTGAAAATCTGCGCAGTCAGCAACTCGATGCCAGCATGCGTGTCCTGCAATCCAAAGAACTGAACGCCAGCGGCCGGGTTGCAGGGGCACTGGGCCTTGCGCCGGGCGAGCCTGTGCTGCTGATAGAGACACTGGGCGAAGCTGATGGACAACCCATCCTGCACTCCAGCCACTACTACCCGGCCGGCCGTTTTCCCGGTCTTGCCGAGGCGCTGGCCAAGACCGGCTCGGTAACCGCCGCGCTGCGACAACAGGGCGTCGCCGATTACGAACGGGTTGAAAGTCTCATTACCGCGCGGCTGCCGGATGAAACCGTGGCTCGACTGCTGTTGCTGCCGCGCAGCCAGCCCATTTTGCAGGTTGAAGGGGTCAATGTTGACAGCCAGGGTCGCCGGATTGAATTTTGCGTCACGCGCTTTGCCGGTGACGCAGTGCAGCTAATGGTGAACGACCACTGATTGATCGCAGCAACGGCATCAGGGCGCGTACTTGGCGAGAAAACTGCGCAGATCGCGAAATTCCGCCATGCGCTCCGCGAGCATTTCATGCGACCAGTCCCACCATGCGGTCGATTCGATTGCTTCGGCGATGGATTTCGGAAAGCGGTAACGAATCAGCTTGGCCGCGACGCCGCCGACAATCGCATAAGCTGGAACATCCTTGGTCACTACCGAACCGCTGCCGACCACCGCACCGTTGCCGATGCTCAGACCTGGCATGATAACGGCATTCTGGCCGATCCATGCATCGTGACCGATGGTGACCCGCTGCAATCGCCTCCAGTGAAAGAAATCCGCGTCATCCTCGGGCGCCAGTCCGTACTGCTGGCAGCGGTAGGTGAAATGATGCAGCGTTGGTCGTTCCATCGGATGAAAACCCGGGTTGATACGAACCATCGAGGCGATATTCACGAACTTTCCCAACTGTACCGACATCAGGTCGCAGTGATTGCATATGTAACTGTAATCGTCAACCAGACTGTCTTCCAGGCGTGAATGCTCGCCGACTTGTGTATAGCGACCGAAGCGGGAATCGCGAACGATCGCCGTCGCTGCCAGTGTCGGCGCCTCACCCAGACGGACCGATGGCGGCAGGTTGTAAGCGGCGATTTCGGTATGGGGCATGACTGGGTCTCCGGAACAGAATTTCGACCATGCTAGAAGATATCCTGATTTTCGTCTAGACATCTACATATTACTGTCACATTGGCCACCTAGACTCTCTCCATGCGCTACGCCCTGTATTTTGCTCCCGACACAAACCACACCCTGTGGTCGCACGGCAACATCTGGCTTGGACGCAACCCGGAAAGCGGCCGCACGCTGGACCAGCCGAAGGTGCCCGGTTTTGGCGCCAGCGAGATCGCCGCACATACCGCAGCGCCGCGCCGTTATGGGCTGCACGCCACGATCAAGCCCCCTTTCCGTCTTGCCGATGGCCGCAGCGAAGCCCGACTGCTGGAGCAACTCGAAAACTTCTCCTCGCGTCAGACCGCGTTTCCGCTGCCCTCGCTCGACGTCGCCCTGCTCGATGGCTTCATTGCGCTGAAGGCGCGGACACGCAGTGCCCCGCTGCACGCGCTGGCGGATGCCTGCGTTGCCGAATTCGACTCGTTTCGAGCCCCGCCCGACACCGCAGAGCTTGCGCGCCGGCAGGCAGAACGTCTCGATGCGGCGGCGGCCTCACGTCTCAGGCGCTGGGGTTATCCCCACGTATTCGAGGGCTTCGAATTCCACATGTCGCTGACCGCTAACGTGCCATCCTCAGTTCAGGGCCAATTGCTGCCATGGCTCGAATCCCACTTTGCACCCGCGCTCGCTGAGCGCTGCGAATTCGACCAACTGGCGCTCTATGTTGAACCCTCGCCGGGCGAGCCATTCAGACTTCAGCGCCGTTTTCCGTTCGGTGCCGGAGTCGCGAAATGAGCGGATGCCTGATCCCGATCGTCGGGCCATCCGGCGCCGGCAAGGACAGCCTGCTCGACATCGCGCGCGAACGGCTGGCGGACGATCCGACGGTACGTTTTGCGCGACGCTGGATCACCCGACCGGCGCAGGCAGGCAGTGAAAATCACCGCTACTTGAGCGAGCCCGATTTCGCCCGCCGTCTGGCCAGCGGAGATTTCGCCTTGCACTGGAACAGCCATGGTCTGCGCTATGGAATCGACCGCGAGATTGACGACTGGCTGGCCGTGGGCTGCACCGTTTTGTTCAATGCGTCGCGCGCCCATCTGCACATCACCCACGCCTGCTACCCGACGCTGCGGGCTATCGTTGTCGTAGCAGGGCCCGAAATACTTTCGCATCGGCTGGTTCAACGTCAGCGGGAGAGCACTCAGGATATCGTGGCGCGTATCTCGCGCGACGCGCCGCCATTTCCACCCGGCTTGCCCATTATCGAAGTCGCCAATGAGGGCCGCCTTGAATCGGCTGCGGACGCATTTCTTGCTGCAATTGACGCGCATCGTGTTGCGGCGCCGAGCTTTGCCTGATGCAGACGAATGAGGCGCGCGATATGAGAGTCGGCTTCATCGGCCTCGGACGCATGGGTTTTCCGATGGCTGGTAATCTGCTCAAAGCCGGCTTCGCGGTGATTGCCCACAACCGCAGCCAGGGTCCGCTGGAACGCCTTGTTGCCCTCGGTGCGCTGGCGGCCGCCAGCCCTGCGGCCGTCGCGGACTCGGTGGATATTCTGGTGTCCTGCGTCATGACCCAATCCGAGATCGAGCAGATCTATCTCGGACCGGCAGGCGCGTTGCAGGGTGCCCGCCCAGGCCAGATCTTCATTGATGCCAGCACGACTCATCCTGATGTCAACCGCAAGCTCGCCAAAGCCTTGGCAGCAAAGGACGTCGCATTTCTTGATGCCCCGGTCAGCGGCGGTCCGCGCGGCGCCGAACAGGGGACACTCGCGGTCAACGTCGGTGGTGACGCTGCAGTGCTCGCCAAGGCCCGGACCGTGCTGGAGGTCTTCGGTCACAACATTTTCCACATGGGGCCGGTCGGCGCCGGCAATGCCGCGAAGCTGTGCAACCAGATACTCACCGGTGGTGCGCACGTGCTCGTGGCGGAAGCCATGGTGCTGGGCACCCGGCTTGGCCTCGATCCGCAAATGCTTTTCGAGGCGTTACAAGCCAGCTCCGGCCAGTGTCGGGCGCTCGACCGCGCGGTGCCCGAGGCGATACTGCCGCGCAACTTCGCGGCCTCCTTCACCGTCGATGGCATCATCAAGGACCTCGATTGCGCGCTGCGGATGGCGGGCGAAAACAATGTACGGCTCCTGCTCCCGGCACTGACACGCCAGGTATTTCAGGAGGCATCGAGCCTGGGCCATGGCGACGAACACATGGCGGCGGTGATCCGGGCCATGGAAGCCATTGCCGGTGTCGAGGTTGGCAGCGCGCAGCCCGACGCCTGAGCAGGTTTCGCCAGCCAACGGTGCGAGGCGTGGGAGTCCGGACCGCATTGGAAGCTGTCCGGCGGCTGTAACATGAATGGAAACATTTCTTGTTAGCATGCATGGTCGCCAAAATTGGCATACCCAAGGACAGCGTAATGAAGATCAAGGTTGCAGATCCTGAATATCTGGAAAAAGCCCGGCAGTTAAGCAAGGAAGACGCCGAACGATTGTTCTCAAGGATGCGTGGACGACTTATGCGACGGCTTGAAGACAAGAAGCTGACGCCGCTTGACGCCATAGCAATTCAGCTTGAGCTGGAAGACGAGGAACTGAAGGACTGGCGCGCAAGACTTGGTGAACTTCGCAAAAAGCATAAGGCCTGACGCAAAAACGGGAATTCAGGCCGATCCCGGCGGAATTGCCAGGTTTTCGACCAGGGCGGTATTGAAGCGATTGCAGGCCGCGACACAGGCGTCGCGATCCGGCCCCTCGGCCAGATTCACTCTTCCGCCCCCGCTCAACTCGATGCGGGCATAGAAGTATGGAACGCCGTCGCCGGCCCATGACGCAACAAGGCGCGCCAGAGAAGCCTCGTCAAAGCCAATTTCGCGCTCGATGATTCTGAACGGGTAACGCCATCGAATTTGCAAGCCGGCGCCGGTAACGACAGTTACTGTCGTGCACGGCCGGCTTGAGGCGAAAACGGCCAAGCCGATCGTTACGGCCCATATTGCGGACAAGATCGTTGCAAGATCAGGAGGCGAACGCATCGCCGGCAGGCCATTGCGAATCAGCATTGCGCTCACCGTAGCTGCCAGTATCAGAAAAAACGCAGCGAAAACCCACAGAAACAGCATTCGCCGATTGACGAATGTCTCGCACCTGCGAGTCTCTGGGGAGACCGCGAAAAGGCCGGCGGCGTGCGCGAGTTTCATCAAGGCGCCGACAGGAAGTTTGTTGGCATGACGATTTCCCACAGCCATGCGGTGAGTCACCGAGCGGCCAAGCCATGACGAGTCCCGCGAAGAATTTCGAGCGAAGCAAACTGAACAGTAGCCCCGCTCTGGGCAGGGGATGGGCTCAATTCGCCTTGCACGTGTTTCATCATCAAGTGTTCGGACACTGCATGGAAGTTGGCAAGAGAAAGATTCAGGCTCGCCTTTGCCGTCAAGACGGCAAAGGACTGTCAGTCGCCGAGTTTGACCACGCTTTGTTGCGGACGTGTGTCAGTTTTGTTACCCGCCATCACGCCAACGGGTTGAAGTGGGCCCATCAGCATGGCGCGACAAACCTGCCGTTGCCCGGTTACCCTTTTTCCGGTCGCTCCAATCCACTACCTGTGCCGTGTCCAGTCATCACACTGCCGGAGGAGCCTTGGAGCCGCCGTGTCGCCAGCGCCGACTTTCTGCGGCGCCCGCCCCGCTCCGGAAGACGATGGGTCAAACCAGAGTGGCTGGTTGTCCAGCGTCCGTTCTACTTCGCGCCCCCAAAAGGGGGTGGCCACTTGTTCGATGCGAAGCTAGCCAAATCTTCCGGTGATGTAGTCCGAAGTACGCTGCTCCTTCGGGGTAATAAAGATGGAATCGGTGTCGCCGAACTCGATCAGGTCGCCCATGTACATGAAGGCCGTGTAATCGGAAATCCGCGCCGCCTGCTGCATGTTGTGCGTGACGATGACGATGGTGTACTTTTCCTTCATCTCGTACACCAGCTCCTCGATCTTCGCGCTGGCGATCGGATCGAGGGCGGACGAGGGCTCGTCAAGCAGCAGCACCTCGGGCTCCAGGGCGACGGCGCGGGCGATCACCAGGCGCTGCTGCTGCCCTCCCGAAAGACCCATGCCACTCTCGCCGAGTCGATCTTTCACCTCATCCCACAGGGCGGCGCCACGCAAGGCCTTTTCCACCGCATCGTCGAGGGTAGACTTTTCATTGACGCCCATGATGCGCAGCCCGTAGGCGACATTCTCGTAGATCGACTTGGGAAAGGGATTCGGCTTCTGGAACACCATGCCGACACGACGTCGCAGCAGCGCGACATTGACATCTTTGTCGAAGATATTCTTGCGGTCGATGAGAATCCGGCCATCGATGCGACAAATGTCCACCAGGTCGTTCATGCGGTTGAAACAGCGCAACAGCGTCGACTTGCCGCAACCGCTCGGCCCGATGAACGCAGTGACGCGGTTGCGCGGAATTTTGATGGAAATGTCGTTGAGCGCCTGCGCCCCGCCGTAAAACAGATTGAGATTTTCGACGCTCAGCACGTAATCGTCGGTGGCCGCCATGGGCGCCCGCCTGATGTCGCCAAGTTGCATTGCATGAGACTTTTCGAGGGCTCCGTTCATCGTGTTCGATCCTTCATTCCGTAATTTTTGGCAACATTGATATCAGACGCCTTCCAGGCCGCGGATTCTTTCGCGCAGTCGGTTGCGCAGGCGGATTGCGAACAGGTTGAGCACCACGATGATGACCACCAACAGCAGCGCCGTGGCATAGACCAGCGGCCGCGCGGCCTCGACATTGGGGCTCTGAAAGCCGACGTCGTAGATGTGGAATCCGAGGTGCATGAACTTGCGCTCGAGGTGGAGGAAGGGGAAGTTGCCGTCGAGCGGCAGGCTCGGCGCCAGCTTGACCACACCAACCAGCATCAGCGGTGCCACTTCGCCGGCGGCGCGCGCCACGGCGAGGATCAATCCGGTCATCATGGCCGGACTGGCCATCGGCAACACGGTGCGCCACAGCGTCTCGGCCTTGGTGGCACCCAGCGCCAGGCTGCCCTCGCGGATCGAGCGCGGCACCCGCGACAAGCCCTCTTCGGTGGAAACGATGACCACAGGCAGGGTCAGAATGGCCAGGGTGAGGGACGCCCAGAGAATGCCGGGACTGCCGAACACCGGCGCCGGCAGGGACTCGGCAAAAAACAGTACGTCGATGTTGTGGCCGAGAAAATAGACGAAGAAGCCGAGGCCGAACACGCCATAGACGATGGAGGGCACGCCGGCAAGGTTGTTGACCGAGATGCGGATGATGCGGATCAGCGGGCCCTGCTTCGCGTATTCACGCATGTAGACCGCAGCCATGATGCCCAGCGGCGTGACCATCGCGGACATCAGCAGGACCATCATCACCGTGCCGAATATCGCCGGGAAGATGCCGCCCTCGGTATTCGCCTCGCGCGGATCATCGACGATGAACTCGACGAATTTGCTCAGGTAGTGGCCGATCTTCCCGAAAACATTCATGTCGTTCGGCATGATCGCATCCGCCACTTTCGCCAGCGAAATCTCGACCTGTTGGCCGTCCATGACCTCGGCGACAAAGCTGTCCCGACCGATCTGGGCGCGCAGCGCGTCCAGACGCGCCTGCAGGGCGCCGAATTGCGCGTTGACCGCCGCGAGCCGGGCGTCGAAATCCCGTTTCGCGGCATCGTCGAGCCGGTTCTGCAACTCCAGCTTGCGCTGATTGAGGCGCAGGCGTTCCAGCTCGTAATTGAGCTTGCCGATTTCGTGCTTCTCGATGCCTAGAATCTCGCTGAACAGCGCGTTTGAGCGGTTCAGTCGGTCGCGCATGGCGTTCCACGCAGCCGGTCCTTCCGCGACGATCCTGCCGTTTTCCTTGACCGCCTTGAGATGGCCGTAGAAGTGGCCCCACTCGCGGCGCTCGACGGCGATCATGTCCTTGGGATAGGTGAACTCGCCAAGCATCGGGGCGGGATACCACTTGAAATCGGTGCCGGTAATATCGCGATTGCCCTGTTTGATCAGGTAACGGGTGGTGAATTTGTCCGTGGTGTCGATGCGGTAGCCGGATTCGCGCAAACGCAGGATGGAAACCTCCTCCCTGTCGCGCACTTCCCCTATCAGGCGGGTCTTGCTGCCGTCGGCGGCGGTGAAAATCGTTTCCGCGACCTGGATCGGCCACCAGTGCACCAGGCCCCGCGCCGCGGTCATCCAGACCACGGCATAGACGGCGATCAGCGACAGCGCCACCGCTCCCGCCGTCATCCATATCCAGGGCTCGCCGCCCTTGAACCAGTTACGCATGATCAAAATTCCTTACAGAGAGCTGTACTTTTCGCGCAGGCGCTGGCGCACCAGCTCGGCCAGCGTGTTCACGACGAAAGTGAAGCCAAACAGCACCAGGGCAGAGAAGAACAGCAACCGGTAATGCGTGGTGCCCACGGCGGCCTCGGGCATTTCGACCCCGATGTTGGCCGACAGCGTACGAAAACCGGTGAAGATCGACAGATCCATGACCGCAGTGTTGCCGGTGGCCATCAGCACGATCATGGTTTCACCGACCGCGCGGCCCATGCCGACCATGACGGCGGAAAAAATGCCGGGGCTGGCGGTCAGAAGCACGACGTTGTAGAGCGTCTGCCAAGGCGTGGCGCCGAGCGCCAGCGAACCGGTGGTCAGATGCTTGGGCACGCTGAACACGGCATCCTCGGCGATTGAAAAGATGGTCGGGATAACGGCGAAGCCCATGGCGATGCCTACCACCAGCGAGTTGCGCTGCTCGTAGGTCCAGCCCAGTTCGTTACTGATCCAGTTCGGCATGTCGCCGTTGAACAGCAGGGCCTCAATCGGATGCCCCATCGAAATCGCGAACCAGATGACGACGAGAATCACCGGAACCAGCAGCGCCGCCTCCCAGCCGGGCGGCACGCGGTGGGTAAGCTGCTTGGGTAGAAAGTCCCAGGCATAGGCGGTGATCACGAAACTGAACGGGAGCAGGAACAGCGTCAGCAGCGTACCGGCCAGGTTGTTGTCGACGAAGGGCGCCAGCCATAGGCCGGCTAGAAAACCGAGGATGACGGTGGGCAGCGCCTCCATGATCTCGATCGAGGGCTTGACGATGCCGCGCATCTTCGGCGACATGAAATAGGCGGCGAAAATGGCGCCCATCACCGCCAGTGGCACGGCGACCATCATGGCGTAGAAAGCCGCCTTGAGCGTGCCGAAGGTAAGCGGTGCAACGCTGAATTTCGGCTCGAAGTCGGAAGTCGCCGCGGACGATTGCCAGTTGAATTCGGGTTCCTGATAGCTCTCGTACCAGACCTTCTGCCACAGCGAATGGAAGGAGATTTCCGGATAGTCGTTGTGGAGTCGTGCGGCTTTCACCTGGCCCGGCGCGGCCCCTACCAGCAGCGCGTTGGCGCGCGGCGCGACACCGAGGACGCGCACCGGATCGCTTCCGGTCGAGCGGGTCAGCAGCAGGCGGTTTGAGGTGGCGTAG
>JAIPCF010000153.1 GCA_021738385.1 Sulfuritalea sp. | reverse complement strand
GAAGCACGTCCTGATCGACGGCCAGCGTATCTCCGGCGGCATTTTCGATTTCGCCCTGTTCCTCTTCCACAACGCCAAAGAGCAGATCGCACGCGGCGCCGGCCCCTTCTTTTATCTGCCGAAGATGGAAAGCCACCTCGAAGCGCGCTTGTGGAACGATATTTTCGTCATGGCGCAAAACGAGATCGGCTTGCCGCAAGGCACCATCAAGGCCACGGTGCTGGTTGAGACCATCCTCGCCACCTTCGAACTCGAAGAAATTTTGTACGAACTGCGCGAGCACAGCGCGGGTCTCAATGCCGGCCGCTGGGACTACATCTTCTCGTGCATCAAGAAGTTCAAGCGCAACAAGGATTTCTGCCTCGCCAATCGCGGCGCCATCACCATGGAAGTGCCCTTCATGCGCAGCTATGCGCTGGCGCTGGTCAAGGCCTGCCACAAGCGTGGCGCCCCGGCCATGGGCGGCATGAGCGCGCTGATCCCGATCAAGGGTGATCCGGAAGCCAACGAGAAAGCCATGGCCGGCATTCGTCACGACAAGACCCGCGACGCCAACGACGGCTACGACGGCGGCTGGGTGGCCCACCCCGGACTGGTGCCGATCGCCATGGAAGAGTTCGTCAAGGTTCTCGGCGACAAGCCCAATCAGTGGGAAAAGCAGCGCACCGATACCTTCGGCCCTGCCGACTGGCTCAACTTCCAGCCGGAAACCCCGATCACCGAAGCCGGCGTACGCAACAACATCAACGTCGGCATCCACTATCTCGGCTCCTGGCTCGCCGGCAACGGCTGCGTGCCCATCCACAACCTGATGGAAGACGCCGCCACCGCCGAAATCAGCCGCTCGCAAATCTGGCAGTGGGTCGTGTCTCCGAAAGGAAAACTCGACGACGGCCGCAAGGTCACCGCCGACATGGTCCGCGCCATCATCCCCGAGGAGCTGGCCAAAGTGAAAGCCGTAGTCACCGCCGCTGGCGAAGCCACCGCCACCTACGACCAGGCTGCAAAAATCTTCGAGGAAATGTCGCTGGCCGACAACTACCCCGAGTTCCTCACGCTGCCGCTGTACGAGGCGATGGAGTAGTCTTCTGCACCGTGCCGGCTGAAAAGTCGGCGCTGGTGGCACGGCGACCGCAACAACGACAACGGCGCACGGGGCAACCCGGGCGCCGTTTTTGCAAGGAGCATGCAACATGCTTACCGCAATCACCTTGCTCTTGATCTTCCAACTGGCCGGCGAGGCCATTTCGGTGTTCTTTGCCTTGCCGGTACCCGGCCCGGTGATCGGCATGGCCTTGCTGTTCGCTGTGCTGGCCTGGCGCGGCGGGCCATCCACCGAACTGCGTGAAACGGCACAGAAGCTGTTGCAGCATCTTTCGCTGCTATTTGTGCCCGCCGGCGTCGGCATCATGCTGCATTGGCAGCGTTTGAGCGAGGAATGGCAGCCGCTGCTCGTCGCGCTGGTCGCCAGCTCCTTCATCACCATCACCATTACCGCACTCGTTCTGCATGCCCTGACTCACCGCAAGGCCGCATCGACTACACCGGAGCAGGAGCCGTGAGCCCGCGCATCAGCGAAATCTGGGTCTATCTGTCCGCCTCGCCGCTGCTCGGTCTGACACTGACGCTACTTGCGTATCAGGCGGCGGTAGTCATCAACCAGCGCTGCCGTGAACACCCGCTGACCAACCCGGTGCTGCTTTCGGTCGCGGCGCTGGTGCTGTTGCTGTGGGTGACCGGCACGCCTTACCCGGTGTATTTCGATGGTGCGCAGTTCGTGCATTTTCTGCTCGGCCCGGCCACCGTCGCGCTGGCGATTCCGCTCTATGCCCAGTTGCCGCGCCTCAAACGCATGGCTCTGCCGCTTTTGCTGGCCTTGCTCGCCGGCTCGCTCAGCGCAGCACTGTCTGCGGTGCTGATCGGTGATCTGCTGGGAGCCAGCGACGCGACTTTGATGTCGCTTGCGCCCAAATCGGTGACGACACCGATAGCCATGGGCATCGCCGAACGCATCGGCGGTCTGCCCTCGCTGACCGCTGTGCTGGTGATCCTGACCGGCATCCTGGGCGCCGTGGGCGCACCGGCGCTGTACACCGCATTGAAGATCAAGGACCCCGCCGTGCGCGGCTTCGCTCTGGGCACGGCCTCCCACGGTATTGGGACGGCGCGGGCGTTTCAGGAAAACGAACAAAGCGGCGCCTTTGCCGCACTCGCCATGGGCCTGAACGGCCTGCTCACCGCCGTGCTGTTGCCCTGGCTGATGCCGCCCCTGATGCGCTGGCTGGCCTGATCCGGAAAAACTCGGCGCTGGCGATACGGCGGTCTCTCATGGCATACTTCAATCCATGCACCTCATCACCATTTTTTCGCGACGCCGAAGCCTCCCGCGTGCAGCCGGGATGCGTGGTGCCGTCTGAATGGATGCCGTGAACTGAACGGCGCACTCCTCTGATGTTCGGCAAAGGCCACGGCTCATCCCGTGGCCTTTTTGTTTTTCCAAGGAGATTTCTGATGATTGCTACCGATGCTCTGATGTGGATTACCCCCCGGCCCGACCTCGTGTTTGTCGAAGGCCAGGGTTCCTGGATTGTCGACCAGAACGGCAAGCGCTATCTCGATTTCGTGCAGGGTTGGGCCGTGAATTCTCTGGGTCATTCACCTGCCGTGATTCGTGATGCGTTGGCCGCACAAGCGGGAAAGTTGATTAACCCGAGTCCCGCATTTTTCAACGAACCGTCGGTGCGCCTGGCAACCTTGCTCACCGAAAACTCCTGCTTCGACCGTGTGTTCTTTACCAGCTCGGGCGCGGAAGCCAACGAAGGCGCAATCAAACTCGCGCGCAAATGGGGACAAAAGCAGCGCAACGGCGCCTACGAGATCATCACCCTCGAGGATGGCTTTCACGGTCGCAGCCTGGCGACCATGTCGGCGTCGGGCAAGCCGGGTTGGGACACGCTGTTCGCGCCGCAGGTGGCCGGCTTTCCCAAAGCACGGCTGAATGATCTGGATTCGGTGGCATCGTTGATCGGCCCGAAAACCGTGGCGGTGATGCTGGAGCCGGTGCAAGGCGAGGCGGGAGTCGTTCCGGCAAGCATCGAGTTCCTGCGCGACTTGCGGCAACTGACGATCGACCGCGGCCTGCTGCTGATCATGGATGAAGTACAGACCGGCATGGGCCGCACCGGCACCTTGTTCGCTCACGAGCAGGCTGATATTCAGCCGGACATCATGACGCTGGGCAAGGGCATCGGCGGCGGCGTGCCGCTGGCGGCCTTGCTCGCGCGCGAAGAATTCTGCTGTTTCGAAGCCGGCGATCAGGGCGGCACTTACAACGGCAATCCCTTGATGACCGCAGTCGGCGTCGCCGTGATGGAAACGCTGCTGGCGCCCGGCTTTCTTGCCGAGGTCAGCGCCAAAGCATCGCGGCTCTCCGAAGGCTTGCAGACATTGAGCACGGAGTTCAATCTTCCGGGTGAGCGCGGCAGCGGTTTGTTGCGCGCCCTGCTGCTGCCCGACGACAGGGGGCCCGGTTTGGTTGCGGCGGCACGGGCGTTGAACCCGGCAGGCTTGCTATTGAACGCACCGCGACCCAATCTGCTGCGCTTCATGCCGGCGCTTACCGTGAGTGACAGCGAGATCGAACAGATGCTGGGCCAATTGCGTGGACTGCTTACCGCGAACTGACGCGATAGCCCTCACCGGCGGTTGATGCGCGCCGAGCCGGCGCCGTAAAAAGTCGGCGCTGGCGATACGGGCGATAGAACCACGTCGAGCAGAAAGCCAACACCATCCCGGCAGGATCCCGCTGTATGGAGACGTGTCTGGACTATCGCTCAACCCGTGCGTCATTCCTACATACGTATATTGTTTTCGTGGCAAGCAGCCTGCTCAATAGGGTTATCATAAATATTTGTTCGCTTCGGCAATTACGTATTGCAATAATCCCCCTACTTAATATAGTGACGTTACTCAGGTCGCAGTGGGGGAGATGGGTGAGGCAGGGGCATGCGCCGGTTTGTTGCAAACCGACGTTCCATGTTCGGCTTGGCTCGGTGTGTCTTGCCATTTCCATTGATTCAGAATCAGATGCTTTGCCGCTCGTGGCAAACGAAACAGTTGGATTTGGACAATGGCAGACGCAGCTCAAGACGACGAAGGCAAACGCGGTTTTTTCAGTGCCCTACTAAGGCCACCGAAATGCTCGATGTTGCGCATGATTGTGATCGGCGTGGTTGGGGGCATCGGTATCTGGGGCGTACTCAACATGGGTATGGAGTACACCAATCGCTCCGATTTCTGTCTCTCTTGCCACGAGATGACGATTCCTTTCGAGGAACTGAAGAAAACTGTCCACTACAAGAACCGCAGTGGCACAACGGTGCAATGCGCTGACTGCCATGTTGCCAGCAGCAAGACGCCGACCGATTACATGTTCAAGTCCATGCAGAAACTCATCGCGGCCCGCGACGTCATCGGACACATTATGGGTACGATCGATACGCCCGAAAAGTATGAAGCCTACCGCCTGACCATGGCTGAGCGTGTTTGGGAGCGCATGAAGGACCGTGATTCCAAGGAATGCCGCAACTGTCACGACTTCAAAACCATGGATCCAGAGAAACAGAAAGACCGCTCGGTAGTGAAGCATGAAGGCGCAATTGAGGATGGCAAGACCTGTATCGATTGCCACAAAGGTATTGCGCACAAACCCGTACACCATTTGCTCGAAGGCGGAACCGGTGTCCAAAGTGCACCGGCGGCAGCGCCGCCCACTGAAACGGCACCGATACCGAAAGCCGAGGACAAAGCCACCACGCCAGCCTCTGTGACTCCTGCAGAGGCGCCAGCGGCCCCGATTGCACCGGCCCCAGCGACGGTCGAGACAAAAGGGCCGGCGACAAAGCCGATGCCAAAGGCCGCGCCAAAGTCTGAACCAAAAGTCGAAGCCAAAGCAGAAGCCAAAGCCGAGCCGACAATCGCGCCTGCCGCAAGTAACATCACCGCACTGGACTGGAGCAAGGTGCCTTCACGGCAAATCAAGGTGTTCTACCCCGGCCAGGCAGCGCTTGAATGGGTAATGAACAAGCCCGATCATTCGTCGGCATCCGATATCATCGAAAAGAAACGGGCCTGCGCCAAGTGTCACGAAGGGGATGCCAACGAAATTGGAGCAGCCATCGTCGCTGGCAAGCCAGTCGGCGCGTCAAAGACGGTGCTTGAACCCAACCCGCCGCCGGGCAAGGTGGGCTTTATACCGGTGACTTTCCAGGCCACGCATGACGCAAGCAACATCTACTTCCGCTTCGAATGGGTTCCGCCAAAAATCGGCAAGAAGAAGCTTGATCCGAAGAACGAAGTCAAGCTCACCATGATGTTCGATGGCGGCGGCACGGTCGACGGAGCGGAGCTCAACGGTTGCTGGTCGACCTGCCACACCGACCTGCGAACCATGAAGGATGCCCAGAGCGACAAGAAGACCAAGTACATCAAGGATGCCGACCTGGGCAGCGGCAAGTTCATGGATCTGATCCAGTTCCGCAGCGGCAAGGGTGAAAAGCCGGTGGATGGCTGGGTCGACAGCGAGCGGCACACGGATGGCGGCAAAAGCACGCTCAAGGCTGAGGGCGTCAAGGAAGGCAACAAGTGGGTGGTGATTTTCGAACGGCCCCTGGCGGCCGGCGGAAAAGGCAACCACGACATAGTCGCCGACAAAGTGTACAGCTTTGGCTTCGCAATTCACGAAGACTTCACCAACGCCCGCTTTCACTACGTGTCCCTGGGCTACCAGTTCGGACTCGACAAACCGCAACCACGTGTGAAGAACTATGTTGACGTACAAAAGCAGTAGAAAGATAGCAGGCGTTCCAAAGAGCAGTACTTTTCAAACAAAGGAGGATACAAAAATGACGATGAAGTGGAAAGGATGGGCCCTGGCGACAGGCGTCCTGGCGATATCCGCAGTTGCGCATGCGGCACCGCCGACACCGGCGATGCTGTCCAATGCCTGTGCGGGCTGTCACGGCACCAATGGCGGTAGCGCCGGACCAACGATGCCCAGTTTGGCCGGCCAGTCCAAGGAAGCCATCGAAGTCGCCATGAAGAAGTTCAAGAGTGGTGAACGACCCGGCTCGATCATGGGTCGCATCGCCAAGGGCTATGACGAAGGCCAGATCAAGGCCATCGCTGAATTCTTCTCCAAGCAGAAACTCCATGTCACCAAGCAGGCACTCGACAAGGCGAAGATCGCCAAGGGCGCAAGCCTGCAGGAAAGCAACTGCGGCCGCTGCCATATTGAGGACGGCAGGGAAGGCAAGGATGACACCCCGGCAATGGCCAGCCAGTGGTTGCCCTACATGCAGATGCAGATGGCCGACTACCTGTCGGGCGCGCGCAAGATGCCGGAAAAAATGAAGGAGAAGGTCGACCCGATGTCCAAGGAAGACCTGGAAGCACTCCTGCACTTCTATGCCAGCGTTAATTAAGGGGGAAATGACTATGACTCTGGATCGCAGAAGTTTTTTAAAGCTGGTAG
>JAIPCF010000152.1 GCA_021738385.1 Sulfuritalea sp. | reverse complement strand
TCGCGCATCGTCAACATCATGCTTGAGCAGCTCGGCGCCACGCCGGTCGGCATGCCGGTTCCCGCCGTCGGCGAGGCCCTGTCCAAAGGCGTCATTACCGCCACCACCATTCCCTGGGAAGTGGTTCCGGCGCTGAAGGTTCAGCAGATCGTCAAGAACCATACGGGATTCGCGGGAGACAAGGGCCTGTACACCCAGACCTTTGGCGTCGTGATGAACAAGGCGTCGTACAACAAGTTGCCACCCGATCTGAAGAAGGTCATCGACGCCAACAGCGGCATCGAAACGGCCGCCATGTTCGGCCACGCCATGGATGAAGGCGACAAGCTCGGTCTGGCAGTCACGCAGAAGGCAGGCAACAAGGTCCACCTGCTTGATGCTACCGAAACCCTGACCTGGGCGCGCACCGCCGCCAGCGTGCGCGACATCTGGTTCAAGGAAGTGGGGAGCAAGGGCATCGACGGGCCGAAGCTCGCCGCGGAAGCCGAGGCGCTCATCGCTCGGCAGATCAAGAAGTAAATCCACCGGTTCTCAACCGACGGCGTGGCGGCGCAATCCGCCGCGCCGCTCCTCCGGTCCTGAAAAATGAGCAAATTGGTCTATGAAACCAGCCGCAAAATGGCATGGTTCGGTGCGCTGATCCTGACGCTGCTGGCGATCATGAGTGTCGTCAGCATCATCGGCCGTGCGCTGTCTTCATTCGGCCTGGGTCCGGTGCCGGGAGACTTCGAACTGGTGGAAGCCGGTACGGCCCTGGCGGTATTCTGCTTTCTGCCCTGGTGTCACCTCAGACGCGGTCACGCTGACGTGACCATCCTGTGGAAGGCTTATCCGCAGGGTTTGCGAAAGTTCATCTTCGTGATCATCGAACTATTGACGCTTGCCGTCTGGACCCTGCTGGTGTGGCGCATGGGATTGGCCACGCTGGAATACCGGGATAACGGCGAGGTCAGTTTCATCCTGCAGATGCCGGTCTGGTGGGGCTATGCCGCTTCCTTTGTTCCGGGAGCGATAGGCTGTGTGGTCTATTTCTGGCGCCTGCTCGAAACGCTGGGTCTGGTGGCGCCGGAGCCCGGTTTTGCGATGGCGGAAGGGACACATTGATGGATCCGCTCGTTCTCGCTGCCTGGTCTTTTCCCGTTCTTCTGGCCATCATTTTTCTGCGCGTGCCGATCGGCCTGTCGATGCTGGTGCTCGGCTTGATCGGTTCGGGGCTGATATACGGCACCACCGGCCCCCTGCTGAACCAGATGAAGTCAATGGTCTACAGCCAGTTTTCCAGCCATTCGCTGTCGATCGTTCCCCTGTTTTTGCTGATGGGCCAGTTCGCCACGCTCGGCGGCATGTCGCAGGCGTTGTTGAAGGCGGGCGAGGCATTCGTCGGACACCGCAAGGGCGGAGTGGCCATGGCCGCGATCGGCGCCTGTGCCGGCTTCGGTTCAATCTGCGGTTCGTCGCTGGCAACGGCGGCAACCATGGGCCAGGTCGCCCTGCCCGAATTGCGCAAGGCCGGTTACGACGGAGGTTTCGCCAGCGGTGCGCTGGCAGCGGGCGGCACGCTCGGGATCCTGATTCCGCCGTCCATCGTGCTGGTCATCTATGCCATCCTGACCGAGCAGAATATCGCCAGGATGTTTGCTGCGGCTTTTGTGCCCGGCATGCTCGCGGCACTCGGCTACATGGCCGTCATATGGCTGGTGGTGCATTTTTTTCCACACTGGGGCGGACGGCAACTCGAGCCGATGCCCTGGAAGGAACGTCTGCGCGCGCAACGGGATGTCTGGCCGGTGGTCATCATATTCATCACCGTGGTCGGCGGCATCTACACCGGCATCTTCACGCCGACCGAAGGTGCCGCCGTCGGCGTCGTTGCCACCGGGCTGATGGCCTGGTTCAAAGGCGGGCTGAACCGGGGCAAGGTGCTGCGCGCCTTCGAAGCGACGGCCAGCGGCACGGCCATGGTTTTCATCATCATCATCGGTGCCTCGGCCTACAACACTTTTCTCGCCCTGTCGCAACTGCCGCAGGAGCTCGCGCTCTGGGTCGGCACGCTGGGATTGAGTCCGTTTGCGGTGCTCTGGGCAATCCTGGTCTTTTATCTGGTGTTTGGCTGCGTGATGGATTCGCTGTCGATGATCCTGCTGACCATTCCGATTTTCTTTCCGATGATCTCCGGGCTGGAATTCGGACTTTCGCCGGAAGAGACCGCCATCTGGTTCGGCATCCTGGTACTGGTCGTCGTCGAAGTCGGACTGATCACGCCGCCGGTCGGCATGAACCTGTTCATCATCCAGTCGATGGCGCCGGACATCTCCATCCGCGACACCTATCGCGGCGTCATTCCCTTTGTTGTCAGTGATCTGTTGCGCGTCATCCTGCTGGTGAGCGTGCCGACGATCACGCTTTTTGTGGTGAGGTTCTAACATGCAAAAACGCCGGATCGGTTCGTTCGAAGTCTCGGCACTCGGCCTGGGCTGCATGAACCTCAGCCACGCCTATGGCACCCCGCCGACTGTGGAAGCGGCTGAGCAGTTGCTGCTGCGCGCGCTGGATAGTGGCATCAATTTTTTCGACACCGCCGCACTCTATGGTTTTGGCGCCAATGAAACACTGGTCGGACGCGTGCTCAAGCCCCACCGAAGCGAGATCGTGCTGGCCAGCAAAGGCGGCATGACCGGCATCGAGGGCAAGCGCGTGATCGATGGGCGACCGGCGAGTCTCAAGCGCGACTGCGAAGACAGCCTGCGTCGTCTGCAGACCGATGTCATCGACCTTTACTACCTGCATCGCTGGGACAAGCAGGTGCCGATCGAGGACAGCGTCGGTGCGCTGGCCGACCTGGTACAGGAAGGCAAGCTCAAAAGCATCGGCCTTTCGGAAATCTCGGCGCTGACACTACGGCGGGCGCATGCCGTGCACCCGATCACCGCACTGCAAACCGAATACTCGCTGTGGACGCGCAATCCGGAAATCGCCGTGCTCGATGCCTGCCGCGAACTGAACGTGGCCTTCGTCGCCTTCAGCCCGCTGGCCCGCGCCTTCCTCACCGGCAAGCTGCTCGATCCGGAAGCGGTTCTCGAGGCGAAAGACATTCGCCGCCAGATGCCGCGCTTCGAGCCGGACAACTATGCGAAGAATCTCGAATTGCTGAGCGGGATTCACCTTATCGCTGGCGAGGCCCGCTGCACGCCTGCGCAACTGGCGCTGGTCTGGCTGCTGGCCAAGGGCGAGGACATCATTCCGATCTTCGGTACCAAGCAGGTGAAGCATCTCGACGAAAACCTCGGTGCTGCCGGCGTGACGCTCGACAAGGGCATCGTCAAACGGCTCGACGCACTGATCAACCAGCAGACCGTGACGGGGCCGCGCTACAACGCCGCCACCCAGCAGGAAATCGATACGGAGGTTTTCGATGCATAGCGATAAAGCACCGCTCGACTGTCATCCCGCGGTCGCGGGAGCGACAGGTCCTTTTGACAGAAATCCCTGAACCCAAAAAGAGAGAACAGAAATGCGAACACAAGTAGCCATCATCGGCGCCGGACCTTCCGGCCTTATTCTTGGTCAGTTGCTGCACAAGGCCGGCATCGACGCCATCATCCTCGAGGCGCAAACTCCTGACTACGTGCTGGGCCGCATCCGTGCCGGCGTGCTGGAGCAGGTCGCCGTCGATCTGCTCGACGAAGCCGGCGTCGGCGCACGCATGCACGCTGAAGGCCTGCCGCACGACGGCATCGAGTTGCTGATCGGGGGCAAGCGACATCGCATAGATTTTCCCAGCCTCACCGGCGGCAAGCAGGTGATGGTCTACGGTCAGACCGAATTGACCAAAGACCTGATGGAGGCGCGCGCCGCGGCCGGACTGCAGACGGTGTACGAGGCCAGGGATGTCAGCGTGCACGATTTCGACAGCGACCACCCGCGAGTTCGCTACGTGAAGGACGGCGCCAGCCATGAGATCGAATGTGACTTCATCGCCGGGTGCGACGGCTTTCACGGCGTCTGCCGCGCCAGCGTACCGCAGAACGCGATCAGCAATTTCGAGCGCGTCTATGGTTTCGGCTGGCTGGGACTGCTGTCGGATACGCCACCAGTGTCGGAAGAACTGATCTATGCAAAACACGAACGCGGCTTTGCCCTGTGCAGCATGCGCTCCCATACCCGCAGCCGCTACTACCTGCAATGCGAGTTGAGCGAAAAGGTCGAGGACTGGTCCGACGAGCGCTTCTGGGAAGAGCTGCGCCGCCGGCTCGATCCGCAGGCCGTCGAAGCCCTGGTCACCGGTCCCTCCATCGAAAAGAGCATTGCGCCGTTGCGCAGTTTTGTCGCCGAACCCATGCGCTTCGGCAGAATGTTCCTTGCCGGCGACGCGGCGCATATCGTGCCGCCGACCGGTGCCAAGGGCCTTAACCTCGCCGCCTCCGACGTGCGCTACCTGTCGCGCGCCTTCATCGACTACTACGGCGGCGGCAGCGCCGGCATCGATCACTATTCCGCGCGCTGCCTGCGCCGGGTCTGGAAAGCGGAGCGCTTTTCCTGGTGGATGACCAACTTGCTGCATACCTTCCCGGACACCAATGCCTTCGACCAGAAAGCGCTGGAAGCCGAACTCGATTACGTCGTGCATTCCGTCGCCGGACGCACCACGCTGGCTGAAAACTATGTGGGCCTGCCGTTCGACGATTGAACAGGTGGCGGTTTTACCGCCGGAAAACATTCCGACCTGAACGCGCCGCGCCGGATTTCACGGGGCGGCGTTTTTCGTTGCTTCGAAACCGGTGGTTTTTTCGCTGGCGAGTTTTGATCGGATGCAATAGGGCTTTTCAAAGGACGGGCTGCCCGATTCTGGCGAAAGCCAAATCGGTTGGTCGAGAGCGTTTCCGCTCCGTGCCAAAACTGGTCAGTGGCGAAAACTGGGAGCCGACTTTTCTCGGCCGATCGGGGTCGCTGAAAGCTGTCGATCAAAGTTCTATCAGTGCATGCGAGGTCTTGGAATATTGATCCGCTGGATAGATTGCAAGGAACGCATGATGTTGCCAACGGTTTCCAAACTCATTCGCCTTGCGGGTGAGGGCGGACTGTGCGCATCGGGCACCTCAGTCCCAAAACCCGGTTCATCGATCACCACGCTGCCGTACTGGTTGGACACTTCAATACTGGTCTTCTTTGCGGTTTCCTCCGGCTCCGCCAGAATAACGGTGGCACTTGTCGCATCTGCCTCTCCGACTACATTGGTGCCGCGTATGCCAATAAGTGCTACAGCGAGACCGACCTTCATGGCCTTCGGCTCGTTCTTGGCAATCAATCCGCTGACAAACCGGAATGTTCCTTTGAATATGTGTGTGGCAAGCCCTTCTTCTCCTTGTCGATCGCTAAATTTGTTTATGCTCATTTCGGTATTCGAGCCGAGATAGAATTTGGTTTGATCATTGAACAGTAATTGAACCGTTGAATTCTTTTCGGTCCTGATCACATCACCCTGATAGATCAAGGTACCTTTCTCGAGCTTTCTCGCCAAGTCGCCAACAGCTTGTGCCCACGCCGCACCCTTTATTGCATCCACCGTGCCGGCGGGCTCTGCTGCATGGGCAGGCAGTGCAAAAATGGCGCAGACATACAGGATCAATGGAAGCAGTTTCGCTAAAGCAGAGTGGCGGTGCGTTTGCATGGTATTCACTTTCGTCTTTGGCAACTCATAGATATATTAATGGCGTTACTAAAAGCAAGTAGTTTTCTTATGCATTGGTCTTGCATTGGCGCTTGGCGCATGTGGCGGAATTCCTGATCGCCAGGCGATTGCCACAAATTCAACTGAGCAATACGGCTTTACCAAAGAGATCATACCCAGTGGACTTTTCTCATTGACCACCTTTCGCAAACAATCTGAACGAGGTATTGCCCTGCTGGTTATATACATTGAAGGGGAAGGTTTTGCCTTTCGGCGCAAGGGCCTGCTGTCATCTGATCCAACGCCCCACTCCTCGGTGATGGGCATTGCGCGCATGTGTCAGTACCTCCCGGAGGATGCCCTCAAAACATGCGACCCAAAATATTTGTCGACCCACCGGTATTCAGACGATGTAGTCGCCGCCATCGACAGTGTGATAAACCACGTGGCCGCCGGCTACAAAAGTATCGCCTTGATCGGCATTCTGGTGGAGGAACGATTGCCTCACTGATCGCTCCGCTTTCTGGATTACGAATGAGCTGAGCCGGTGATTGGCTGAAACTGGCATGCTTACTTGGCGGCGATGCTTCGTTTTGTGGCGAGTGAAAATCAGAAATCCATCCGCATTGTGGCTGTCAATGTGTTTTCGCTGAAGTGGGTACGCCCAAGGCGCTTGTTGAATTCAAGATTACCGGTCAGTCCCTTGGCGCCAAAATAGCGCAGCCCAAGGCCAAACAGAAAATCATCGTTGTCGTTTGCAGGCTGTGGGCCGGTTGCAACCTGGAGCTTTTGCATGGAGTAGTCATTTTGATACATGAGTTTCACAAACGGCTCATATTTGTTATAGCTATATGCTACATCTCCACCGATGCTGAACTGTCCAAGTTTTG
>JAIPCF010000151.1 GCA_021738385.1 Sulfuritalea sp. | reverse complement strand
TGGGCCGCCCCGACATCAAGACGCAGGTGATTCACTTTCTCAACAAGCCGATGCCGAAGGATGTGCCGACGCGCACGTCGCGCGGCCTGCTCGATGTCGAGGACGACACGCTGATCCCGGTGATTCGCGATCCGCAACGCGCAGGTGACGAGTCGGAAGCGGTGTTCTACTTTCCCGGCTGCGGCTCGGAGCGTTTGTTTTCGCAGGTCGGCCTGGCCACCCAGGCCATGCTCTGGCACGCCGGCGCCACCACGGTTCTGCCGCCGGGCTATCTATGCTGCGGTTATCCGCAAACCGCCAGCGGCGACGAGGACAAGGGCCAGGCCATCACCATGGCCAATCGCATTCTGTTTCACCGGGTCGCCAACACGCTGAACTATCTTGACATCAAGACGGTGGTGGTTTCTTGCGGCACCTGCATGGACCAATTGCTGAAGTATGAATTCGGCAAGATTTTCCCCGATTGCCGATTGGTGGACATTCATGAATGGCTGATGGAAAAGGGCATCAAGCTCGATGGCACGGATGGGCAATTCCAGGGCATGCAGTACATGTATCACGAGCCCTGCCACACGCCGATGAAGCACTACTCGGGCATCAAGGTGGCCAGCACGTTGATGGGTCAGTCCGTCACGCTGAACGATCGCTGCTGCGGCGAATCGGGCTCGCTGGCCGTATCGAGGCCGGATATTTCGACCCAGATCCGCTTTCGCAAGCAGGAAGAAATGGAAAAAGGCGCAGCGCAACTGCGCGAGACTTCAAAACTCGGCGCTCGCAGTACGGTAAAAATCCTCACGTCCTGCCCGTCCTGCCTGCAAGGCCTTTCTCGCTACGACAACGACGCCGAAGTCACCGCCGATTACATCGTGGTCGAAATGGCCAAAACCATTCTCGGCCCGAACTGGTTGCAGGACTATATCCACGCCGCCAACAACGGTGGCATCGAGCGCGTTTTGCTTTAGGCAGTGCGCATTCCGTCACGCACAGAAGCGCCGATTGGCGCTATCCTAGGCCGGTGACGACGACAACGGATTGCGAACTTTGCGCGGAGCCCGGTGGCCATTTGCTGTGGGAGGATGCCTCATGCCGAGTAATCCGCGTAGAAGACGACGCCGGGGCGGCTTTCCCCGGTTTCTGTCGCGTGATATGGCGTGAGCATGTGGCCGAAATGAGCGACCTGACGCCTGCCGATGCGCGCTATGTCATGGATATTGTGCTGGCCACGGAGCGCGCACTGCGCCGCACAGTTCAACCCGACAAGATCAACCTTGCCAGCCTGGGCAATATGGTGCCGCACCTGCATTGGCATATCATTCCTCGCTGGAAGGGAGACAGCCACTTTCCCGCCCCGATCTGGGCCGCGCCGCAACGTATCGCTGCGAGCCGGCCAGCACCCAATCACTCAGTGCTTCAGCAAGCGCTGAAGACCGAATTGTCGACCCTGAGTTAATCAATATGACCTTTGATCTGCCCGCCACCGGAACCGAACCGCGCCCCGCCTTCACCAATGCCGCCGAATGTAAAAAGTGGCTGACGACCATACCTTTGGCCAATGCTGTTCATGCGCAAGCGGCCTTGATGCGCCAACTCAACTTGCTGCACCGTTTTACTCTGTCACCAAAGGAGCGCTTCGCGATTCTCGAGGTGCTGCTTGGACCATTGACCGAAGTGCAGGATGATGCGTCAAAGAAGTTCGCCAGCCGACCGCTACCGTTTGCACCGCATGAACAAGCGGCAATGGATAGCACACTGGGTGTCTGGCGCGAACTTGCGCTGGGTTATCTGCGCTGCTTCGATGCGATTTGTAACGACCATACATCGATGCCCAGCTTGCATGCCCAGAGCAAAGCCTGTGCAGCCAGTCTTGACCTGGCGGTTGAGGCCGCCACCTTGGCGCAACGCTTGATCTCGGTATTCGCCGACTGGCAAGTCGACCTCTATCGCGGCGAGCAGGTGCCGGACTCCACATACTGGAAAAAGCTGCATCAGGTATTTCACGCTGCGGAAACACTGGGTGTTGCCGGCCGCGCGGTGAAAGACCCGTTGCGTCACGGTCGGGATCACACCACCAGCGTACTGGCAGCGTATGGTGAATGCAATTTGCTCAGCACCGCCAATGCCTATGAATTTCCCGCCCGCCATCTGGCCTGGGTTGCCCGCTGGGCGCGGCGCTGGGGCGCCAAGTTGATACTGCTGAAATCGCCGCCGGAAGATATTCGTGACCGAGCCGTTCCGATTTGGGTGGATCTCGAATCCGATAACGCAGCAAGCTATATGTCTCAACCCGCGCAAGGTGGTCGCTGGCTGGATACAACAGAGCTGAGAAAGAGTCTGATTGCCCGTATCACCTTGTTGGAACAGGGCCGCGCACCTGCCGACCTGCAAATGGGTGACGATGTCACCCAGCCGGCGGCGGGCCAGTTGCTGCAGCATCTGCTTCAGCGATGGTGTAAAGGGGGTGCGCCGCGCCGCCATGAAAGGCACAGGGCAGCAGCAGACTGTGGTTTTGTTGGCGGCTTTGAGCCCGTGCATCACCATTTCTCGGGTGGCAAGGTATTTCGTGCACCGACCCGCAGCGATTCGACCTTGCGCCGCGAGCGGGAGGAATTCGAAACTTTTGGCGAACGTAGCCATAGTTCGGAAAGCAAAGCCGTCATAGACGAATCACGATTGGAGACCTGGAAACTGCTCGACGAGTCGGCCGCCGGGATGCGCATCTCGAGGCCGCTCAAGAGCGGCGTGCGCATTGGCGCCGGGATGACTATCGCCATCAAAACTCCGGATGGCCCGCGCTTCACTTTGGGCTGTGTGCGCTGGGCATTGCGCGAAGGCGAAGATGCCCTGGTTGCTGGTGTTCAGTTGTTTCCTGGCGAAACCCAGCCGGTGGCGGTTCGGCCGGTGGAAACCAGTGGGCCGAAAAGCGCCTGGCGTCAGGGATTCATGCTGCCCGAAATTCCCGCATTGAAAGAGCCAGCCACGGTAGTTCTGCCCCCCGGAACTTTTCGCCTTGATCGCAGCATTGAAGTCATGGCCGATGAAAAAATACGGGTGCTGAGGTTATTCCGGGTTGTCGATCGCGGCATTGAATTCGAGCGATGCAATTTTCATGACTGAAGCCGGTGGGGCGGAAAAACCGCACTGAAACAGGAGCCTTGGCCCAGCTCGCTTTCAATTTGCAGCACGGCCTGATGCCGCTCGAGAACATGCTTGACGATAGCCAGCCCAAGACCGGTACCACCATCGTCACGTGACCGACCTCGATCCACCCGATAAAAGCGTTCGGTAAGGCGGGGCAGGTGCTGCTTGGCGATGCCGATGCCGCTGTCCTTCACCGAAAACCTCGCGCCGCCGGTGACTTCAGCGCCCCAGCGCAGAACGATTTCGGTGCCTTCCGGGTTGTAGCGCACTGCATTTCCCGCCAGATTGGCAAAGGCCGAACGCAATTCCCGGGCGCTGCCCAGCAATTCCCGCGGCCCCTGGTTTTCCAGCTGAATTTGATGGCGCCCGGCCGAAAGCGCTTCGATTTCCTGGCGAATATCGGCCAGCAAGGTCGTCACATCCACCGGGTCCTCCAGCGGTGGCGGCGAATCGGTTTCCAGCGATGAGAGGGTGAGCAGATCATTGATCAGTTGCTGCATTCGCTGCGCCTGCTCGGCGGCGGTTTGCAAATACTGCGCTATCTCCTTTGGCGGCGTATCCTCCAGCGCGTCCAGCGCCGTCTCGACAAAGCCCAGCGTCACTGTCAGTGGGGTTTTCAGCTCATGTGAAACATTGGCGACGAAATCGCGCCGCATGGTCGCAAGCATTTGCAGCTGAGTCACATCGCGTACCAACAGCAAGATGCGTCCCGCCGCAAATGGAACCGCCTGAACCTGTAGGCAACGACCGGGGTTGCGCTGCGTGCGCAGTTCAAGTGGCAGGCCACGATGATCCGGGTCGTCCAGGTAGGTGAGAAATTCCGGTTCGCGCAGCAAATGTGTGATTCTGCTGCCGGTATCGATTGAGGCCTTGAGACCCAGGCAGGCCTCGGCTTGCAAATTCATCCACTCGATGGCCCGGTGGCCGTCGAGAATCATGACTCCATCTGGCAATGCCTCCGCCGCGCGACGGAAACGGTCGAGCTCCAGGGTTGCCTGCTCCCTTTCGGCACTGGCCATCCGTCCGCGACGATGCAGTAAATCGAAAATCACGCCCCAGGCGCCATGTGCGCTTGGCGTCGGGGTACCCAATGGGCTGCGTGCCCAACGCGTCAAGCGCAAGACCATCCAGAGTTGGCGCAAAAAAAATAAACCGAGCGCAAAAAAAGCCATCAGTTCCGCGCCCGATGCTCCAGCCGCGATCCAGCCCGACAGACTTGCCAAAGCCACCAGCGCGATTGCCGCCAGAAGCTCGACGACTACCGCATTCACGTCGCCGAGAACCGGTAGCCGCTGCCGCGCACGGTCTGGACCAGAGCATCGTGCCCTCCCGCCTCAAGGGCAGCGCGCAGGCGGCGGATATGCACATCCACCGTGCGCTCCTCGACAAACACATGATCGCCCCAGACCTGATCCAGCAATTGCGCCCGACTATGTACGCGCTCTGGGTGAGTCATAAGAAAGTGCAGCAGACGAAATTCGGTTGGGCCTAGAGCTACATCTGCGTCCCCAGCACTGATCCGATGTGTCACCGGATCAAGCCGCAAGCCGCCATGCTCAACCACATCCTCGGTGGCTTGCGGCGCATGGCGGCGCAAGACTGCCTTGATGCGTGCCACCAGCTCGCGCGGACTGAACGGTTTGGTGACATAGTCGTCAGCGCCCAGTTCCAGGCCTTCGATCTTGTCGCGCTCTTCGGCACGCGCCGTCAGCATGATGATCGGCAGTGTTCGGGTACGCGCCTCGCTGCGCAATGAGCGGGCAAAATCGGCGCCACTCATGCCCGGCAACATCCAGTCGAGCAGCACCAGATCAGGTAGCGCTTCGCGCACCATTCGGCGTGCAGTTTCTGCATCCGCCGCAAGCTGGACGGCATGTCCGGCGCGGCGCAAATTCACCTCGATCAGCGCCTGAATCGATGGCTCGTCTTCTACTACCAGAATTGTCGCGGACATAGGCTTTTCACAGTGTCTTCCAGACCTCAGTCTATTGCAGCTTGATGACGGTTCCATGACACGACCCCTCCGTCCCGGGTACGTTATGATAGCGGCCCCAACCTAGGAGCTGTCACCATGGCCGGTCTCGACCCCAAGACTCCGATCCCCACTGAAATCACGCTGCACCAAAAATCCCGCACACTCGAGCTGAGCTTTGACGACGGCGGCCACTATCAGCTACCCGCCGAGTTCCTGCGGGTCTGCAGTCCATCTGCAGAAGTACGCGGCCATGGCCCGGGGCAGGAAACACTGCAAACCGGCAAGCGCAATGTCGAAATCACTGCGCTGGAGCCGGTCGGCAATTACGCGGTGCAGCCGACCTTCTCGGATGGCCACAATACCGGTATTTACTCTTGGGACTGGCTCCACCATCTCGGCTCCAATCAAGATGCGCTTTGGGCCGAATACCTTGAACGACTTGAAAAAGCCGGTGCCAGCCGCGATATAGACTCGACCAAAGTGCCGCCGAAATCATCCGGCGGTTGCGGAAACCACTAGACGACCACCCCGGACAACGATGCCAGAAACCCATTTCGGCTTTGAGACCGTCGACGAACGCGAGAAAGCCAAACGCGTAGCTGGCGTTTTCTCGTCGGTTGCACAAAAGTATGACGTGATGAACGATCTCATGTCAGCAGGATTGCATCGTCTTTGGAAGAAATTCACTATCGAAATTGCTGCACCGCGACCGGGAGAGCGTGTGCTCGATGTCGCCGGTGGTACGGCTGACCTGTCTTCGGCCTTTGCCAGACGTGTCGGCGCGTTTGACAAGACTGGCGGCCAAGTCTGGCTCACCGACATCAACAACGCCATGCTTGGCGTCGGTCGTGATCGCCTGCTTGACGAGGGTGTTCTGGCACCGGTGGCGCAGTGCGACGCAGAAAAACTGCCCTTCCCCGACAATCATTTCGATATCGTCACCGTAGCATTCGGCCTGCGCAACATGACGCACAAGGACAAGGCGCTGGCGGAAATGCATCGCGTGCTACGGCCTGGCGGGCGACTGCTGGTGCTCGAGTTTTCCAAGGTGTGGAAACCGCTGGAAAAGGTCTACGATGCCTACTCTTTCAAGTTGCTGCCCTGGCTGGGCCAGAAAATCGCGGGGGATGGAGCATCCTATCGCTACCTCGCGGAATCCATCCGCATGCATCCGGATCAGACCGCGCTTAAAGCCCTGATGGAACAAGCCGGACTCGAAAGAGTCGAAGTTTTCAACATGACTGCTGGTGTTGTCGCGCTGCATCGCGCTTACAAATTTTGACAAGGAGTATGGGTAAATGAAAAACCTCGTGATTTCGGTATTTATGGCCGTAGTTTGTCTGGCCCTGGTCGTTCCAGAGGCTGAAGCCAAGCGATTTGGCGGCAGCCGATCCTTCGGCATGAAGCGTGCGGCGCCAGCACCAACACCGGCACTGGCCGGAAAACCCGCCGCCGCTCCGGCGGCG
>JAIPCF010000150.1 GCA_021738385.1 Sulfuritalea sp. | reverse complement strand
CCATTTAACTGTACCAGTTGCCATGTAACTTTTTCCTTAATCAAAACGAACAAATCGGCCACCGCTGCGGGCTGCAAAACGCCGCACCCCGGCCGGGGCATGTTTAAAGCTCAATTTCGGGATAGCAGAGGGGGCCAAGGGGCGATTCAGAGGAGCTGCAATTTGACAGACTGTGAGACGACCGTAGGTCACTGCGGGGGAACTTGAACTAAACACCGTTCGCGTTTTACGCACATTGTCATGCAGCGTCAACAACTTTCGATGTTGCATCGCACATGTTTACCCCTTGTTTATTTGACACCCGTACCAAAGTACATCGGGTTCGCTACGCTATTCCCCTCTTTTTCGCGGTGTTGAACTATGTAGGATTCCAATTAGAATTAAAGCATGGTTACACGCAAGCAAGTCGGGCCGGAAGGCGGAGCTACATTGGCGCCGGAGAAAAGTCGCACCAAACCGCCGCCTATGTATAAAGTATTACTGTTAAATGACGATTTCACTCCTATGGATTTCGTCGTAATTGTGCTGCAAAAGTTTTTTGGTTTGTCGCGTGAGCAATCGACGCAAGTTATGCTCAAGGTACACCGCGAAGGCAAGGGTGCATGCGGGGTATATCCTCACGACGTTGCCGCGACGAAAGTTGAGCAGGTAAGTGAATTTTCACGTCAGCACCAGCACCCGCTGGCTTGCGTGATGGAGGAAAACTGATGATTGCCCAGGAACTCGAAGTCAGCTTGCACATGGCTTTTGTCGAAGCCCGGCAAAAACGCCATGAGTTCATTACCGTCGAGCATCTTCTGCTGGCGTTGCTGGACAATCCTTCCGCTGCGGAAGTTCTGCGCGCCTGTGCTGGAGATATTGAAGCCCTGCGCAAGGAACTGGTGACCTTCATCAACGAACATACGCCAACGGTTGCCGGAATTGATGAAATTGACACACAGCCGACGCTTGGTTTTCAGCGCGTAATTCAACGTGCCATCCTGCACGTGCAGTCAAGTGGCAAGAAAGAAGTCACCGGAGCGAATGTGCTGGTGGCGATCTTCGGTGAAAAGGACTCGCACGCCGTCTTCTTTTTGCAGCGCCAGAATGTCTCGCGACTGGACGTGGTGAATTTCATTTCTCACGGCATCACCAAGACGCCGCAATCCGGAGCCAAAGAAGAACACGCCGAAACCGAAGGCGAAACGCAGGAAAAAGGTGGCGCCCTGGAAAATTTCACACAGAATCTGAATCAATTGGCGCTGACCGGCAAAATCGATCCGCTCATTGGCCGCGACAGGGAACTGGAGCGCGTCATTCAGACCTTGTGCCGACGCCGCAAGAACAACCCTTTGCTGGTCGGAGAAGCCGGCGTCGGCAAGACGGCGATTGCCGAAGGTCTGGCCCGTCACATTGTCGAAGGACGGGTACCCGAGGTTCTGGCCAACGCCACGGTGTATTGCCTGGATATGGGATCGCTTCTGGCGGGTACCAAGTATCGCGGCGACTTCGAGCAGCGCCTGAAGGGCGTTCTGAAGCAACTGGCGGACAACCCGAATTCCATCCTGTTCATTGATGAAATTCATACGTTGATTGGTGCCGGAGCGGCGTCGGGCGGCACCATGGACGCTTCCAACCTGCTCAAGCCGGCCTTGTCTTCCGGGGCGCTTAAATGCATCGGCGCCACCACCTACACCGAGTTTCGTGGCGTCTTCGAAAAAGATCATGCACTGTCGCGTCGCTTCCAGAAAGTCGATGTCAACGAGCCATCGGTGGACGAAACCGTATCCATTCTGCGCGGTCTCAAATCACGCTTTGAAGAGCATCACGGCGTCAAATACTCGGCCGCCGCCATCACCAGCGCCGCGGAACTCGCCGCCAAGTACATCAACGACCGCCACCTGCCGGACAAGGCAATTGACGTTATCGATGAAGCCGGAGCAGCCCAACGCATCCTGCCCAAATCGAAGCAGAAGAAGACTATTGGAAAACTGGAGATTGAGGACATCGTCGCCAAGATCGCGCGTATTCCGCCGCAGCATGTTTCGGCCGATGACCGCTCGGCATTGAAGAACCTCGATCGCGATCTGAAAAACATGGTTTTCGGCCAGGAAGCGGCGATTGATGCGCTTGCCAAGGCCATCAAGATGTCTCGCTCAGGACTTGGCGATCCACAGAAACCCATAGGCAGCTTCCTGTTCTCTGGACCGACAGGCGTTGGTAAAACCGAAGTGGCCCGGCAACTTGCCTACGGCATGGGCATTGAGCTGATTCGTTTCGACATGTCCGAGTATATGGAACGCCACGCCGTAAGCCGGCTGATTGGTGCGCCTCCAGGCTATGTGGGCTTCGATCAGGGTGGATTGCTTACCGAGGCGGTGACCAAGAAGCCGCACGCCGTGCTACTGCTGGATGAAATCGAGAAGGCTCATCCCGAAGTGTTCAATATCCTGTTGCAGGTGATGGACCATGGCACGTTGACCGACAACAACGGCCGGAAGGCTGATTTCCGTAACGTGGTGATTGTAATGACGACCAACGCCGGTGCCGAAGCCCTGCAAAAAACCAGCATGGGCTTCACGACCAACAAAGGTCAAGGCGACGAAATGGCCGACATCAAGCGCATGTTTACGCCTGAGTTCCGTAACCGGCTGGATGCGATCATTTCATTCCGCGCCCTGGATGCGGAAATCATTCTGCGCGTGGTAGACAAGTTCCTCATGCAACTGGAAGGACAGCTTCATGAGAAAAAGGTCGAAACCATCTTTACCGATGCCTTGCGTGCCTGGCTGGGTGAAAAGGGCTTTGACCCGCAGATGGGCGCTCGCCCGATGGCGCGCCTGATCCAGGACACGATCCGTTCTGCGCTGGCCGACGAACTGTTGTTTGGCAAGCTGGTTCACGGCGGTCGCGTGACTATCGACCTCGACGAGCACGAAAAAGTGGTACTCAGTTTCGAAAAAGAGGCAAAGGCAGCGCCACCCATCGCCACACCACTTTAGACTTGACAGATCGCTCACCGGCGCTGCCGGCTACTCGATCTGAATCATTGTAAGGTTCTATCCCATGGACTTGCTAACCACTGATCTTTGCGACGCGCATGAAGACAGGGTGCGCGTCGTCGAACCCATGTTTAATAGTTTCGGCGGTCGCTGCGCCTTTTTTGGGCGTATTGCCACGCTGAAGCTTTTTGAAGACAATTCTCTGGTTAGAAAAGCCCTGGAGTCTCCCGGTGAGGATCGCGTGCTGGTAATTGATGGCGGGGGTAGCCTGCGCCGAGCGCTTGTTGGCGATCAACTGGCGGCCCTGGGGGTCAAGAACGGCTGGGCCGGCGTTATTGTCTATGGCTGCATTCGAGACTCGCGCGCGATTGGTGAAATGAACATTGGTGTATTTGCAATCGATACCCATCCGATGAAAACAGTCAAGAAAAATGTTGGTGAGGCGGATATCCCGGTAAGCTTCGGCGGAGTCACTTTCAAGCCCGGCGAATGGCTTTACGCGGACGAGGATGGCGTCATCGTGAGCGAAACAGCGCTCCACGCAACCTAAGTCTTATATAAGACATATATCAACAAAGCTTTAGCGTTTCACCAGAACAAAGCTTATCTCGCATAGTGGGAAATACTGGGCAAGCTATTGTTTAGTTGTTGCAATATTTTTTTCCAAGTCTTATATAAGACTATTGCTGCAACGCAAAATCCTCTTTATACTGTTGAGTCTGCTCCGGCTTGGAGCACCCCTTCGACAACGACCCTTCAGAGGATTGAACATGACTGACCGCAAAGCACAAATCGCCGCCCTGGAAAAAGACTGGAAAGAAAACCCGCGCTGGAAAAGCGTCAAGCGCGGCTATAGCGCAGAGGATGTCGTGCGGCTGCGCGGTTCCGTACAGATCGAGCACACACTCGCCAAGCGAGGCGCGGAAAAGCTGTGGGATCTGGTCAATGGCGGCGCCAAAAAAGGCTACGTAAATGCCTTCGGCGCGATCACCGCAGGACAAGCCATGCAGCAGGCCAAGGCTGGCCTGGAAGCGGTGTACCTGTCCGGCTGGCAAGTCGCCGCCGACGGTAACACTTCGGAAACCATGTACCCCGACCAGTCGCTTTACGCCTACGACTCGGTACCGACCATGGTTCGCCGCATCAACAACACCTTCATTCGTGCCGACGAAATTCAGTGGTCGCGCGGCATTAATCCCGGTGACAAGGAATACGTCGACTTCTTCCTGCCCATCGTGGCGGATGCCGAGGCCGGTTTCGGCGGTGTGCTCAACGCCTTCGAGCTGATGAAAAATATGATCGTCTCGGGCGCCGCAGGCGTGCACTTTGAAGACCAGCTCGCGGCCGTCAAGAAGTGCGGTCACATGGGCGGCAAGGTGCTGGTGCCGACGCGGGAAGCTGTTGAAAAACTCATCGCTGCGCGTTTTGCTGCCGATGTCCTGGGCGTCCCGACCATCGTGCTTGCGCGTACCGATGCCGAGGCGGCCAACCTGATCACTTCCGACTACGATGACAATGACAAGCCCTTCCTCACCGGTGAGCGCACCCAGGAAGGCTTCTACCGCGTCAAGAACGGCCTCGAGCAATCGATCAGCCGCGGCGTCGCCTACGCTCCCTACGCCGATCTGGTGTGGTGCGAAACCGGCAAACCGGATCTTGGATTCGCCCGCGAATTTGCCCAGGCGGTACTAGCCGCCTCCCCCGGCAAGCTGCTGTCGTACAACTGCTCGCCGTCATTCAACTGGAAGAAGAACCTTGACGACAAGACCATCGCCAAATTCCAGGACGAGCTGTCAGCCATGGGTTACAAGTATCAGTTCATCACCCTGGCCGGCATTCACATCAACTGGTACAACAGCTTCCAGTTCGCCCATGCCTATGCTAAGGGTGAAGGCATGAAGCACTATGTCGAGATGGTGCAGGAACCCGAATTCGCTGCCCGCGACAAGGGTTACACCTTCGTATCCCATCAGCAGGAAGTCGGTGTCGGCTACTTTGACGACGTCACCACCGTCATCCAGGGTGGTACCAGCAGCGTCAAGGCGCTGACCGGTTCGACCGAAGAAGAGCAGTTCCACTAAGCAATCCGGCTATCTCCATTGCGGGCGATAGAAGACGCCGCACCCTGTTCCGGGTGCGGCGTTTCCTTTTGGGCGGAATCCTTTTGTTCGGCGAGTCTTCTCAGACAAAGCGCATCACGCCGTATCGCCAGCGCCGACTTTTGCATCCAACTCAGGTTTTCACGAAATCCTTCAGCGAACGTCGCGGCGAATGTTGCTGGTTTTCGCAATAGCCGATCCGGCAAAACATCTGAATAGTTTCCTCGGCCGCCGGCCTGCCAAGCAGTAACTGGTGCAGGTGATCATAGTGTGGCTTCATCTCCTCAAACTCTTGTGGCGCCTGACTCATCGGGTGCATTTGCAGTCCAAGCTCGGTGGCCTTGAGTTGTAGTCGTATGTAGGCTCGACCCGCATTCACTTCAGCGCTGCGCGAGCTTCCAACTGCAAGATGACGTGCGCTGGCAGTTGTCAGCCAGACAAACCCCATGGCACTAAGACTGTGTTGTTCAAAGCGTTCGATAGCCTTGTTGTAACCCACACTACCCTCCGCAGGCGGCTGGCTGCGGTCGAAAGCACCCAGTGCGTCGGCGATGCGCGGCACCAGCTCATTGATGCTGATGCCGTCGCGATGGCGTGAAATCTCTTCAGGTCCAATACGCATCAGTCGCGTGCTTTCCATTATTGTTCTCCCGGTATTGATCTCAACCTTGGCAGCATCCAGACACAGGCTGCGCAGCGGCGCGACACGATCGGCACTCACCGTACCGCCAAAGCCGACTTCGAAACCAGCTACTGCTGAACGAAGTTGCTCCAAAACACTCTCCGCTACTGGGCGCGCCGTGTCGTAGGCGACCTTGGCCGTCTGTCTTCGCAACAACTGCGGGAACAAAGAATCTTTAGCCAGCGTTGCGCTGCGACTTTCCCAAATGATTCTTGCCACAGGTCGATCATCAACCTCACGCGGTGCGAACTCACCTTCTGGAAACAACTGGAGTTGCGGCGCGACGCCTCGCTCTTTCAAGGCGATCAGCAAAGATTCGATGAAGGCCCCCTGACTCACCGTGATCTGACGAAACCACGGATCGGTCATCGGCAGCATGCGCTCGCGGTCGACGTGCAGGCTGATGGAATTGCTTTCCCGCAAATCGACCAACCACGGCTGCCGATTGTGGGAGCTCGGTGCCAGTATCGCGTAGGCCACCGCCCACATCGGCAGACCCAGAGCATCGTCCGGGCCATTCCACGCCTCGAGTACAGCATCCGGGTAGCGCGTAGAACACGCCGACATGCCACCTGCCGTCGCTGCCAATGCAATCCCGCCCCCCATCACGCGTATGAAGTCGCGTCGCTTCAAGAAGCTTCTCCTTTCAGTTCCAATTTGCTTGCATGCCCGGCACACGTCTGTGTTGATGGAAACAAATCCTCCACGGCTGCCGCGATAGCATTTGCCAGAGGTATCTGCGGCTCGCTACCCAAGAACGCGACCAGCTTGGCGTTGTTCAAACGATGCGCCCGCTGGTTGAGATAGCGCATGTCTAGCAAGGAGAGCCACAGTGGAATGAAGGGCG
>JAIPCF010000149.1 GCA_021738385.1 Sulfuritalea sp. | reverse complement strand
AGGCCGGCGCCCGTCACATTACTGCGAGCGGCTTCCAGCCGGGTAAAGGGGCGCTTCATGTGTTCGACTTCCTCATCCGGAATGCCGGGGCCTGCGTCGTGAACCTCAATGCACAGCTCACCGCTTGGGGCGCCGAGCAGTAGTTCAACAGGTGATTTGCTGCCGGCATAGCGCAGCGAATTGTCAATCAGATTGTTGATGGCGCGGCGCAGCGCTTGCGGCCTGACAGTCCGCGCACCCGTAGCTGCTGGCGTTGGCGGTGACGGCATGGCTGTTGTCACCTTGAATCCGCGCCGCCGGTATTGCGTGGCGATCTCTGCGAGCAAAGCGGCGATGTCGACGTCCTGCGGCGCCTCACCCCCTTCAGAGCGGGCAAAGTCGAGAAACTGGCCGATGGTTTTATCCATTTCCTCGACATCGGCGGACATGCCTTCGCGCAAACCTTCGTCAGCGGCCATCTCAATGCCCATGCGCAAACGTGTCAACGGCGTACGCAGATCATGCGAAATTCCGGCCAGAATCAAGGCTCGGTCCTGGTCGATCAGTTCCAGGTCGGCACTCATCTGATTGAAGGCATGGGCCACCGTCGCCAACTCGGTGGGACCCGATTCATCCAGTCGGGGTGCCGTCTCGCCAGCGCCGACTTTTCGTGCGGCCTGTTGCAAGGCTTTCAGTGGCCGCGTGATCCGGAACACGATCAGCCAGGCGCCCAACAAGGAAAGCAACAGTGCGGCGACGCCCCAACCGAGCCAGCCCAGTGGAAATACGCGTTCAATGCGTTCGGGTGGCAAGGCCAGCCAGTACGTGCCTTCTTCGCTGTCGTCGATGCGAAAACTCACAAACAAAGCGCGCTCGCCTTCTCTTTCCATGCTCACGCGGGTGGCCGGTCCCAACTGGTTTTTGACCAGTTCCTCCACTCGTCGCAGCAAAGCACTGTCGGGAAGTCGCGCCACCCGATCAGTCGCATCGGCTGGATAAATGCGAATGCCTTCGCGCTCGGACAGGTCACGCAAAAAATCGCGACGCGCTTCCGGGCGAGCGGAGATCAAGGCCGCGCGCGTCAGATTGGCGATGCTGACAACGGCCTGCGCCAGTTGGCGTGCCCGTGGTTCACGCTCGTAGCTGCGGAAAATGGCGAACCAGGCCACTACCGAGAGCAGCATCAACAAGGAAACGAACACGAAGGTGCGCCACAGCAAGGAGCGCGGCAGCAGTTTCATGCTGAAATCACTCGTGCTTTTTGCCGTCGGGGACGAAGACGTAGCCGAAACCCCACACCGTTTGAATGTATCTGGGCTTGCCGGGGTCTTCCTCGACCAGCTTGCGCAGTCGGGAAATCTGTACATCGATGGCGCGATCAAAAACCTCATACTCGCGACCGCGTGCCAGCTCCATCAGTTTGTCGCGGCTCATGGGCTGTCGCGGATGCTCAAGCAGCACACGCAACAGACCGAACTCGCCCGAGGTGAGCAGCGTGCCTACTTCGTCTCGCACTAATTCACGCGTCGCCAGATTGACTGTCACCTTGCCGAATTCAACGCTTTCTTCGGTAATCGCTGGCGCGCCGGGTGGCGGCGGGGCGGTGCGGCGGCGCAATACGGCATGAATGCGCGCCACCAGCTCACGCGGGCTGAATGGCTTTGGCAGGTAATCGTCGGCACCCACTTCGAGGCCGACGATGCGGTCCACCTCGTCGCCCTTGGCTGTCAGCATGATGATGCTCACCGGATTGGCGACGCCGCGCAGGCGGCGGCAGATGGCCAGCCCGTCTTCGCCTGGCAGCATCAGATCGAGCACGATCAAATCGTAAAGTTCGCGCTCCAGCGCTCGATCCATGCCCGGCGCGTCGGGTACGGCCTTGACCGTAAAACCCTGTTCGGAGAGATAGCGCTCAAGCAACTGGCGCAGCCGCAGGTCGTCATCGACGACAAGAATCTTGTTTTTGGTTTCGTTCATGGCCCAAATGCTAGCCGGATCGCGGGCATCCTGCCAGTGGCCTTTACAAACAATTACAAAGCCAGCCTGAGCGCAACAATTGGCTTACAGCCTCTTTCCAGAATGCAAGCGTGCCTGAAAAGCGCGACAAAAAATGCAAATCAAAACTGGAGGCCATCATGAAAGCACTATTTTTCAGCATTGCACTGGCTGCCGGACTGGCATTGTGGGGCTCTGCGCCGCAAGCCGGCATCGATCAACTGATGGAAGTCAGTCGCATCGCCGGTGAGCAGGTCTACAATATCCTTCATTGATCGCGATAGAGAGAAGTCGGTGAAGGCAAAGCGCAGGGCGAAATGGATGAGCGCGGCAACCGTTGCCAGTGTGCTGTGGCTGGTGGTAGCCAGCGCATCGGCACAAGGGCCGCATCGTGCTCAAAAGCAGCGCAGCATCGGTGACGCCCCGCAACGAATGTTCCCGGCGGAACAGCGAGGTGATCAGCGTGACACACGCGAAGCGCTTGAAGCTCGCCAGAATCAGCGCCTTTCTGTCGAGGAACGTCGTCAGTTGCGTCGCGATGTACATGAAGCAGGGCGCGATCTTTACAGGGAGCGGATGCGACCGGGTCGTCGGCCCTCGCGTCGCGAGTAAGCATTCCGCGCCGGCCGTTCTCGCATCCGGCTGTCGTTACGAACGCCCCTGGCACTAGGGCGTGTTCTCATTCAGTCGGCGAGCTGCGTTGCGTCAGGAAGGCGATGGATGCAAGGCGCGGCGCGCCGCCCACAGCCATCTGTGGGCAAGCGGTGCAACGCCGCAGACGCGCCTTCCTGCGCAACCCTTCGGGAAGGGCTTGCCTGGCCGCATGGCGGCGTTAGTCGTCGCTTGTTGGGAACAACCCAACGGCGCTCCTCCCGCCTTGCCCTGCATCCAGGCAAGCTCCTTCGCAGCCGCCGCCTGAATGAGAACACGCCCTAATCAGGGGCGTTTTTTTATTGCGCCGCATGGCTTGAGCTAGTGCGGTGTTGCATTCTTGACGGAACACTGAAAAGGAACCCGTCGTTCCCGCGGAAGCGGGAACCCAGTACCTTTGTCAGCGAACGCCGCTGGATTCCCGCTTTCGCGGGAATGACGAAACCTGGTTCATAAGTCGCTCGTTGCCTGCAACATTGCACTAGAGCCACCGTCAAAGGCCGATCTGGTTCAAACGACTCAATCCGCCAGAAGCACCAAATTCTCTTTGGATTCGAAAATTCGCCTACACCGAGCAGTGGGTATCGATGGCCGCCGCCGTCCTTCAAGTACATACCCGTTTCTTGGTATCAAGAATACGGAGACCTGAGTATGTTCTTTGGTTTTTGCTCAAGGTATGTTTTGGGCATCCCGGCGGCTGGTTCATCGCTGCTCGGCCACGTAACTCGTTACGCTGCAAACAGATGGAGAGAGTCATGCCTGGACAGAGCCAGACAATGCATCTGCACCCGGGATCAAGCCAGGACAAACGGCATCTTGCCGCGATCCCGGATGTTGAGTCGGGCACCTTGCTATTGGACCGGCTGGGCAAAATCCTCAGCTGTGGGAAGCCCTCGGAATCCTTGTTTGGAGCACGTCAAGTCCACCTGATTGGAAAGCGGATTTCAGAGCTAGTTCGGGGGCTTTGCTTCGAGGGCAGTTCGCCGAGTTTTAGTCAGCGCTATCTCGTCCATCTTTGCGCAGACGACACGTGGCGGCAATTTGAAGCGATCGATTCCGATGGTCGCGGATTCGTGCTCGAAATCAAACTGGCTCAGGTTTCGTCAGGCACTCAGGAGATGTTTCTCCTCAATGTGCGCAAGCCGGAAGCGGCGCCGCATGCGTATTCCTGAATTCCGGAGATCAAGTTGAAGTGAACTTGGACAATCAATCAGATTCAGCGGGAACAGGCTCTCTTCCTGCCAGTGGCTGCATTGCCGACGGTAGTCAGAATCTGTTGAAAGGGCGCTCGCTCGATCATTGTTTGCTGATGAGAAAGCCGGCAGATGAAATCTGAGCTTCCTTTGTATGAAGGTGACTATAGTTTTTCATTGCCAATTTTGTGTTTCACCCATATGAGGGCATCCCAGGAGACGAAAATGAAAACCAGCAATGATGTCGTGAAGAAAATCAAAAGCAATGGGAAAGCGAAGCCCACTCGAAGTCCGGAGAGTTCCCGATTTTCGGCAGCCAGCAGCAATTGCTCCCGTGAGCAATTGATCGCCGAAGCGGCCTATTTTCGAGCCGAAAAGCGCGGTTTTGCACCCGGCGACGAAGTCTCGGATTGGCTGCAGGCTGAAGTTGAAGTCGAGTCACAGTCACGAAACGGCGCTTAGCGCTTCATGCCCCATGCGCAACGCCACCGTTTCGGTTGGTATCCATTTGGCAAGGAGAAATCATCATGGCAAATATCACTCGTTTTGATCCCCTCAACGAACTGACACGTGTCGATCCGCTTGGCGACCTTGACAGCCTGTTCAAGGGCTTCATGGTTCGCCCCATGTTTCAGGGGGTGACACCCGCTCCGCAGATGAAACTGGAAGTGAGCGAAGATGACACGGCCTACACGGTCAAGGCTGAAATACCAGGAGTCAAGAAAGAAGACATTCACATCACGGTAGACGGCAAGCTTGTATCGATCAGCGCCGAGGTGAAGAAAGAAACCGAAAAGAAGAATGGCGGAAAAGTTGTCCATAGCGAGCGCTATTATGGACAGGTGGCGCGCAGTTTCTCACTCGACAAAGAGGTGGAGCAGGGAGCGGCAAAGGCCAAATACAGTGACGGCGTGCTCGAGGCCGTGCTGCCCAAAAAAGCGCCCTCGAAAACCTCCAGAATTGCCGTCTCCTGAGTTGTCAGCGCCACGTGCCAGTGGGCCTGGCACGCTGATGTCATTGATGATATTTCCCTTTGTGTGGAAAAGAGGCTGAACATGCTGAATTCAATCAAGGAAGCAGGCAAGTCGATTGGTCGTGAACTCAATCATGCATGGGAGGGGCTTTCGGAAGGTTGGCGCGAGCTGCTCAGCCGCAGCAGCGCCGCCCTTACCCATTTTGTTCACAACAAAGACGAAACGAAACAGGAAGCCAGCCCCCTCGCGACCGCCCCGCGCTGGAGCTTGCTGGCGGGCGAGGTAGAGGAAACTGACAAGGATATTTTTGTGCGGGTGGAGATTCCCGGGATGCAAAAGGAGGACTGCGAGATCGTCATCGACGGCAACATGCTGCACTTGAGCGGACACAAGCGCTACGAACGGGAAAGTGGAGACAGTACCTATTACGTTATGGAACGTGCTTACGGCGCTTTCAGACGCAGCATTCCTTTGCCTCGCAATGTAGATACAGAGAAGGCGGAAGCCAGTTACAAGAATGGGGTATTGACTGTACGTCTGCCCAAGAAGGGAAATGAAAGGCTGCATTCGGTTCCGGTGGACTGATCCGGTCTTGCGATGCGGCAAATTGGGACCGATTCGTACCCGGTCAAGGTAGCTGTGTGGGAAGCGATAGGGAGCCTTTGCAGACTTTGCCACCCCGCACAGCGAAATCCAAAGCATACGGCGCGGCCGAAATAGCCTGCCCCGAACTTGAGCCGGCGGCGAATTGGAATTCGATCATCTCCTTCCCGGGAAATTCGGACGGTGACTGCCCGATACCAACCTGTGCGCCATCGTCACCCATCGAGGGCAAAATACCGCTTGCCGATCGGGTATTCGTCCGCCAATTGCATAGCGGCGTATAGTGTTTGATCAATGCGTTTTTGGCGATCGCGTAAGGTTTTCATGGCGCTTTCGACTGGATAGCGATGCTCAGGAGATGGTGCCCGTGGTTACCCGAAAAGTTGAAAAAAAAGCCTCTGCGGTCTCTGCAGTCCCTGCGAAAGACGCCCCTGAAATTACGTCCCCTGGCGTGCCGATCATTGGTATTGGCGCCTCAGCCGGCGGACTGGAGGCTTTCGAGAGCTTTTTTCGCGCCTGCCCGGCGGATACGGGCATGGCATTTGTTCTGGTACCACATCTCGATCCGGGTCATGAAAGCCTTTTGACGGAAATCCTGCAACGCAGTACCGCCATGCCGGTGGTGGAGGCGCAGGATCAGGTCGTAGTCGCTCCCAATCATGTGTATGTAATCCCGCCCAATCGCGAGATGGCGATTCTTAATGGCGTGCTGCAGCTTTCAGTGCCGGAGCAGGCGCGCGGGCAGCGCATGCCTATCGATGCTTTTCTGCGCTCACTGGCGGAAGATCAGGCAGAAAATTCAGTCGGCGTCATACTTTCCGGTACCGCCACGGATGGCACCCTGGGCTTGCGTGCCATCCTTGGCGCGGGAGGCGTCTGCATGGTGCAGGAGCCGTCGAGCGCGAAATATGACGGCATGCCGCAAAGCGCCATTGCCGCGGGCTATGCGACTCACGTTTTACCCGCGACGGAGATGCCG
Source organism: Sulfuritalea sp. (assembly GCA_021738385.1). Classification (GTDB taxonomy): domain Bacteria; phylum Pseudomonadota; class Gammaproteobacteria; order Burkholderiales; family Rhodocyclaceae; genus Sulfuritalea. Next base: position 281 of record JAIPCF010000149.1, on the reverse strand, counting down.
GCAATGCTTATGGCATTGACCCGCAAGCAGGCGTTGCGCAAAAAATTCGATCGAATTTCGACGCCGGAGCGTATTGGAGGCTTGAACCAGATTCTGCTGCAAGTGCGCAGTGGCACGGGTCACGATTTTTCGCTTTACAAGAAGAGCACAATCGGTCGGCGCATTGAACGCCGGATGGCGCAGCACAATATCGAGGACCTGCTCGTCTATGCGCGCTACCTCAAGGAGCATCCCGCCGAGGTGCAACTGCTGTTCAAGGAACTGCTGATCAACGTCACCAG
>JAIPCF010000019.1 GCA_021738385.1 Sulfuritalea sp. | reverse complement strand
AAAAAACTTTAACCACGGCGACACGGTGACACGGCGAAAACCTTGCGAGAAATTTGTTTGAATTCGCCGTGCCCGCCGTGTCGCCGTGGTAAACGATCTATGAAAGGATTTCCATGAGCGTCAAACAACTATTCGATCTCACCGGCAAGGTTGCCATCATCACGGGCGGCTCGCGCGGGCTGGGCTTGCAGATGGCCGAGGCTCTCGGTGAGATGGGTGCCAAGCTCGTTATCACCGCGCGCAAAGCCGACGAACTGGCGGAGGCGAAAGCTCACCTTGAAAAGCAGGGCGTCGAGGTGCTGACGATTACCAACGATCTGTCGAAATTCGACCAGATCCCCGCCCTTGTCAGCGCTGTTCTCGATCAATACGGCAAGATAGACATTCTGGTGAACAATGCCGGCGCCACATGGGGCGCACCCGCTGAAGACTTTCCCGATGCAGCCTGGATGAAGGTCATCAATCTCAATGTCAACGGCATGTTCTTTCTGACTCGCGAAGTCGGCAAGCGTGCCTTCATTCCGCAAAAGTCGGGCAAGGTCATTGTCACCGCCTCGATTGCCGGCTTGCGCGGCAATCCGCCGGACATGCAAACCATTGCCTACAACACCAGCAAGGGCGCCGACGTGAATTTCGTGCGCGCACTGGCGGCCGAATGGGGCAAGTACAACATCAACGTCAACGCCATCTGCCCGGGCTTCTTTCCCTCAAAAATGGCCAGCGGCATCATGGAAAAACTCGGCGACCGGATCATCTCGGGCACCGCCCTGGGACGCGTTGGCGGCGACGAGGATCTCAAGGGTACTGTCGTGTTGCTCGCCTCTGATGCCGGACGCCACATTACGGGTCATGCCTTGCCGGTGGATGGTGGCAGTTTGAGCTTCTGATATCGACGCAATGCCCAGCAGCCAGGATTTTTTCGGACTCAAGGTTCCCTTTCTCAAACATCTCGGCGTCAAGGCCGAGATGGCCGAGGGCGGACGCTCGCGCATCTCGCTCGAACTGCGACCGGAAATGCTCAACAGCTTCGAGGTCTCGCACGGTGGCGTCATCATGACCATGCTTGATGTCGCCATGGCAGTTGCTGCACGCACTTCGCAAGAACACGGCGGCGGTGTGATGACGGTCGATATGTCGATCAGCTTTTTGCGCTCGGCGAAAGGCCGCATCGTCGCTGAAGGAAAACTGCTGCGCGGTGGCAGTTCGCTACACTTCTGCGAGGGCGAGGCATTTGACGAGAGCGGTGAGCTGGTCGCCAAGTCACTCGGTACCTTCAAACTGCGCCGCGAAGGCGTCGCCAAAGCCAAAGCAGAAGACCCCTGACCATGACAATCGCCGTCGCCTGCCCGCGAAGCGGAATCCCAGGCGCGCAAAGCGAGCCAGCGCCGACTTTTAATTCAACGCTAGATAACAATGGACATTCCGATGGAAAAGAACCAGAAAATAGTCCTCGCCAGTCGCCCCACCGCTTGGGTAGAGGAAAGCAATTTCCGCCTTGAGGAATGCGACATTCCCGAGCCCGGCCCGGACCAGGTGTTGGTCAGAAACCGATGGCTGTCGCTCGACCCCTACATGCGCGGTCGAATGTCGGATGCCAAGTCCTACGCGAAGTCGGTCGAGATCAACGAAGTCATGGTGGGCGGCACAGCCGGTGAAGTCATCAAATCCAATCACCCAAAATTTGCGGTCGGCGATACCGTGGTCGGCGCGTTGGGCTGGCAAACCTGGGCCGTCGCCGACGGCAGCGCTTTGCAGAAAGTCGATGCCAGCGCCGTGCCTCTGTCGGCCTATCTCGGGGCGCTCGGCATGCCCGGTGTCACCGCCTGGGTCGGCCTGATGGACATTTGCGCACCGAAGGCCGGCGAAACCGTGGTGGTCACCTCGGCATCCGGTGCGGTGGGTAGTGTGGTGGGGCAACTGGCGAAGATTCACGGCGCGCGTGCAGTGGGCATCGCCGGTGGTGCAGAGAAATGCCGCTATGTGGTCGACGAACTTGGCTTCGATGCCTGCATCGACTACAAGGCCGGCAATCTGCGCGGCGACCTCAAGGCGGCGACACCCAAGGGGATTGACTGCCTGTTTGAAAACGTCGGCGGCGAAATTTTCGATACCCTGCTTGGCCGCATGAATGCCTTTTCGCGCATCGCGGTTTGCGGGCTGATCTCGCAATACAACTCGGCACCGTACCCGATGGTGAACATCGGATCGGTACTGGTGAATCGCATCAGGATGCAAGGCTTCATCGTCTCCGACGACCTCAGTCGCTGGCCGCCGGCACTCAAGGAACTCGCCGGCCATGTCGCTGCCGGCCGCATCAAGTATCGCGAAACGGTTGCTGATGGACTTGCCGCGGCACCTGCTGCTTTCATCAGCTTGTTGAAGGGCGGCAATTTCGGCAAGCAACTGGTAAAACTATGACGGACAAATTCACCGGCACGCGCCCCATTACCGCGCAGGACGCTTTCGATACCCAGCGTCTGGCGGAATGGATGGCGGCGCACGTCGAAGGCTTTTCCGGGCCGCTGCTAGCGGAGAAGTTCAAGGGCGGACAATCCAACCCGACGTTTCTGCTGCGCGATACCCGGCGCAAGTATGTACTGCGGCGCAAACCGCCCGGCAAGCTGTTGCCCAGCGCCCACGCTGTGGATCGCGAATACAAGGTCATCTCGGCACTGGCCGCTACCGATGTTCCCGTAGCGAAAACCTGGGCGCTGTGCGAGGACGACAGCGTCATCGGCACGATGTTCTACATCATGGATTGCGTCGATGGTCGCATCATGTGGGATCCATCGCTTCCCGACATGAGTCCTGCCGAACGCACGGCCACGTTCAATGAAATGAATCGGGTCATCGCCGCCCTGCACAAGGTGGACTATCAGGCAGTCGGTCTGGGTGACTATGGCAAGCCGGACAAGTATCTGGAGCGTCAGGTGGCGCGCTGGAGCAAGCAGTACCGCGCCTCGGAAACCGAAAAGATCGAGGCCATGGACAAGCTGATCGAATGGCTGCCGCAGAATATTCCGCCCGGCGACGAAACCAGCATCGTGCATGGCGACTTTCGACTCGACAACACAGTGTTCCATCCCACCGAGCCGCGCATCCTCGCCGTGCTTGACTGGGAGCTGTCGACCCTGGGACACCCGCTTGCCGATTTCGCCTATCACTGCATGACCTGGCGCCTTTCGCCCGGACAGTTTCGCGGACTGGCCGGCCATGATCTCAAGGCCCTGGGCATTCCTTCGGAAGCCGACCACGTCGCCGCCTATTGCCAGCGAACCGGACGCTCGCCGATCCCGCCGCTGGAGTGGGAGTACTACATGGCCTTCAACATGTTCCGTCTGGCCGGAATTCTGCAAGGCATCATGGCGCGCGCCCTGCAAGGCAACGCCTCGAGCACCGAAGCCATCGAAACCGGCAAGCGCACCCGACCACTGGCCGAAGAAGCCTGGCGTCAGGTCGAACGTCTTCTGGCAAGCAACTGAGCAGGCAAGCATTTACCACGGCGACACAGCGGCACGGCGAAGATCAAGTTCAAATGCATATTTGTGTTTTCACTGTACCGCTGTGTCGCTGTGGTAATAGTTTTGAATCATAAGAGACTGAACAACAAACGAGGACACATCATGGATTTCGATTACACGCCCAAGGTCAAGGATTTACAGAAGCGTCTGAATGCCTTCATGGACGAGCACATTTACCCGAACGAGGACGCCTTTCACGCCGAGGTCGAGGCCAATCGGGCCAAAGGCAACCCCTGGGTGCCGACCGTGGTCATGGAACAGCTCAAGGACAAGGCCCGTGCCGCGGGCCTGTGGAACCTGTTTCTGCCGCAGTCGGAACGCGGCGCGGGGCTGACCAATCTGGAATACGCACCCTTGTGCGAAATCATGGGTCGCTCGCATATCGCGCCGGAAGCCTTTAACTGTTCCGCGCCCGACACCGGCAACATGGAAACCATCGAGCGCTACGGCAACGACGCCCAGCGCAACGAATGGCTGATGCCGTTGCTGGAAGGAAAAATTCGCTCGGCTTTCGCCATGACCGAACCCGCCGTCGCCTCGTCCGATGCGACCAACATCGAAGCTCGTATCGTGCGCGATGGAGACGAATACGTCATCAACGGCCGCAAGTGGTGGACCTCGGGCGCGCCGGATCCGCGTTGCAAGATTCTGATCTTCATGGGCAAGACGGACCCGGACAATCCGAGCCGGCACAACCAGCAGTCGATGATCCTGGTGCCGATGGACACCCCGGGTGTCACGCGCGTACGTGCGCTGAGCGTGTTCGGCTACGATCACGCACCGCATGGCCATGGCGAAGTCGATTTCAAGGATGTACGGGTTCCCGTCTCGAACATCCTGCTTGGTGAAGGCCGCGGCTTTGAAATCGCCCAGGGTCGCCTCGGCCCCGGCCGCATCCATCACTGCATGCGTCTGATCGGCCTGGCCGAACGCGCACTGGAATTGATGTGCAAACGCGCCCTCAAGCGTGTGGCCTTCCACAAGCCGATCGCCGACCAGGGCGTCACGCGCGAGCGCATCGCCGAAGCCCGCATCATGATCGACCAGGCCCGCTTCCTGACGCTGAATGCCGCATGGAAGATGGACACCGCCGGCAACAAGGTGGCCAAGCAGGAAATCGCCATGATCAAGGTGGCCGCGCCCAACATGGCGCTGCAGGTGATCGACTGGGCCATGCAGGTGCATGGAGGTGCCGGCGTCTCCGACGACTTCCCGCTCGCTGCCGCCTATGCCCAGGCGCGCACCCTGCGCTTTGCCGACGGCCCGGACGAAGTCCATCGCAATGCCATCGCCAAACAGGAACTCGGGCGCTACCTGGGCAAGTAAGAAAGACCGTTAAATCGTTACCACGGCGGACACGGCGACACGGCGAAAAGCAAAGGATTGAACTCGATGCAAGGGGTTCGCAGTGTCGCCGTGTCGCCGTGTCGCCGTGGTAAAGCTTGTTATACGAAAGGAAACACATGTCCGACCGTCATTTCGCCTTCTGGCCCGCGGATCTGCCGCGTCACCTGAGCGTTCCGGAAACCGATCTGTTCTACAACGTCGAGGTGTCGGCACGGCGCTATCCCAACAAGCCGTATCTGGTGTTCTACGACACGAAGATCAGCTTCGCCGAGTTCAAGGACGAGGCAGAACGCATAGCCGGTTATCTTGAGCAGCAGTGTGGTGTGAAAAAGGGCGACCGCGTGTTGCTCTACATGCAGAACAGCCCGCAATTCGTGCTGGCCTATTACGCCATCCTGCGGGCCAATGCCGTGGTCGTCCCGGTCAATCCGATGAACATGACCACGGAATTGCGACATTACGTCAAGGACAGCGGCGCCGCCGTAGCAATCGTCGCGCAGGACATCTACCCGCAGATGAAACCTCTGCTGGGAAGCGCCGAGGACAATGGGCTGCAGAGGATCATCGTTGCCGCCTACAGCGACTACCTCAAGACAGAGACCGATCTCAAGGTACCGGACTTCGTCAAGGCGCCACGGCAGGCCATCGATGACTCCGGCGTCACGCTGTGGTCCGACATGCTTGCGCAGAATCAGCGCCCCGGCCCGATTTCTGTCGGGCCCGACGACCTGTGCGTGATGCCCTATACCTCGGGGACCACAGGACAACCCAAGGGTTGCATGCATAGCCATCGGACGGCAATGCATACCCTGATGGCCGGCTATCAGTGGTTCGGCATCCAGCAGGATGCGGTTTATATGGCGGTATTGCCGTTCTTCCATGTCACTGGAATGCAGGGCAGCATGAGCGGGCCGCTGCAGGTAGGCGCTACCGTAGTTTTGCTGCCGCGCTGGGATCGCGAAGCCGCGGCGCAGTGCATAGAACGCTACGGCGTCACCTCATGGACGGCCATTCCGACCATGATTATCGATTTTCTGATGAATCCGAAGATCGGCGAATACGATCTTTCGACGATTACGCGCATGAGCGGCGGCGGCGCCGCGATGCCGGAGGCAATCGCGCAAAAATTGCTCGACATGGGCATCACCTATGTCGAGGGCTACGGCTTGTCGGAGACCATCGCACCCTCCCACATCAATCCGCCGGACCGGGCCAAGAAGCAGTGCCTGGGAATACCGATTGCCGATACCGAATCGATGGTCGTCGATCCGAATACCTTCAAGGAAATGCCGGTGGGCGAAGTCGGCGAAATACTTACTCGCGGTCCGCAGGTCTTTCTCGGCTACTGGAACAATCCCGAAGCCACCCGCAATGCATTTATCGAGATCGAGAGCAAACGCTGGTTCCGTACCGGCGATCTCGGCCGCGTCGACGAGGACGGCTATTTCTTCATGGTCGATCGTCTCAAGCGCATGATCAATGCCTCCGGCTTCAAGGTCTGGCCCGCCGAAGTCGAATCGCTGATGTACCAGCACCCGGCGATCCAGGAAGCCTGTGTCATTGGTTCCAAAGACTCGCATCGCGGTGAAACGGTAAAGGCCATTGTCGTCATCAAGGAGGCACAGCGCGGAAAGGTCAGCGAGCAGGACATCATCGACTGGGCGCATCAGAATATGGCCGCCTACAAGTCCCCGCGTATTGTCGAGTTTGCTGAAACCCTGCCCAAGTCGGCCACCGGAAAAGTCATGTGGCGCGCCCTGCAAGAGAAGGAAGCCGTCAGCGCTGCGTGATGTACTGCTGTGGCGGTATGTTCCGCCAAGATTCGCCGTACCGCCATCGCCGACTTTTATGTGATCGTCGTCACTGACGACGCCCCATCCGAATGCAAGCACCGCGCAATCCACAAGGAGAACTTGACTCATGGAATGGAATCGCGATGATTTTCTGGTGACCGACAGACAGCAGGATCTGGATATCGAAACCATCCACGGTTATCTCCACAACTCATACTGGGCCAAGGGAATTCCGCGGCCGGTCATGGAACGTGCTGTAGCGAATTCACTGTGTTTTGGCGTGTACCATGCGTCGCGCCAGATCGGCTTCGCGCGCGCAGTGACCGATCGAGCCACCTTTGCCTATCTGGCCGATGTCTTTGTGCTCGAACCGTATCGAGGCAAAGGCTTGGGAAAATGGCTGGTCTCGTGCATCCTCGCGCATCCGGAACTGCAGGGTTTGCGGCGGCTCCTGCTGGTTACGGTGGACGCCCATGAACTCTATCGGCAACAGGGCTTCAGAGCCCTGCCCCAACCGGAGCGATTCATGGAGATTCATGATTGGAACATTTACCAGAGCGGAACCTAGTCCCTGGCGCGAACTGCGACGCATCTGATTCCTTGCTAGTATTCGGGGCTCGCGCGGCCACCCTGCCGCCAATCAATTTCTGATCCGGAGCCCAAGCAATGTTCAATCATCTCGACGCCTATGCCGGCGACCCCATCCTGTCGCTGGTGGAAACCTTCATGAAGGATCCACGTTCGAACAAGGTCAACCTGGGTATCGGACTTTACTATGACGAAGACGGTCGCATTCCCTTGCTCGATCTGGTCAAGCGCACAGAGGTTTCGCTTGCTGCAGATGGTTTGACACGCTCCTACCTGCCGATGGAGGGCCTTGCCGCTTACCGTGAGCACGTTCAACAATTGATTTTTGGCGCAGACCGCGAAGCGGTGAAATCAAAGCGCATCGCCACCATACAAACCATAGGTGGATCAGGCGCCTTGAAGGTCGGCGCCGATTTGCTGAAGCGCTATTTTCCGGATGCCGGTGTTTGGGTCAGCGACCCAACCTGGGACAACCACCGTTCCATGTTTGAAGGTGCCGGTATCAAGGTAAGCGACTATCCCTACTACGACTCTAAAACCGGCGGTGTATTGTTTCCCGAGATGCTGGCGAAGATTGCTTCATTGCCGGAGCGCAGCATCGTGTTGCTTCACCCTTGCTGCCACAACCCGACCGGTGTCGATCTTTCGCGTGAGCAGTGGCAGCAGCTCTTTCCGGTGCTGCTGGAAAAGAAACTGATTCCGTTCTTCGATATGGCTTATCAGGGCTTTGGCGTCGGCATCGACGAGGATGCGTGGGTGGTGCGAAGCTTTGCTGACGCCGGGGGTTGCTTCTTTCTGGCGAATTCGTTCTCGAAGAATCTCTCGATTTATGGCGAGCGCTGCGGCGGTCTTTCGGTGGTTTGCCCGAATGCGGCTCAAGCCGATCTGGTACTCGGACAGCTCAAATTCACGGTTCGCCGAAATTACTCGAGCCCGCCGAATCATGCCGGCCAGGTGGTCGCGCGAATTCTTGGTGACCGCGCACTGGCTGGGGAATGGGACGGCGAGGTGGCTCGAATGCGCGATCGCATCAAAGTCATGCGCAAAAGCCTCCATGAAGTGCTCTCGGCGCGCTGCCCTGGCCGCAATTTTAACTACTTCCTGCAGCAAAAAGGCATGTTCAGCTATACCGGACTGACCCCGGAGCAGGTCGACACACTGCGCGAACAGCATGCGGTTTATCTTGTGCGCTCGGGACGGATGTGCGTCGCTGGCCTCAACACCAAGAACGTCGCGTATGTTGCCGAGGCAATGGCCGCCGTCATGTAGACCGCATTGATAAAAAAAGGCCCGGTGATGCCGGGCCTGTTTTATTTTTACAGATCGGATCTTGACTAGATCAATTCCCAGATCGTTGTGATGCCCTGACCACCGCCGATACACATGGTTGCCAGCGCGTACTTGCTGCCAATGCGGCGGGCTTCATACAGGGCCTTGGTGATGATCACGGTGCCGCTGGCGCCGATCGGGTGGCCGAGCGCAATCGCTCCACCATTGGGGTTGGTCTTCTTAGGGTCGAGACCGAGAACCTTGGCAACGGACAACGACTGCGCGGCAAAGGCTTCGTTGGACTCGATGACACCGATGTCGTCAAGCTTGAGGCCGGACTTGGCCAGCGCGATTTTGGTGGATGGGATCGGGCCTTCACCCATGACATCATTCGGCACACCGCCGATGCCGTAGGCCACCAGACGCGCCATGGCCTTGTGGCCTCCGGCAGCCGCCTTGGCGGCGTCGGCCAGCACCAGAAAAGCAGCCCCGTCGTTGATGCCCGAGGCATTGCCTGCTGTCACGGTGCCCGCCTTGTCGAAGGCGGGCTTCATCTTGCCCAGGGTTTCCATGGTCGTGCTGGGTTTGACGTGCTCGTCGGTGTCAAACACCACTTCACCCTTGCGGGACTTGAGCGTGATCGGCACGATCTGCTCCTTGAAGTAGCCGGCAGCAATGGCAGCAGCCGCGCGACGGTGCGACTCGCAGGCAAACTCGTCTTGCTGTTCGCGCGTGAAGCCATGCTTCTTGGCCAGATTCTCCGCAGTAATACCCATGTGACCGACACCGAAGGGATCTGTCAATGCGCAAACCATGGCGTCGAGCATCTTGGTGTCACCCATGCGCGCACCGGAACGCATCGCCGGCGACAGATAGGCGCCACGCGACATGACTTCGACACCGCCGCCAATGGCGAAGTCGGCATCGCCCAACAAGATGGCCTGTGCCGAATTGACAACGGCCTGCTGCGCTGAACCGCACAAGCGATTCACGGCAAAGGCGACAGAGTCCATGCTCATACCACCCTGAATCGAGGCAACTCGCGCGACATAGGCGTAGCGAGTCTCGGTCGGGATCACATTGCCGACGGTAGCAAAGCTGATGGCCGCAGGATCGACGCCGGAACGGGCGATGGCTTCCTTGATGACCAAACCACCCAACTCGGCGGGTTCCATACCCGACAGGGCGCCACCAAACGTGCCTACGGGGGCGCGAACCGCGCTCAGTACTACGACTTCTCTCTTGTCAGCCATTAAATAACTCCTAATTGAAGAATCAACTACCAACCCAACCGGAAACCCAGATCAGAGCCAGCACCGCCAAACCGAGCACGAGACTGCGCCAGACAAGGCCTATCGTGCTTTGCATAAAATCTGGGTCCGCATCCTCGCCCAACCCCAGTTCGGGACGATTGTCAGGATCGCCTGCCTCCTGACCCAATTCCTGCCCCACCTCGTGCACTGGCATTCCCAAGCGCACGCCAAGGGCACCCGCACCACTTGCAAGAAGTATACCGGAGCCAGCTTCCGGCCACCTTACAGCCTGGGTGCGCCAACAATGAACCGCATCCTCAAAATCACCCACGATGGCAAAAAATGCAGCGGTCACACGCAGGGGTATCCAATCGATAATCTGGAATGCCTGGCGCGAAAACTGGCCAAATTCGCCAATTTCAGCATCTGTACGCTCACCCCAGTATTCGCACAGCAACTGGGCCAACCGGTACAACAAAGCTCCCGCCGGACCGAACAGGGAAAACCACAAAAGCGGTGCAAATACGTAGCGATGGGACGACAGCAATGCATGTTCTATCGCAAGCCGAGCAACTTCACTACTGGTCAAGCGGTCACCGGATACGCCGCGCCATTGGGCAAGTATTTGACGCGCCTGCTCCACTTCGCCCCTTCGCAGGGACAGATGGATATCTGTAAAGAAATGGCTGAACTGACGAAAGCCCATGGTCAGGTAGAGCACGCCGATACCAAGTAGAAAACCCAGCAAGGCTTGTGTATGCATTAGCCAAGCAGAAAGGGCCGCCAGCAGCGCCGTCGGTAGCGCGACACCGAGGATCCAGGCAATGACCCCATGGCTGTGGCTGCCGTCATTGAATTTTTCAGACAGTGAATCGGCCATCTGCCTCAGTGGGCCTCGTACTGCAGCGTGTATCGATAGCGGCTGCAGTTGCTCGATGACCAGCGCGATAATGATGGACAACAGGGTCATAAGCTCAATCCTCGCAAGCCAGGAAGCGACTGAGGGTCATTAGCATGCCAGCTGTTGCACCCCATATGTAATAGCCCTGCCACGGCACAGCCCAGTATTCACGCATGACACCGCGCACCTCGATCGAGTGACGCTGATAATTGGCACTGTCGACAAGAAAAGCGAAAGGGGGCTCAAAGACCTCCGCCACCTCAAAGTCGTCCAGTTTCAGATTCAGCGGCGGCGTCACCAGGCCAACCACCGGCGTGACGACAAACCCTGTACCGGTGCGATATTCCGGCAACCGTCCAAGAATCTCGATCTGAGAAGCGACAAGCCCGACTTCTTCTTCGGCTTCGCGCAAGGCAGTGGCTTCCGGCGATGCGTCACTATCTTCCCAACGTCCACCGGGAAAGCTGACTTGCCCAGCGTGATCACGTAGATGTGCTGTACGCTGGGTAAGCAACAACGTCGTCCCGGATTCGCGCAGAATTACCGGCACCAGCACGGCCGCCGCTATCAAATCGGAACCTGCACTCACTCCCGGTTCGCTTACCGGGGGCACGGCAAATCCTTCGCTGAATCGACGACGCATCAGTGAAAGCAAGCCTCCGCTAGAATTCGGGCTTGCGCTAACAAGAGACTCCAGCATGAAACCGATCGCAATATTCCGTCATAGTCCCGGCGAGGGACCGGGCTATTTTGCCACATTCCTCGACCGGCACTCTGTGCCCTGGATGCTCTTCAAGATTGACGAAGGCGTATTGCCACCACCGACTTCTGATGAATTTTCAGGATTGTGTTTCATGGGTGGACCGATGAGTGTTAACGACGAACTGCCGTGGCTTCCAAAAACGCTTTCACTCATACGCGATGCAGTTAGTAAGGGCATTCCGGTCATTGGTCATTGTCTGGGCGGGCAGCTTATGGCCAAGGCGCTCGGTGGCGCAGTGACGACCAATCCGGTCAAGGAAATTGGTTGGGGCGAAGTGCAGACAATCGATTCCGACGCCTCCGCCAACTGGCTGGGCGATACCACTCGCTTCACTGCCTTTCACTGGCACGGCGAAACCTTCGACATCCCGCCCGGCGCCACCCCACTATTGAAGAGTCTTCACTGCAACAACCAGGCTTTTGTACGCGGCCCACATCTGGGCATGCAATGCCATGTCGAAATGACAGAAACAATGATCCGTAGCTGGTGCCAGCAATGGTCGGCTGAGCGAGCCCCTGCTTCTGACTCGGTGCAGGCACCGGAACAAATGCAGGAACAAATGGAATCACGTATCGCGGCGATGCGCCTGGTGGCGGACCACCTTTACCGTCGCTGGATCAAAGGATTGATCAGTCCCTGAAATTGCCGAATTGCAACGGGAAATCGACAATCGATTTTCTTACCAAGGCAATGACTTCCTGCAGTAAATCACGCTTGGCACCGGTGACACGCACGGCGTCACCCTGAATGCTGGCCTGGACCTTGAGCTTGCTGTCCTTGATCATCTTGACGATTTTTTTCGCCAGTTCGATCTCGATACCGATCTTGATCTTGAGTTCCTGTTTCGATTTGTTGCCACCTATTGACTGCACCGGACCATGATCGAGCCGCTTGGTACTTTCACGTTCCTTTTTTTCCATTTCCGGAAACAGAATGTCCTTGACCTGGCCGAGCTGAAATTCGGAATCGCCATGAATGGTGATGGTCTTGTCCTTCTCATTCAACTCGGCACGGGCTGAAGTGCCCTTGAAGTCGTAGCGATTGCCGATGTGTCGTCCGGCCACATCGACTGCGTTTTTCAGTGCCACAATATCCGCTTCAGAAGTGATGTCAAAAGATGGCATGCCGTCCCCTTGTGATCAATCAAAATGGCAAACGTAATGATACGGCTCACCGCTGACTTCGATATCGAAGCTTGAATTTCCGGGTGCCTTGAAACTCTGTCCGGCACCGCAGTCTTGCCAATCCCCACCCTTGATTCGATAGCGGCACGCTCCCGCCACGGTTTCCATGACTTCAGGCACGCCCGTATTGAAGGTCAATGTTGCCGGCAGGATTACACCGACACTTTTCTTTGTGCCATCGGCAAGCTGAATGGAATGGCTGACACACTTTCCATCGAAGTAGACATTGGCCTGTTTGACCACCGCAACATTATCAAACTGCGACATTTCAGATCCCCCACAATTTTTGAATAATGAACTTGGCGACGAAGCCGAGCATGCCAAAGGCAAGTACAAAAAACAGGATGAAAGTGCCAAGCTTCCCCGCTTTCGACTTCCAGGCCAGTTCGCCAATGATGAACAGCATGTAGAGCATGAAGGCACCAAGGCCAAATGTCATGCCGAACTCTGCCAACTGCTCTTCGGAAATGCCGAACATCGGCGTGTTCCTCACCTACACCCTTAGCCTACACTTAGTTAGCGCTTCTTCTTGGTCACTCTGCTCTCTGCTCTGTTGGCTGCAATGCGCAGGCGCAGCGCGTTGAGCCGAATGAATCCATGGGCATCCTTCTGGTCATATGCGCCGGCATCGTCCTCGAAAGTCGCGATGGTCGGATCAAACAAGGAATCGGTCTTCGAATCCCGTCCGACTACGATGACGTTGCCCTTGTAGAGTTTGAGACGAACCCAGCCATTGACGTTCTGCTGGGTGTGATCGATCAGCGCTTGCAAGGCCCTGCGCTCCGGACTCCACCAGTAGCCGTTGTAGATCAGGCTCGCGTAACGCGGCATCAGATCGTCCTTCAGATGCGCCTCTTCGCGATCCAGGCAAACCGACTCGATGGCACGGTGAGCCTTGAGCAGTATGCTGCCCCCCGGTGTTTCATAGCAGCCGCGCGATTTCATGCCGACATAGCGGTTCTCTACCAGATCGAGACGACCTATTCCATGTTTGCCACCCACTGCGTTCAGCGTAGCCAGCAACTCATGGGCTTTCATTTTCCTGCCGTTGATGGCGACCAGATCCCCCAGTTTGAATTCAAGATCAAGATACTCGGCTTTGTTCGGCGCCTTCTCTGGTGACACCGTCCAGCGCCACATTGACTCCTCGGCTTCCGCAGCAGGGTTTTCAAGGTGCCGTCCCTCGTAGGAAATATGCAGCAGGTTGGCATCCATCGAATAGGGTGAACCGCCCTTCTTGTGCTTCATCTCAACGGGAATTCCATGCTTCGCGGCATAGGCCATCAGCTTCTCTCTCGACAGCAGATCCCACTCCCGCCACGGCGCAATAACCCTGACGTTGGGCATCAGGGCATAGGCTCCGAGTTCAAACCGAACCTGATCGTTGCCTTTGCCTGTTGCACCGTGGGAAATCGAATTGGCGCCGGTCTTCCTGGCGATATCCACCATTCGCTTGGCGATCAGGGGTCTCGCAATCGAAGTCCCGAGCAGATACTCGCCCTCATAGACTGTGTTGCACCGGAACATGGGGAACACAAAGTCGCGGACGAACTCTTCGCGCAAATCGTCAATGAAAATATTCTTTGGCTTGATACCCAGTTTCAAAGCCTTTGCGCGCGCAGGATCGAGTTCCTCACCCTGACCCAAGTCGGCGGTGAAGGTCACCACCTCGCAATTGTAGGTGTCCTGCAACCACTTCAGAATTACCGATGTGTCCAGCCCACCCGAATAGGCGAGGACAACCTTGTTGTTTTCGGGTTTATCCGCTTTCTTTGCTGCGTTCATTTTGCTTCCTTCAGTCGTTCAATCTGCCCAGTAACAGGTATTCCATCAAGGCCTTTTGCGTGTGTAGTCGGTTTTCTGCTTCGTCCCACACCACGCTTTGCGGCCCGTCAATCACTTCAGCGGCAACCTCCTCGCCACGATGTGCCGGCAAGCAATGCATGAATACAGCGTCCGGACGTGCGGCCCGCATCATTTCGGCATCAACCTGCCAATCGGCGAAATCGCGCCGTCGCTCTTCGTTTTCGGCTTCAAAACCCATGGAGGTCCACACATCGGTTGTTACCAAGTCGGCCTCACGCGCGGCATCCATAGGGTCGGCGAACTGTTCAAAATGGTCTGTGCCATAGAGTCCGGCACGTTCGGCCTCGACTTCGTATCCCGGAGGCGTTGACACATGAACATTGAAGCCAAAAACTTCCGCCGCCTGCAGCCACGTATTGCAGACGTTGTTTGAGTCGCCAATCCATGCCACGGTGCGGCCCTTGATCGAACCGCGATGTTCCATATAGGTGAAGATGTCGGCGAGAATCTGGCAAGGGTGATATTCGTTGGTCAGGCCGTTGATCACGGGCACCCTTGAATGACTTGAGAAGCGCTCGATCACGTCCTGCTCGTATGTACGAATCATGACGATGTCGCTCATGCGCGAAATAACTTCAGCGGCATCCTCAATTGATTCTCCGCGTCCAAGTTGAGAATCCCGAGTGTTGAGATAAATTGCCGTACCACCCAATTGGTGCATGCCCGCCTCGAATGACAAGCGAGTGCGGGTGCTTGCCTTTTCGAAAATCATCACCAAAGTACGGTCCTGCAAGGGCCAATACCGCTCGTAGGTCTTGAAGCGTTCTTTGATCCTGCGGGTACGTTCAAAGACGTAGTCAAGTTCTTCGCTGGAAATATCCTTCAACTGCAGAAAATGCTGGGGTGATTCCATCATCAGGCGCCGAGAAATTTTTTGATCAACGGAACAAGTATCGCCACAATCTCCTGGCCTTCGGCATCGCTCATAACCAGAGGCGGCAGCAGGCGCACCACTTTGTCTGCAGTGACATTTATCAACAAGCCCGCTTCAAGGCTGCGCTGGATCAGTTCAGTACAAGGACGATCAAGTTCGATGCCAATCATCAGGCCGCTACCGCGAACTTCGACCAGACCGCTGGCGCCATCCAGACCATCTCGCAGGCCTTGACGAATCATGTCTCCCAATTTAGCCGCGCGCAAAATCAACTCATCGGCTTCAATCACATCAAGCGTCGTGAGCGCCGCTACACAGGCCAAGGGATTTCCGCCAAAAGTCGAACCATGGTTGCCGGGCTTGAACACACCGCTCGCGCGGCCACTTGCAAGACAGGCACCGATCGGCACGCCGGATCCCAAACCCTTTGCCAGGGTCATGACGTCCGGCAAAATTCCAGCATGCTGATGAGCAAACCATAGTCCGGTGCGACCGATTCCACATTGCACCTCGTCGACCATGAAGAGCCAGTTTTTCTGATCGCAAATCAGTCTTAGCGAGCGCATAAAGTCACTGTGCGCAACATTTATGCCGCCCTCACCCTGAATCGGTTCGAACAACACCGCGACCACGTTTGGATTGCGCGCCGCGAGTTGCTCGATCGCATCAATGTCATCGTATGGAACCCGTACAAATCCCGAAACCAGAGGCTCAAAACCGGCTTGCACTTTGCGATTGCCGGTCGCCGACAATGTTGCCAGCGTCCGCCCGTGAAACGCCTGCTCCATGACAATGATGGTGGGCTGCTCGATACCTTGCTGGTGCCCATAAAGCCGGGCGAGTTTAATCGCCGCTTCGTTGGCTTCGCAGCCAGAGTTGCAGAAGAACACCTCATCCATGCGGGAAATTGACGCGAGGCGATCAGACAGCGCTTCCGACTCGTTAATCCGATACAGATTCGATGTATGAATCAATCGGCCGAACTGCTCACTCAACCTTTTTACCAGGCTCGGGTGATTGTGGCCCAGCGTATTGACCGCTATTCCAGCCAGAGCGTCGAGGTAGGATTTGCCCTCTGTATCAAACAGTCGGCAACCCTGACCATGTGTAAACGCTACAGGCAGCCGCCCGTAGGTATTCATCAAATGCGGCATGGGAGCGCTCCGCGAAAAACTCCGTCCAAAAAAACATACGGCGGCCGAAGAGCAACGCGGCCGCCATGCATGAAAACATGCCTATACTAAGTGAAAATCCTGGCCCTGTACAGACTGGCGAGACGGAGGAATCGGCGTTGCGAATGGCAGTTTTCAACCAGAAAGGTGGGGTTGGTAAAACCACTACTGTGCTCAATCTCGCCGCTGCCTTGGCAAGAGATTCGTCGCCCACGCTACTGGTCGACCTTGATCCACAGGCACACTTGACGGCCATTTTTGGCAATGCACCTGCCGGGGCAAGCAACAGCGTGTTCTCTCTCTATCAAGACAACCGACCTCTGGATGAAATTATTGTTGATTGGCAAGGGGTAGGCCGTCTGGTCCCGGCGCACGCGGAACTTATCAAAGTTGACTCGATATTTGGCAAGGGACCAACCATTCTCAATCGGCTCAATGCCGGCTTGCAGACGCTTGAAAGCTCCGGCGGAGAGAGCACCGCCATAATCGACTGTTGTCCGTTTCTGGGTGTTCTTTCACTCAACGCGATATTCGCCTCTGACCGGATGCTGATCCCGGTATCGTCAGACTATCTCTCCTTGCGCGGCGCATTGCAGATCGAACATACCTTGAAAGCCCTGGAACCCGTACTCAAGCGCCGCGTTGAACGCCGCTACCTTCTGACGCGATTCGACCGGCGTCGCAAGATGAGTTTTGACATTCAGGACAGGCTGAGCATGCAGTTCGGAGCCGAACTTTGCGAAACGGTAATCTCTGAAAATGTGGCCATCGCCGAGGCGCCCGCGATGAGTCTCGATATCTTCGGACACAGTCCATCGAGCAGGGGTGCGCTGGACTATTTGGCTCTAATGGAAGAATTGCGGGCAGTCCGATTTCTTTGAAGACAGTAAGGTCGCCACACAAGTTCGGAGTCGCTGCTAGCTAGAAATGCCCTCAGCGAAGAATCAGGTTTGCGACCTCTTCAAAGCTGGCCACAGGCACCCGAACACCTCCGCGATGGCAAATACATTCTATGATCTGACAATCGCGATAGACCTGCCTCAGTTTGCGCTGGGCGTCATGTTCATCCCGGCCATGGATCATCAAATTATCGACGACGACACCTTGGCGGGTACGAATACGAAAGGCATATTTGGTGAACTGATGGGATTGCATGAAACCCCTTTCACTTCAAGCGAGTCTGATCATTATATGCAGTGATTTCCTCAAATTCAATGTATTTGACTAATTTTGCTCAGTATTCCACGAAAACAATATGCAAATCGTCGTCTGCCATGGGTTTCAGAATGGCTCCTTAGCTTTGTATTATTGTGTATTGATGCGATTTGGATCCACCCCTAATGCCGACCTCGAGCAGTTAAGCAAGCTGATTTGCGGCCTTGGCGACAATAATCGCGGCAGGAAATCTGGCAAAGCAAAAAAAAAGCTGCCCGAAGTGGGCAGCCTTTTTTATAGCCTTTGGCGCGCCGAAGCGCGCTTTGGCAAATAACTTAGAGCGCTTTGATTGCAGCTGAAAGACGGCTCTTTTGGCGGGCAGCGAGATTCTTGTGCACGATATTCTTGTCGGCAATTGAATCAATCACGCATTGCGAATCCTTGAACACGGCTTGAGCGGCGGTCTTGTCGCCGGCCTCAATAGCCTTGCGCACCTTCTTGATTGCGGTACGAAACGAAGAACGTAGTCCAACATTGTGGGCACGTTGTTCGGTTGCTTGACGGGCACGCTTGCGAGCTTGGGCGGTATTGGCCATTTCTATATCCGGTAGAGCTTAAGGAAGGGCGCGATTATAAGGGGGTCTTCCACCCATTGCAAGCAGCTTCTGAGAGTAATAACCCAGATACCATAGGACCCCATGAATCTGCTCCGCACTTTGGCCACTGTCAGCAGTATGACGTTGCTGTCCCGCATCCTCGGCTTCGTCCGCGACTTCGTCATTGCCAGAAGTTTCGGCGCAGGCATGATGACCGACGCCTTCTTTGTGGCTTTCCGCCTTCCCAACCTGTTGCGGCGACTATTTGCCGAGGGTGCCTTTTCTCAAGCTTTCGTCCCCATCCTTGCCGAATACCGCAATCGACGCAGCGAAATGGAGACCAAAACCTTGGTCGATCGTGTCGCCAGCATGCTGTTCCTGATATTACTGGGAGTCAGCGCACTCGGTATGGCTTTGGCTCCATTGTTGATCGCGGTCACGGCACCCGGCTTCAGCGCCGATGCCGAAAAATTCCAGCTCACCGTCGAACTTACGCGGATTACCTTTCCCTACATTCTGTTCATGTCGCTGGTAGCGCTGGCCGCCGGAGTTCTGAACACGTGGAGTCGGTTTGCGCTGCCCGCTTTCACACCGGTTTTGCTGAATCTTTCCTTCATCGGGATGGCGCTCTTTGCCGCACCCTGGTTCGATCCGCCGGTACTTGCTTTGGCCTGGGCGGTCTTTCTGGGTGGAGCAATCCAGCTTGCAATTCAGATTCCCGCGCTGGGGAAACTAGGCATGCTGCCGCGTTTTGATCCGGTCTGGCGTGATGAGGGCGTGCAACGCGTGCTCAAACTTATGGCGCCAGCGGTGCTGGGCGTGTCAGTGGCACAGATCAGCCTGCTTATCAACACCGTTTTTGCCTCATTTCTGGAGAGCGGCAGCGTCTCCTGGCTCTATTACGCTGATCGACTCATGGAGTTTCCAGCCGGACTGCTCGGTGCTGCACTCGGCACCATTCTGCTGCCAAGCCTGGCCAAGACCCATGCCAGCGGTCAGGCGGAAGATTTTTCAGCCCTGCTTGACTGGGGCTTGCGTCTGACATTGATGCTTACTTTGCCCGCATCACTGGCGCTGGCAATTCTGGCAATACCCTTGCTTTCGACGCTATTCCAGTACGGCGCCTTCGCCGCAGTCGATGTGCTGCGAACCCGGGAGGCGCTGGTCGCCTACTCCATCGGTTTGACAGGCCTGATCCTGGTCAAGGTGTTGGCCCCCGGCTTTTATGCGCGACAAGATATCCGTACACCGGTAAAAATCGCTCTGCTGACCTTGATGCTGACCCAACTGATGAACGCTGCTTTCATTGGCTGGTTGAAACACGCGGGACTGGCCCTATCCATCGGTCTGGCCTCTTGCTTCAATGCCGCTATGCTTTGGCGCGGCCTGCGTCAGCGAGGCGTCTATATGCCCAAGCCTGGCTGGAGCATTTTCATGTTGAAGCTTCTTGCGGCACTTCTGATATTAGCCGGAGTTCTGTGGTTTGCCAGTGGCGAAAGTTCGACCTGGCTCGTTATATCTGGCGGACAGCGTGTATTGCGACTTACCGGCGTCGTCACCGCAGGACTTGGCAGCTATTTCCTCACCCTGTATATACTTGGTTTTCGCTGGCAGGATTTCCGCCGCGCCGCGAACTGATCATTCACCACGCGCGGTGCCTTCTCTGCGCGGATCGACAGCGCTCATCCAGTTGTTACCTGAACGAACGATCAAATGCAATCCGCTGGTCATGTCATCGCGCTTGACCTTGTGGCCGCGCCGGACCAGTTCTTGCGCCAATGCATCCGCAGCGGAACCGTGCTCTATTTCCGTTGCTCCATTGCGGTTTCCGACATGCAGTTGTGCAACCGCGCTAGCCGGATCGTAGCGACCATCGAGCAGCGCCACCAAAGTCCGCGCGACATAGTTGATGATGCGACTGCCTCCAGGAGAGCCCAGTACCGCATAAAGTTTGCCGCGTGCGTCAAAGACCAGGGTCGGAGACATCGAAGACAGCGGCCGCTTTCCGGGCTCCAGACGATTGGCAACTGGTTTGCCATCACGTTCTGCCACAAAAGAAAAGTCAGTAAGTTGATTGTTGAGCAGAAAACCGCCTACCTGGATACGGCTTCCAAAAGCACTCTCGATCGAACTCGTTAGTGCCACTGCATTGCCTTCACGATCAACTATCGAAATATGCGTTGTCGCTGGCAATTCAGGGGCATTGTCGTCAGCCAGAGTCTGGCGAGTGGGCAGGTCTCCCGGTTGGGCGATACCCATGCTGCGGTCCGATTTGATCAGACGCGCCCGTCGCTCCAGATATCCTGGCGCCAAAAGCTCTCGCTGAGGAACGGCCACAAAATCCGGGTCCGCGAGATAGCGCCCCCTATCGGCATAGGTGAGGCGCCCGGCTTCAGCAAACAAGTGGGCTGAATCAGGGATAGCCGGGTCCCCCGACGGCAGTCTGGAATGTTCCATCAAACCCAGCAACTCAAGTACGGCTATGCCCCCGGAAGATGGTGGCGGCATACCGCAGATTCGCCATTGACGATAGGGACCACAAACAGCGGACCGCTGCTTGGGCTGGTATTCGTGCATGTCCTGGGTCGTCAGCATGCCGCCCCGCTGCCTGACTTCGATGACAATACGAGCGGCCAGATCACCTTCATGCAAGGCAACAGCGCCTGCTGTAGCAATGTCGCGCAAACTCACGGCGAAGTCGGGGTTGCGCAATACGCTGCCGACCGGATTGGGTTCGCCATTGGCTTGATAGTAAAGCGCACGTGCCGATGTATTCTTGCGCAGGAGCTTGTCTTTACTCAACAGTTTGTACAGTCGCGGCGAAATGATAAAACCGTTTATTGCCAGACGAATTGCAGGACGAGAAAGTCGCTCCCACCGCAGCTTGCCGTGACGTCGATGCACGGTTTCAAACATCGAAACAAGGCCGGGGACACCAACCGATTTGCCGGTGGCTACAAGCTCATAAAATCCGGCAAGACTTCCATCAGGGCGCCGTGCAAAGTCGGCGCTGGCACTACGGGGAGCCGTTTCCCGGCCATCCCAGGCCGAGACCTTGCTGCGCTGAGCGTCCCAATGTAGCAGGAACCCTCCACCGCCAATGCCTGATGATTGCGGCTCGACAAGATTGAGAACCCACTGCGCCGCAATAACCGCATCCAACGCATTTCCACCCAACTGCAGAATTTCCGCGGCAGCGTCGGTCGCGTAGGCGTTGGCAGTTACGGCCATGAAACCCGAACTGCTTTGCGCCTTGCGTTGTTGAAACCCACTGGAGGCTTCAGGCTGCTCAGCTTGGGCCAGAGCAGCACTGCCACTCTCCAGTATCGCGAGTGCCAAGAAAAAACGGGCAGCCCGCAGGCCGCCCGTTTGCATTGCAATCACATTTGAGATCACACCACCAGAGGCAGAATCAGCAAAGCCACGATGTTGATGATCTTGATTAGCGGGTTAACCGCCGGGCCAGCCGTATCCTTGTAGGGATCACCGACCGTGTCACCCGTAACAGCCGCCTTGTGAGCTTCGGAACCCTTACCGCCAAAGTTGCCGTCTTCGATGTACTTCTTGGCGTTATCCCAGCAACCACCGCCTGTGGTCATCGAAATGGCAACGAAGATACCGGTAACGATAGTGCCCATCAGCACGCCGCCCAGCGCGCGCACTCCGGCGCCAACGCCGTCGACCGGAGCCATCAGGAAGTTCATGACAACTGCAACAACGACCGGCACCAGCACGGGCAACAACGAAGGAATCATCATCTCCTTGATGGCAGCCTTGGTCAGCATGTCGACACAAGTGCCGTATTCGGGCTTGCCCGTACCTTCCATGATGCCCGGGATTTCCTTGAACTGACGGCGTACTTCAACTACCACTGCTCCGGCAGCGCGGCCCACCGCTTCCATGCCCATTGCGGCAAACAGATAAGGCACCATGCCGCCAACAAAGAGGCCAATAATCACAGCCGGGTCGGACAGGTCAAAGGCAAACTTCACACCCGGCTTGAGCGACTCCAACCCATGGGTAAAGTCGGCAAACAGAACCAGCGCGGCAAGGCCTGCTGAACCAATGGCATAGCCTTTCGTCACGGCCTTGGTCGTATTGCCAACCGCGTCCAGCGGATCGGTAATACCCCGAACAGAATCGGGCAACTCGGCCATTTCGGCAATGCCGCCAGCGTTGTCGGTAATAGGGCCGTAGGCGTCAAGCGCGACCACGATGCCGGCCATGGAAAGCATGGAAGTGGCCGCGATCGCGATGCCGTACAAACCGCCTAGCGTGTATGAAGCCCAGATGGCGGCACAGACCGAAAGAACCGGCCAGGCCGTGGACTTCATCGATACACCGAGACCGGCGATGATGTTGGTGCCATGACCCGTGGTTGAGGCTTGCGCCACGTGCTGCACCGGCTTGAACTCGGTGCCCGTGTAGTACTCGGTGATATAGACCATCAATCCGGTCAGTACCAGACCGATCACTGCCGCGCCATAGAGCCTTAGTTGCGCACCACCCGCGATACCCAACACTGTATCGAGCAGGTGATCGTCGATCAACCAAGTTGTCATCGGGTAGAAAGCGATCAACGCCAGCACACCCGCCACGATCAAGCCGCGATACAGCGCGTTCATGATCTTGGCACCCGGCGATGTCTTTACGAACATCACGCCAACGATCGACGCAATGATCGAGAAGCCACCCAGGGCCAGAGGATAGATGACCGCCTGTTCGGCAAATACTGGATTCACCTTCAGCAGCAGCGCACCCAGCAGCATGGTGGCCACAGTAGTGACGGCATAGGTCTCGAACAAGTCAGCCGCCATGCCTGCGCAGTCGCCCACGTTGTCACCCACGTTGTCGGCGATCACAGCGGGGTTGCGCGGATCGTCTTCAGGAATACCGGCTTCGACCTTGCCCACGAGGTCGGCTCCGACGTCCGCACCTTTGGTGAAGATACCGCCACCAAGACGCGCGAAAATCGATATCAGCGAGGAACCGAAACCGAGACCAATCAGCGGGTGGATGATGCCTTCCATTTCAACACCGGCACCACCCATCATTTTCAACACCGCGTAATACCCTGCAACACCCAGCAGCCCCAATCCTACAACCAGCATTCCGGTGATGGCGCCGCCCTTGAACGCAACATTCAGTGCTTCATTGATACCAATTCGAGCGGCTTCAGCCGTACGCACATTTGCCCGCACCGAAACGTTCATGCCGATGTAGCCAGCCGCGCCCGACAGTACTGCGCCCAGAACGAAACCGATCGCAGTTTTTGCGCCGAGGAATATCAAGATGACCACAGCGAGTACCGCACCGACAATTCCGATCGTGGTGTACTGGCGGTTGAGGTAGGCTTGAGCACCTTCCTGAATGGCGGCCGCTATTTGCTTCATGCGGTCGTTGCCCGCCGGCTGCGACAATATCCACTGGCTCATGATCCAGCCGTAGGCGATTGCCGCCACGGCACAGATCAGCGCAAAAATCAGTCCTGCTGACATAAAACCCCCTGAGTATTGATGAACTTAACAGGTAATTTTATCACGCCATAGACGCCTCACAAAAGACTATATGGCAACTTTTATCGCCCGAACGTTGATGTTTTTCAAAGCGATATCCTCAATTCTGGTGTATGAACCAACTAATTTCTCTGGCGCTTCTGGATGCCTTGTTCTGGTGCCAAGGCAGAAATCCGCTTGATGGAGATATCCGCTTGATGGATGCCAGCTACCCGAAATGGCGAATATAGTAGCTACCCATGTGAGGGATCGCTACCTGAAGAGATGCGATACCGAAGACGTTTTGCCGCATCCAGGAAAGTCAAAAAAATCTGATCAACCGAAAGGAACATCTGATCATGCCACAGGGAAAAGTTTTAGTCGCTCAAGGGGGGGGGCCCACCGCCGTCATCAATCAATCGATGGCAGGCGTTGTCTTGGAAGCCCGCAAGTTTCGAAATGTCGAATTGGTCTACGGTGCCTATCATGGAGTATCGGGAATCGTTGATGAAGAGTTCCTCGATCTAACACAAGAAACCAGCCACAACATAGAAATGGTGGCCAACACGCCTTCATCGGCGCTAGGTTCGACACGAGACAAACCTGATCTGAAGTACTGCCAGGAAATTTTCAAGGTGCTCAAGGCGCATGGCATAGGCTATTTTTTCTACATTGGTGGTAATGATTCGTCCGATACAGTGAGGATTGTCAGTGAAGAGGCGAAGCGAGCAAACTACTCGTTGCGCTGCATTCATATCCCGAAGACCATAGACAATGATCTAGTCGGCAATGACCACACTCCGGGCTTCCCATCGGCTGCGCGCTTCGTGGCCCAGGCATTCATGGGAGCCAATCTTGACAACACGGCACTAACGGGGGTTTACCTCGCCGTGGTGATGGGCCGACATGCCGGCTTCTTGACAGCCGCATCGGCGCTGGGGAAAAAATTCCCGGACGATGGTCCCCATCTGATTTACCTTCCAGAGCGCACCTTCAGTGTCGAAAAATTCCTGGCCGACGTCAAGGAGACCTACGACAGGTATGGCCGCTGCGTGATCGCCGCTTCCGAAGGGATTCATGACAGCAAGGGCTTGCCCATCATCACCCAGCTGACTACGCATATCGAACGGGACGCCCATGGCAACATACAACTCTCAGGCACTGGCGCCCTAGCCGATCTCTTGTGTGACGAGATCAAGAGCAAACTCGGTATCAAGCGCGTACGAGGCGACACCTTTGGTTACCTGCAGCGCTCTTTCATGGGTTGCGTATCGGATGTAGACCAGCGTGAAGCCCGTGAAGTCGGCGAAAAAGCAGTGCAATACGCGATGTGGGGTGATTGTGACGGATCAGTGGCAATCAAGCGAACGGGCTTCTATTCAGTTGACTATCAATTGGTCCCACTGGAAAGCGTCGCCGGCAAAACCCGTGTTATGGAAGACGAGTTCATTGCCGCAAACGGCACCGACGTTACCGACGCGTTCCGCCTGTATCTACGCCCCTTGCTCGGATCAGGCATGCCCGACGCCTACCGATTGCGCCTGAACAAGGTCGCCAAGATACTGAGTCCGACAACTTAGGCCGCTCTACTCAGAAGCGCCGGAGATCCGAATATACCAGCGGCAGTAAGTCAATCCCCGAAGCAGATACCGACGTCTCTTCCCGTTTGAAGAGTGTCGCAGTCCAGCGGGACGCCCTTCATGCGACCCGCTACCTCTTCCAGCGCTACGTAGTTTACGTTTGGAAATGCGAGCGCCACCATGACGCCCGACTGCCCCTCTTCCAAAGCCCTGACAGCAGCAGTACCGAACCGCATCGCGGCAAGGCGATCAAAGGCTGTTGGGCTGCCTCCACGCAATAAGTGACCGAGCACCACGACACGGACATCTTTGCCAGTTTGCTCGCCAAGCACCTTCGCGATTCGCTCACCAATTCCTCCCAGCCGTTCCGCATGACCGATCTCGGCGGGTGCGAGCACTTCCCGATGACCGTGAATCGGCTCCGCACCTTCCGCGACCAACACAATTGAGTACATTCGCCCTTGAGTATCCCTGCTGCGAATCTTGGCGACCACTTTATCCAGATCGAAAGGAATCTCTGGAATCAAGATAGCGTGCGAACCACCTGCGATCCCGCTGTGAAGCGCTATCCAGCCAGCATAGCGGCCCATAACTTCGACCACCATCACCCGATGGTGGCTTTCGGCCGTGCTGTGTAGCCGATCTAGACACTCGGTGGCAAAACTCACTGCCGAATCGAAACCGAAGGTGGTAAATGTTTTGTCGAGATCGTTATCGATTGTCTTGGGCACGCCAACGACACGCAAACCCTTCTTGTGCAGCGCATTGGCGATGGTAAGCGAGCCATCGCCGCCAATCGATACCAGGGCGTCGAGCTCCTTCATCGCGAAATACTCCAGTATTTCGTCTGAGCGATCCGTATCTCTCATTGTCCCGTCGGGCATTTGCACCGGAAAATGCAGCGGATCTCCCTTGTTGGTACTGCCCAGAATTGTTCCTCCCAGGGGGCCTATGCCACGTACCGTCGCCCGAGTGAGTCGAAATACCCCACCCTCGGGATAACGCTCACGAAAAAGTATGCCGTTGAAACCGTCGTGAATACCGTAGCACTCCCAGCCACGATTCTCAGCGGCAATAACCACTGACCGTATCACTGCATTCAGCCCAGGAGCGTCACCACCGCCGGTACAGATCGCTATTCGTCGTATTGGACTGGACATGAAACCCCCTGACTGAAGAAAATGTTTGTTTCTTTTATCGACTCAACGCGTCAAATACCGCGCTGGTGATTGCATCAAGTGAGCCAACGCCAGACACTTTTCGGTGCTTTGGCGCACCCTCTGTTCCAGTTTCGGACCACTGGGAATAGAAGTCGATAAGGGGTTTGGTCTGACTGTGGTAGACAGAAAGACGCTTCCTTACAGTTTCTTCCTTGTCGTCGTCGCGCTGAATCAACGGCTCACCGGTAACATCATCCACGCCAGCGACTTTTGGCGGATTGAATATCACGTGATATGTGCGTCCTGAACCTTGATGCACACGACGGCCACTCATTCGCCTGATGATTTCGTCATCGTCGACGTCGATCTCCAGCACATAGTCCAGTTCAATTCCCTGAGCACGCAAGGCTTCAGCCTGCGGAATGGTCCGTGGAAATCCATCGAACAGGAAACCCTTGGCACAGTCGGGTTGCTTCAAGCGCTCTGCGATTAGACCGAGAATGATGTCGTCTGAAACCAAACCTCCCGCATCCATCACTTTTTTTGCTTCCAGACCCATAGGTGATCCAGCTTTTACCGCTGCGCGCAACATGTCGCCCGTGGATATCTGTGGAATCCCGTACTTTTGAGTAATAAACGCCGCTTGCGTGCCCTTTCCGGCACCGGGTCCGCCTAATAGAATCAGTTTCATATCTACCTCCCAAAGTAAAGTTTATCTAGATGATTTAATGATGTTTTTTCAATTTTTTGTCTAGCAAAACTTACTCCGAATCCTTCTTGACGTCAAATAATCGGCGCACCGTTTCCAAATCTTCTGGTGTATCAACGCCGGGCGCCGGAGAGTGGTCGATGCTGACAACCTGTATCGGATAACCATGCCAAAGTGCTCGCAATTGCTCCAGCGACTCGCAACGCTCCATGGGAGCAATCGCGAGCTGTCCGAATCGACGCAAAAAACCAACGCGATAGGCATACAGTCCAATATGACGCTGCGCCGGAAGATCGGCGGGAAGCGAATCGCGCTGGCTTGAGAATTGATCCCTGTCCCAGGGAATGGGAGCTCGACTAAAGTACAGTGCGCGGCCTTGCGCATCGCATACCACCTTGACTATGTTTGGATTGAAGAAATCCGCCGCCTCAATGAAAGGGTGAGCAGCAGTGGCCATCGCAGCTTCGGGGTCATTGCTCAAGGCAGTAGCAACCTCCTGGATCAAGGCGGGATCGATCAACGGTTCGTCACCCTGGACATTAACCACGATTTCGTCGTCGTCCCAATTCAATTTATCTGCCACTTCAGCGATACGGTCGGTGCCACTGATGTGATCGACCCTTGTCATCATGGCTTCGAAACCATGCTCCCGAACTGCAATGACTATCCGCTCATCGTCGGTCGCAATCCAGATACCATCGGGTTGCGAGCGTCTCGCCGCTGCCGCCACGCGGACAATCATCGGCTGGCCAGCAATATCGGCCAAAGGTTTTCCGGGCAGCCGAGTCGATGAAAAGCGCGCTGGAATGACTACACGGAATCGATTCATGGCTGAAATTCAGTGATTATCGGTGCCCGCAGCATAACAATTGCGGCCACCAAACCCGGTCAGATTCAAGCAAAAGACTCCCGGCATTACGCCTGGGAAAAATTCCATCAGGGCTCTTCGGCTCCAAGAGAACGTGCTTCATCCTCCAACATCACCGGGATGTCGTCCTTCACCGGATAGGCAAGTTTACAAGCCTTGCAAACCAACTCTGATGCCGCTTTGCGATTCTCCAACAGTCCTTTGCAAACAGGACAAACGAGTATTTCAAGAAGACGAGTATCCATGCAGCTTCTCCAGAACAAATTCGGTAAGGGCAGGACTGACCTCCGCCGCCACGGGCAAAACCCAGACCGGCAGAGACAGTTTGAGTCGGGCCAATTTTACGGCATCCTTTTCCGTCGTCAGAATCGCATCGCCGGGAAACCCGATATCCTCAGCGCGATAATCGTAGTGATCGGCGAAGGAATGCTCGGAGCAGCTCAGCCCGAGATTGGACAACATATCGAAAAACCGCCGTGGCTCACCAATGCCGGCGACAGCGTGCAGCGCCTTGCCAGTCAGCTCTGTAGCGCTGCAGGTAATCAACGGATCGTCAAGGCGAAAAAAAGTGCTGCCTTGCAGGCTCATTACAAACGTCGGGCACGCAAAAGTCGGCGCTGGCGACACGGCGGTTGCGTTGATGACAACCGCGTCAACCTGGTTCAGCCGATCCATCGGTTCCCGTAGCGGCCCGGCGGGCAGCATCCAGCCGTTTTGCATCCGGCCTGCATCGAATATGGCAATCTCCACATCGCGCTCTAGGCGATAGTGCTGCAGTCCATCATCCGAAAGAATCACATCACAGTCCGGATTCGTGGCCAGCAATGCTCTGGCCGCCGCCACACGGTCCCTGCCAACAAATACAGCGCAACCGCTGAGTCGAGCCAGTAGCACGGGTTCGTCCCCCACTTCACCCGGATCGCTTTCTGGACTCGCCTCGACTACATTCTCCGTATTGCCAAGGTAGCCGCGGCTGACTATTCCAGGATGTCGCCCGCTCGACAGCAAAGACTGCGCCAAGTGGACCACCAATGGCGTCTTGCCCGTCCCGCCGACATTGATATTGCCAATCACCACCACCGAAACAGGGAGGCGAAATCTACGCAACCAACCGAGACGATATAAAGCCCGGCGCCCGGTGACGAGAACCAAAAAAAGAATGGAAACGGGGAACAGCAGCCAGGCCACCAGCCCACGGCGCCGCCAAATGGCGACAAAGCCGCCAGTGTCAGCGCTGCGTTCGCTGGATGGCAAAGGAAATATGCGACAGCCCGGCCTGCTGGGCCGCTTGCATGACATCGACAACACTCTGGTGCGCTGCCTTGGCGTCGGCGTTGATGATCACGATAGGTTCGCTACCGGCACCTGTCAGTCGCTTCATTGCAGCGGCAATGGACTCAACATCACGAGCACCCACCGTCGCCTTGTTCACCATGATCTCGCCGGCCGCGGTCACAATTACATTGACTTCGTTTGGCTGTTCCTTGGTCTGAGGAGCGTCAGCCGTCGGCAGATTTATTTCCAGCCCGGAAAACTTCGAGTAGGTTGTGGTAATCATGAGAAATATCAGAATTACCAGGAGCACATCAATCATCGGAATAAGATTGATCTCCAACTCTTCTCGACGTCGGCCTCTTTGAAAGTTCATCGCTGGACTTACCTAGCTTCGTTCGCCATGGAGAATTTCAACCAACTTGATCGCCTCTTGCTCCATCTCGACCAAAAAACTATCGACTAGCGCCCGGAAATGGCGATAAAAGATCATGGCGGGTATGGCAATGATCAGACCGAATCCGGTGTTGTAGAGCGCCACTGAGATTCCATGTGCCAGCGCCTGAGGATTATTCCCGGCTGCCGTCGACGAACCAAAAATTTCGATCATGCCGATGATGGTGCCAAACAACCCCATCAAGGGCGCAATCGAGGCGATGGTTCCGAGAGTTGTGAGGAAGCGTTCCAGATCATGAGCTACGGCACGCCCTGCCTCCTCGATGGCCTCTTTCATGATCTCTCTAGAGCTCTTGGAGTTTCGCATGCCAGCGGCCAGAACTCTTCCCAGGGGCGAATGCGCTTCGAGACGAGCGAGTTGCGCTTCGCCCGCGCCACTTTGCTGAAAGTCCGCGACAGCGCTTTGCAGCAGTCCTTTAGGGACGATCTTGGGGCGGCGCAAGGCAGTGGCACGCTCGATAATCAACGTAACGGCTATTACGGACGCCAGCAACAAAGGCCAGATCGGCCAGCCGGCAGCCTGAAGAATGGAAAGCACGAGGACAACTCCGGTAAGCGGGAAAGCGCGAACTTTAGCCCGAGTAAGCCGTTTCGGCAATACAAATGGGCACCTGGCGAAACGCTGATATCAATCTGAAACCATGCCCATTCCTGTTTGTGGGTGCTCCAGACGATTCTGAGGTTTTGGCTGTCGATGACTGACGAAGAAATTTGTCGTCGACTTATCCACAGAAACTGTGAATAAGTTCGTAAAAAATCGTTTGGCGGGAACACTAAGTCAGCCACGTATAAGAACTTTGTTGGTCCGGACAAATTCAGAGCAGAACCCAATTTTCGACAGATCACAATCTGAATCAAGAACCTGACCGGACACCTTAATCCAAGTAGTGACCAAGAGCCTTCGCGCGTGACACATGCTGTAGAATTTTTATTCCCGCTAATCTAGAGCCGAGCCCTAATCCATGACAGTTCCCCCAGGTGTGGTCAGTATCAGCGAACTCAACCGCCTTGCACGCCAAAGCCTGGAAAGGGAGTTCCCGCTGCTATGGGTCGCGGGAGAAATTTCCAATCTGACTCGCGCTGCCTCTGGACATTATTACTTCTCGCTGAAAGACGAAGCTGCCCAAGCACGTTGCGTAATGTTTCGCTCGCGTGCCCAATCGATTCCGTGGCAATTGGAGAACGGCCAACAGGTTGAAGCGCGTGTATTGGTATCGCTGTATGAACCACGCGGTGAGTTCCAGCTGAATATCGAGGCCTTGCGCCGAGCCGGACTGGGACGCTTGTTTGAAGCCTTTGCCCGATTAAAGATACAACTGGCGGAGGAGGGTCTGTTTGCCCCTGAGCGTAAGCGGCCACTTCCTCGGTTTCCCCTTCAAGTAGGGATCATCAGTTCCCCGCGCGCCGCGGCACTTCGTGATGTGCTGGCAACCGTGAGGCGCCGCGCGCCGCACCTTAGCGCAATCGTCTATCCAACCCTGGTGCAGGGCGATAGCGCCGCCGGAAACATTGCGAATGCTATAGCTCTGGCCGGGCAGCGCAAAGAATGCGACCTTTTGTTGATCGTGCGTGGTGGTGGCAGCATTGAGGATCTTTGGGCATTCAACGAGGAAATTGTTGCGCGCGCGATTGTTGCCAGCCCCTTGCCGACAATCAGCGGAGTGGGTCACGAAACAGATACAACCATCTGCGACTACGTTTCCGATCTGCGTGCCGCTACACCGACTGCGGCTGCTGAACTTGCAACACAAGGGTGGCACGAAGCCACTGACGAAGTAGCCGATCTTGGAAGGTCCCTCGAGCGCGCCATGCAGTACCGCGTCGCGTGGGAACAGCAACGACTGGATCACCTCGCGTTGCGCTTGGTTCATCCCGCAACGCAATTGGCGCACCTACGCAATCGACTTGCACTGCTTGACGCGCGACTCGATGCATCACTGCATCGCGGCCTGCGTCGACATAGGGACCGCCTAAACCAGACAGCGCTTGGTTTGCGGCGCAGCTTCCCTCGTGTTGACAGGCACAGCGGACATGTCGGATTGCTGGCGCAACGACTGAGAGCGGCCCTTCGCTCGCAACAACAACAAAGATGGAATGCACTTGACAACATTGCAGCAGCTTTGGAGCACCTGAATCCCACGGCCACACTTGCCCGCGGCTTTTCTATTGTTCGCAATGAAGCGGGTCAGGTCATAACAAACGCCGCGGATTTGCAGACCGGACAAGTGCTGAATCTTCATTTGGCGCAGGGCGAAGCAGACGCTACTGTACTGGCGGCCAGGCCCGGGCATCGTTCGATTGCCACCTGAATTATTCCTGACTATAATAGTCAACTTTAAGGCTTTCCACCCTTCAGCAACAGGAGAAACATCATGGAACATACCCTCCCCCCCCTGCCCTACGCGATGGACGCGCTCGCACCCCACATCTCGAAGGAAACTTTCGAATATCACTATGGCAAGCACCATCAGGCCTATGCGACCAATCTCAACAACCTGATCAAGGGTACCGAGTACGAATCGCTCGATCTGGAAGCGATCGTAAAAAAAGCACCGGCCGGGGGTATCTTCAACAACTCGGCTCAGGTCTGGAATCACAGCTTTTTCTGGAACAGCATGAAAGTCGGCGGTGGCGGTACGGCAACTGGTGCGCTGGCTGAAGCGATCAATAAGAAATGGGGTAGCTTCGACGACTTCAAGAAAGCCTTCCAAGCCTCGGCTGTCGGCAATTTCGGCTCAGGCTGGACCTGGCTAGTGAAAAAACCAGACGACTCCGTGGATATCGTCAACACCACCGCAGCGGGCACCCCGCTGAATAGCGAGAACAAGGCACTTCTGACCATTGATGTATGGGAACACGCGTATTACATTGACTATCGCAATGCGAGGCCGAAGTTTGTTGAGACTTTCCTTAATTCGCTGGCGAACTGGGAATTTGCGGCAAGTAACTTCGCCTAACTCAGGCGATCACGTTTAACGAATGTAGCAAGCAAAAAAGGGCGCCGCGAGGCGCCCTTTTTTGATTTGCTGTCCGGAGGGATCGGAGTGGAAACCAGAATTGCAGAACTCGAAATCAAGCTCGGCCTGGCGGAAGATCACGTCGAAGAACTGAACCGCACGGCTTTTCGTCAGCAACGACAAATCGATCTGCTTCAGGCCCAGATCCGTGAGCTGTACCAGATGATGCAGCCCGAAGCTGCTGATGAACAACGAAACCTGCGCGACGAAATTCCACCCCATTATTAGGAGGTTCGGAATTCCTCACTTAGCAAGGAATTTGGTTTCCCCTTCGAGCCATTTGCCAGCGCTCAGTTTCCTGGCGGCGCTTTATCGATCCCCAGAATAAGCGACCCAGCACCCAGTCCTCGGCTCCTGAACCAGCCGATATTCATCTCAAGCGCATAGCGCGCAGGCTTGGTAGCGCAATGCGTGTTCTCGGATTTGGGCTTCATATCCTCGATGTTGATGATTCTGCCACGGTCGTCGAGAAACGCAACCGACAGTGGTATCAGTGTATTTCGCATCCACATGCACTGGCTTCCGACCTCGGGAAACACAAACAGCATTCCACGCTGTGGCGCCATTGCAGTTCGCTGCATGAGGCCAATTTGTCTACTACCCGAGTTTGCCGCAAGTTCGGCTTCAATCCGGTGCATCCCTGCGGACAGCTCGATCAACGGTAATTGCTTCTGCTGTGCCGTTCCGGTTCCAGATATCAGTACAGACGCTGTCAGCAACAATATCCTGAACAACATTAGTGATCTCCAATAGTCAGGTAGCGGTCGTCAATTCGTCGGTACCGCCTGGGGAAAATTTGGAGGTGCCGCCTCTAATCTCACCTCTATCAGATTGCAATCTAACCCGCATTCCAAAACAACGGACCAAAAAAATGGCAGGTTGCCCTGCCATTTTTCAATCTAAAGCACTGAAATCAGAAGTATCAACCCTCTGCAGCGGCTTTCTTCGATTTCTTGGCTTTGTGGGCCTTCTTGGCTTTCTTCATCTTGGCAGGCTCGGCGGCGGCCGGAGCAGCAGCAGCAGCCGGAGCAGCAGCGGCGGGAGCCGCAGCAGCGGGAGCCGGTTTGGCAGCATCAGCAGCAAAAGCAGAGCCGGCGATCAAGCCAGCTACCAGGGCAGCGAGAAGTTTATTCACAATTTTTCCTTAAGTTCGTGTTTGAGTTGATTCCAATTGACACCTCGATATTCGGAAGTGCTGCGCCAATAAACGTTCAGCCTCACATTAGGTTGACGCGGGGTCTAAGTCTCTCTCCACTGACCAGGCAGGAGCCCTTCGATTGTCCATTCCCCCACTGCCCAGCGGATCAGCCTTAGGGTCGGGCAACCCACGCGTGCGGTCATACGTCTGACCTGGCGGTTTTTTCCCTCAAACAAAGTAAGTTCCAGCCAGCTCGTTGGAATTACCGCCCGAAACCGTACCGGTGGATCGCGCGGCCAAAGGCCCTCAGGCTCAACAATGCGACGCACCCGACAGGGCCTAGTATGAAAGTCGCCCAGATCAATACCGGTCTCCAGTTGCTGCAGAGCCCCGTCCGTAGGCAAGCCTTCAACCTGCACTCGGTAAAGTTTGGCCAGTTTGTGACGCGGGTCGCTGATCCGCGTTTGCAAGCGTCCGTCGTCCGTCAGCACGACCAATCCTTCAGAGTCTGCATCCAATCGTCCGGCTGCATACACATCCGGAATGGGAATGAAGTCTGCCAATGTCGGCCGTCCAGTGCGGTCAGTAAACTGGGTCAGGACGCCATAGGGCTTGTTGAACAGAATGAGTCGACTCAAACCTGGCTGCCACCAGCGAAAGAGTTGCAGAAACGTTGCGATTCTGGATAGGGGAAAAAATCCTGCATCAAGCCCAAGCGAACCTGTTCCTGAATTTTCTGCCAAAAGCCGGCGTCAAACAGATCGGAATGATATTGAATGAATGCTTTTCGGATCCTGTCCGAAACCAGCAAAAATGTTTCGAACTCCTCGGGAAATACATCCAGTCTGGACACGGAATACCAGACTTCGCCGGACATCTCAGCCTCGAAATTGGGTGGCGGCGGAATGCGCCGAAACTTGCAATCAGTCATGTACTCGATCTCGTCGTAGTCGTAGAACACCACCCGGCCGTAGCGGGTCACACCAAAGTTCTTCCAGAGCAGGTCACCCGGGAATATGTTGGCAATGGCAAGTTCCTTGATGGCGTTCCCGTATTCGCAGACGACTTGTTCAATCAGATCCTCCCGCCCTTCCTTTTCTGCCCGCTCAAGGTAGAGGTTAAGCGGCTCCATTCGACGCTCGATGTAGAGATGCTTGATGACCAGATCGTCGCCATCCTCTTCCATCAGTGACGGCACTTCTTTGTAGAGTTCGTCGATCAGTTCCTTCGAAAAGCGATTGCGCGGCAGAGCCACTTTTGAGAATTCCAGCGTATCGGCCATGCGGCCCACACGATCCACCTGTTTCACCAACTGATACTTGCGCCGAACCGTTTCATGGTCGACGTCTTTGGAACTTCCGAAAACATCCTTGATCACCTTGAACACATATGGGTACGAAGGAAGAGTAAATACCAACATGACCAAACCCCGTATGCCGGGCGCGACAATGAACTGATCTGCGGAATGATGCAGGTGAAAAATCAGATCGCGGAAGAACATGGTCTTGCCCTGCTTGCCAAGCCCGAGCATGGTGTAAAGCTCCGAGCGAGGCTTGTTTGGCATGATCGAACGCAGGAAATGCACATATCCGGACGGCACCTCCATGTCGACCATGAAGTAGGCGCGTGACAGAGAGAACAGAACGGCGATACGCCAGGCGTCGAGAATAATGGTGTCGAGGTACAGCTTCCCTTCCGGGGAGTGCAGCACCGGAACCGCAAAGGGATACTCAAACCCTCCATTGACGGCCTTGCCGATCACATAGGCGCCTTTGTTGCGATAGAAGGCCGAGTTGAGTACCTGTATTTGCAGATTTGCTTCCCGTGTCGGAATCGTACCCAGATGATCCGAGATGCTGCGCAAAATGCAATCGACGTCGCGCTCAATATCCTCGAATTCGCGTGCCCAGCCAAAGTCTATGAACATCTGTCGAATAGACACTCTGAAACCGACTTCGTTCGGGTAATAACACCGATAGGTCGGAGGGTCTGATTCGATGTATTCAGTAGACACCGCCGGTCGCACGAAAATGAAATCGTTGTGAAAATAGGTACGATGCAGTATCTGGCAGAACACTGAGTTAAAGAAAGTTTCAGCAAGTTCCGGCTGTTTGTGATTGGTCAGCAGTCCAATGAACTGAAGTTTTGCCTGCTGCCAAACGACATCACTCAAACTGTCGGCGTTGAATTCACGGTGCAGCCTCTCCGTGGTCTCGCGGACACGATCATCATAGAACTGGATGCGGTCCCTGACAGCTTGCCGACCTTCTTGCCATTGCGCTTGATCGAATAGCTGCTTGGCGAGTGCCGAACTCTCATGAAACCGTCGATAGTGCTTATTGAAACCATCGACCAGAACATAGGCAATGGATTGGGCTATCAGGTCTTCAGAGGAGCCAGGAGACATTGGGTGAAATCTCGATAAGCTTGTGCCTGTGAATTCTAACAGCGCGCCCAACCGTCTCGGATCCTGCGGCGACTGGAGCGCGATACGGATTTGGAGGATAATTGCCGGCGATCAATCTTGCATCTCCCTCGAATCTCAACGCCCATTTTGAACGGAGCAGGTATGAGCACTTCCCTGATAAAGCTTCCCGCTGAAGGCCAGAAAATTGTTCCCGGCCAACCCATTCCCGACAATCCGGTGATTCCATTTATCGAAGGCGACGGCATTGGTGTGGACATCACGCCGGTCATGCAAAAAGTGGTCGACGCTGCTGTACAAAAATCCTATGACGGAAAGCGCAAAATCTCTTGGATGGAAGTCTATGCCGGAGAAAAGGCGACTCGTCTCTACGGTCCGGACGTTTGGCTACCCGCCGAGACTATCACTGCCTGCAAGGAATACTCTGTTTCGATCAAGGGTCCGCTGACAACACCCGTGGGTGGCGGAATCCGATCGTTGAATGTCGCTTTGCGCCAGGAAATGGATCTTTACCAGTGCGTTCGTCCGGTGCGTTACTTCAAGGGCATTCCCTCGCCGCTCAAGGATCCAAGCAAGACAGATATGGTGATCTTCCGCGAGAACACAGAAGACATCTACTGTGGCGTCGAATGGCAAGCCGAGTCGGCACCTGCCAAAAAGCTCATCAAGTTTTTACAGGAGGAGATGGGAGTTACAAAGATACGCTTCCCCAATACCTCGGGCATTGGCATCAAACCGGTGTCGCGTGAAGGTACGGAGCGCTTGGTGCGTGCCGCCATCAACTACGCCATTACCAATAAGCGCAAGTCGGTCACGATCGTGCACAAGGGCAACATCATGAAGTACACCGAAGGTGGCTTCCGTGATTGGGCTTATGCACTGGCAAAGAACGAGTTCGGTGGTGTCGAAATCGATGGCGGTCCATGGCTCAAGCTACCCAATGGCATCATCATCAAGGACGCTATTGCAGATGCTTTCCTTCAGCAAATATTGTTGCGCCCGGCTGAGTATGATGTTATCGCCACACTAAACCTCAACGGTGACTATATTTCCGATGCACTTGCTGCGCAGGTTGGGGGCATTGGAATCGCCCCCGGTGCCAATATTTCGGACCTTTATGCGTGCTTTGAGGCGACTCACGGCACAGCTCCAAAGTACGCCGGCAAGGACTATGTAAATCCGGGTTCCCTGATTCTTTCCGCAGAAATGATGCTACGCCACCTTGGCTGGACAGAAGCGGCGGACTTGATCATCAAATCAATGGAAGCCGCGATTGGCGACAAAGTCGTGACTTATGATTTCGCACGACTGATGGAAGGCGCCACAGAAGTGAAATGCTCGGCCTTCGGCCAAGCCATGATCGATCGGATGTAAAAGAATTCAGCCGAAAAAAATGCCCGCCCCGGCGTGTACGTCGGGCGGGCATTGTTTCTTCTAAACCGGTTACCCGGCCGTCGAAAAGATCAGGACATCAAGGCTTCTGAATATTTGACGCTTGCTTGCCCTTGGGGCCTTGCACTACGTCAAAAGTAACCTTGTCGCCTTCTTTCAATGACTTGAACCCAGCCATGTTGATGGCTGAGAAATGTGCAAACAGATCCTCGCTGCCATCATCCGGGGTGATAAAACCAAAACCTTTGGCGTCGTTGAACCATTTAACTGTACCAGTTGCCATGTAACTTTTTCCTTAATCAAAACGAACAAATCGGCCACCGCTGCGGGCTGCAAAACGCCGCACCCCGGCCGGGG
>JAIPCF010000148.1 GCA_021738385.1 Sulfuritalea sp. | reverse complement strand
TGACCTCGTCCAGCGCGCAGGGCAGTACCAGCATCACGCTGCAGTTCTCGCTCGACCGCGACATTGATGCGGCCGCGCAGGATGTGCAGTCGGCCATTGCCGCAGCCCAGCGCAAGCTGCCACCGGACATGACGACGCCGCCCTCCTTCCGCAAAGTCAACCCGGCGGACTTCGCGATTTTCTACATCGCCATGAACTCAACCACCCTGCCCACTTGGGTGGTCAATGAGTACGCCGAGACCCAGCTTGCCCAGCGCCTGTCGACCCTGCCTGGTGTCGCTCAGGTCAATGTCTTCGGTTCGCAGAAGTATGCGGTGCGAATACAGGCTGATCCCGGCCAACTCAGTTCGCGCGGGCTGGGCATCGACGAACTACAGGCCTCAGTAAAGAACGCCAACGTCAACCTGCCGCTGGGCACGCTTGACGGCACACGGCAGAGCTTTGCCCTTCAGGCTAATGGACAGTTGGGCAATGCGGCGGCCTATCGGCCGCTGACCGTCGCCTGGCGCAATGGCGCTCCGGTAAAACTCGAAGAACTGGCCCGCGTGGTTGATGGTGTCGAGAACAACAAAGTCGCCGCCTGGTTCAACGATCGGCGCACCATCATGCTGGCGGTCTACCGTCAGCCCGGCGCCAATACCATCGAAACCGTCAAGTCGATCCGGCACGTACTGCCCGCCTTCCAGGCCAATCTGCCACCATCGATCGAGCTTCAGGTGCATTACGACCGCAGCATCTCGATTCGTGATTCCATCCACGACGTGCAATTCACACTGATCCTGGCCGGATTTCTAGTGATCCTGGTAATCCTGATGTTCCTGCGCAACCTGTCGGCCACCCTGATTCCGGCCGTCGCCCTGCCCATCTCGATCATCGGCACCTTCGCCATCATGTATGCCTTCGGCTACAGCCTCGACAATCTCTCGCTGCTGGCGCTGACGCTGTCGGTGGGCTTTGTCGTCGACGACGCCATTGTCATGCTGGAGAACATCGTCCGCCATATCGAACAGGGTGAAGAGCCGTTTGCAGCGGCGATTCGCGGCGCGCGCGAGATCGGCTTCACCATCATTTCAATGACGTTGTCGCTGGTCGCTGTGTTCATCCCGGTACTGTTCATGAGTGGCATTGTCGGCCGTCTGCTGCACGAGTTTGCTGTCACCATCTGCGCCGCGATCCTGGTCTCCGGCTTTGTCTCCCTGACGCTCACGCCCATGCTCTGCAGTCGCTACCTGAAGCAGCGCAACCTCGAGCAGAGGCACGGCCGCGTCTTTCATGTCTTCGAACGCTGTTTCGACGCGCTACTGGCCGCCTATCGAAGCTCGCTTAGCTGGTGCATGGCACGACCGCTGTGGGTGCTGCTCTCCTTTTTCCTTACCCTGATTGTCACCGCACTGCTATTTGGCACCGTGCCCAAGGAATTCTTGCCCAGTGGCGACACGGGCCAAATCGTCGCCTCGACCGAAGGCCCGCAGGACATTTCCTTCCCGGCCATGATGGAGCGCCAGCGAGCCGTTGCTGCGGTACTCGCCAAGGACCCGAGTGTGCACACCATTGCGTCTTTTGCCGGCGCCAGCGGTTCGCGGCCTACCTCCAACGTTGGCACCCTGATCCTAAACCTCAAGGCCAGAGACGAACGCAAGGAGTCGCCCGACCAGATCATTGCCCGACTGCGTCCCAAGCTTGCTGCCGTGCCTGGCATTCGCGTTTTTTTACAAAACCCGCCGGCGATCCGCATCGGCGGCCGCTTCACCAGCGCGCAATACCAATACACCTTGCAGGACACCGACCTTGACGAGCTCTACCAATGGAACGATACCCTGCTCGAGCATCTGCGTCAGTTGCCCGGTTTCATCGACGTCAATACGGATCTGAAAAACCAGAGCCCGGTCATCTCGCTCGACATCGACCGGAACAAACTGGCGCCGCTGGGGCTCAGCATCGGCCAAATCGAAGACGCGCTGCAAAGCGCCTTCAGCTCACGTCAGATATCCACGATCTACGCCGCCACCAGCCAGTATCAGGTCATTCTTGAAGTCGCACCCGAGCTGCAGGCCGACCCGGCCACCCTGTCCAAGATTCACGTGCGCTCCAGCAATGGAAAACTGGTGCCGATCGACACCGTGGCCCACATCAGCCGCGGCACCCAGGCGCTGACGGTCAACCATCAAGGTCAGTTGCCCTCGGTCACGCTCTCCTTCAATCTGCTGCCCGGTGTCTCACTGGGTGACGCCGTCGACCGGATACGCAAGATGGAGCGCGAGATCAACCTGCCGGCTTCGCTCACCACCAGCCTGCAAGGAACAGCGCAAGCCTTTGAAGCCTCGCTGCAGGGCTTGGGCATGCTGCTGCTGATCGCCATCGTGGTGGTGTATATCGTGCTAGGCATTCTCTACGAAAGCTTCGTGCATCCGCTGACCATACTCTCCGGGCTGCCCGCCGCCGGACTCGGCGCACTCGCCACACTGATGATTTTCGGTGTCGACCTGAGCCTCTATGCCTTCGTCGGCATCATCATGCTGGTCGGTATCGTCAAGAAGAACGCCATCATGATGATCGACTTTGCCCTGGAAAAGCAGCGCAAGGAAGGCACGGAGGCCGCGCAAGCGATTTTTGAAGCCTGCCTGGTGCGCTTCCGCCCGATCATGATGACCACCATGGCGGCCCTGGTGGGCACGCTGCCAATCGCCATCGGCTGGGGAGCCGGCGCCGAAGTTCGACAGCCACTCGGTCTCGCCGTTGTCGGCGGCCTGCTGCTGTCGCAGTTCCTGACCCTCTACCTGACGCCGGTGGTGTATCTGTATCTCGACCGACTGGGAAGCAGACACAAGTCCGCCGAGAGCAGCTAGCCCATTCAAAAATCAGGACATCAAACCAAGGCGCAGGTCCGAACTCGAGAGCCGCCGACTCAAGCGCCGAGCGTCCCACTGACCAACAACAGTCCAGCGCACCGCCCGCCTCGAATTCTGATGCCAGATGGATTTCCGTCAATCAGTTTTTCGAAGAATAGATGGCCTCCGCCAGCTCGCGACTTTCCGGCCGGGTGAAGACGACGCGATAACTCCCGTTCCTGGAATCGTGCAGCGCGACGATCGAAAGATGACAGGGAAAATCCCGGTTTTTGCCGCTATGTGCCGTGAAGCTAACGCCACAGCGACTTAGATACCGGACAAGTTCTACGTTTTTGTCGCCGGGCACCTCGATATCGGTCAAGGCCGGCACCAATTCCGAAATGTACATCCCTGCCAAGTATCCGGACGGATACTCAAAAAATCTCGCCGCACCGTCACTGGCGTGCAGGATGGTTCCATCTGAATCAATGGTCAACGTAGGGGGCTGTTCCCAATTCGGTAGAGACGCTTGACGAGGCACCGTCAAGGCTTGAAGGGTGGCATCCATGATAGTTGCTCCAATGCTGTTGCCCGAGTCCGAAGCTTCCGGCGGGATGTGGCCGGACCGCAATTCGGAATCCGATCGTTACTGCTAACAGTCTGCGCTTTGCGAATTCGCCTGCAAATACCCTATGTGCCGTAGTTTTCATACCGTACATGGGGTAGGCGCTGCCCGGAAATCTAGGAGCCACCATCGGCATTTACCGGGCAGGTGAATCGCTTACGGGACTATTGGTGCTCCCCGCGGGTGCTCCCCGCGCTTCGCTGTCAAAGGCGATCTGGTGAATTCGCCATTGCCACCGACAACGCTCGATTGAAATCTGGATACCGCACCCTATCGACGAGCCGGGGCTTTCCCAGGTGCGCGCGTCTTACGCGTAGTAACGCGCCACATAATCCTCAAACGGCTCCTGCGGCAGAGATTCCAGTCGCTGCTGCTCGACCAGCGAAACTTGAGCACTTTCCTCGAACTTTTTCAATGTGGCGGCGTTCAGTTGCTGGGTCAGCAAGCTTGCATGATGCTGCAGAGATTTCTTCAGGGCGAATTTTGAGAGGCCATTGTGCTCCGTTGCGGCGGCCAGCACCTGGGCGGAAGGCGTAGTCTCCGGATGATCAATCCGCGCGCGCAGTCTGTCCAGCGTAGCGGCGTAGTTATTTCCACCGTAAGCCACATCCAGCATCTGAGCAAAAGGCTGCATGTCGTCAAACAAGGCGCGGGCAATAGGTCGAAACGACTGCTCGCGATTGTGTACCAGCAGACTCAAGTCGGGTTGCCGCCCGTGGTTGACGATACGAGCCTTGTTGACTTCGTTCTCGCTCTGTTCGCGGGCGGTAATGGGCGGACTCTCGCGAAACAGGCACATCAACAACAGGATGTCGGCAAAGATACTTTGCTCGGGAAGAATACCGATGTCTACGAAGGGGTTCAGGTCAAACAGGCGTATCTCCAAATATTCGACACCGTATTTCTTCAAGGCCAGTGCCGGGCGCTCACCCGCCTTGCCGACGCGCTTGGGCCGAATGCCGGAATAGAACTCGTTTTCGACTTGCAGCAGGTTGGCGTTGAGCTGCTTCCAGTGGTCGCCTTCGCGAACGCCCAACTCTTCGTAGAAAGGGT
This sequence comes from Sulfuritalea sp., assembly GCA_021738385.1. Classification (GTDB taxonomy): domain Bacteria; phylum Pseudomonadota; class Gammaproteobacteria; order Burkholderiales; family Rhodocyclaceae; genus Sulfuritalea. The sequence goes on along the minus strand of JAIPCF010000148.1, from coordinate 2,248 downwards.
CAGGGGTGCGAATTGCAGCCTCCAGAGCTGCGGTGTACTCGGCCAGGGAATTGAAACTGACCTGCAACTGATCCTGCGCCCGGTTCTGATAGCCCAGATCGCTCATGCGCAAACTGGTTGCGTAGGGACGGAACAGGGTGCCGGGCACGAGTTCCTGGAGGTCTGATCCGCGGCCCTGCAAGAATGATTGACAGATTGCCGGTGAGGCGCCAAACAGGTAGGGAATCAACCAGCCAAAGCGCAAAAAATTGCGAATCAGTCCGAAGTAGCGCTCATTGATAAAGTCCTGAATGTTGTCTGTCGCGGAGCAGCAGCCTTTTAGAATCACCCAGAATTCGTCAGGCAAAGACCAGTTGTAGTGAGCCCCGGCAATCGTTTGCATGTGGCGCCCATAACGCAGACCCAAGCCTTCGCGATAGGCAACTTTCATCATGGCCGAGTTGGAAGTACCGTAGTTGGCAATGACAATGGATTTGTCTTCACCCAAAATACAGGGCATGGATCCGGCCCACATGGTCTCTTGACCCAACTGCCTGGCGGTAAATCGATGGATGTCGCGCAGGAATTCCAGCGGAAATGCCGGATCTTGTGACGGTGGCGTGATGAACTCCAGCAGAGCTTCGGCGTAGTCGGTGGTAATCCAGGGGTGGGTGAGTTTGGAGCCCAATGCACGTGGGTGGGGAGTCTGGGCCAGATGACCGGCGACGTCCACGCGCAAGCATTCGCGCTCGTAGCCCCGTGTGATACCGCGCAAAATCTGCGCCCGGTCTGGTGAGAAATACCGCCGCACCTCATCGCAACATGTGAACTTCAACATAAGCCGTTTTTCTTTCCTGAATTGGCCCGCAGTATGGCAGTTTTCCGCCGCAGAGAACTCCATATGGATCGGAAGCGGGATATTGCAATCACGGCAACCGGCCGGCCATTGCAATCAGGCGTAATTTACCGTTCAATCACCGGGGCAAAGCAATCATCCAAGGCTAACCACCGCCAACAACGATCAGTCAATCGGTATGAATTCTGCCGCCCGCCATCTGATGAGCAGTGAGCGCAGCCTGCTCCGGAGCATCGGTTCTCCTGATGCTATTGGCCATCCACAAGGGCAATAAACCGCCGTGTTGCCAACGCCGACTTTTATCCAGCAAAGTGGAATGAATTCAGAGTTTGCTATCTCGGCATTCGCCCCAGGAAAACTCGGCGATGGCGATACGGTGATTCCAAACCGCTCTAGCGCAATACCCAAACCAAGGTGAGCGGAATGATCGCCATCGAAGCCACGTTACCAACCAGCACGATGGAGGCAACACGCTCCGGTTCCTGATGGTAACGCTCGGCGAAGATGTAGTTGAGCACCGCGGGCGGCAGTGCGCCGAACAGAATCAACATGGCGGCATCGCGCCCGGTCAGTCCCAAAAGCTGATTGGCCAGCAGCGCCACCAGCATTCCCGCAACAGGAGATGTCAGCGCGCCGGCGATGCTGATCTTCCAGTCAGCCTGACGGCTGTCGGTGAGCCTCACGCCCAGAGAAAACAGCAGCAGCGGGATTGACACGTCGCCCAGCAATTTAACGCTCTGCCACAACGGTTGCCACAGCGGAAAATGCAGCAGGCTCACCGCCAGACCGGCCAGCGCTGCGGCGATGACCGGCACGCGCCACAGGTTCCATACTTTTGCCCGGTGATCCAGCATCCAGGTACCCAGCGAGTAATGCAGGAAGTTCTCGGCAAAGAACAAGACCACTGCCGCCGGTAGCGCGGATTCGCCGAAGGCCAGCACCGCCAGCGGCAAGCCCATGTTGCCGGAGTTCTTGAACATCATTGGCGGCACGAAAGTATTGCCGGCGACACCCAGCATCCTCGCCACCGGCCAGGCCAGAATGCCGGTGCCAAGCACGACCGCGATGGCGCCCAGCAGCAGTGGAATATTCTGGGCGATGTCGAAAGACTTGGACGCGAGCGCGGCGAAGACCAGCGCCGGAACGAAGATATCCATGTTGAGCTGGTTGGCAAAAGCCATGTCGGGCTTTTTCCAGCGGCCGTAAACGAAGCCTGCCGCCACGATCGCGTAGATCGGAAAGACGATGCTGACGATTCTTTCGAGCATTACAGGACGTAGCGCGACAGGTCTTCGTTCTTCGCCAGTTCGCCGAGTTTCAGGTCGACATACTTGCCGTCGATGACCAGCTTTTCACCGCTGCCAAGGCTGCGCGATCCGGCCTCAAAGGAGATTTCCTCAAGCAGCTTTTCCA
>JAIPCF010000018.1 GCA_021738385.1 Sulfuritalea sp. | reverse complement strand
ATCGCTGCGTGGTTCAGCATTTCACATCTGTCGGCCGGCTTCATCGCGGTGCTGGTCGGCTATACCAGTTCAGCGGCGATTGTGTTTCAGGCCGCCGAGGCTGCCGGCGCGTCGCCGGCAGAGATTGCCTCCTGGCTGTGGGCGCTGGGCATCGGCATGGGACTGACCTGTATTGGTTTGTCATTGTACTTTCGCAGCCCGATTCTCACCGCCTGGTCAACGCCGGGCGCGGCGCTGCTGGCCACAGGACTGGGCGGCGTGCCGATGGTCGAAGCCATCGGCGCCTTCATTTTCGCTTCGGCCTTGATTACGCTTTCCGGCGTCACGGGCTGGTTCGAGCGGATCATGCGTCACGTACCGAAGTCGCTGGCCGCCGCCATGCTGGCTGGTGTCTTGTTGCGTTTCGGGTTGGAGGTTTTCAGTGCCTTGCCCGGCAATGGCTTGCTGGTCGGCCTGATGCTTGCGGCGTTTTTGCTGGTGCGACGACGCACCGCGCGTTATGCCGTGCCGCTGACATTTCTGTTGGGACTGGTGATTGCGGGTGGGCAGGGCGCGATAAGACTGGAGCAGATCACACTGGAAATTGCGCGGCCGGTATTTACCGCACCAGGCTTTTCGCTGGCAGCCATGATCGGCATCGGCCTGCCTTTGTTCGTGGTGACCATGGCCTCACAGAATGTGCCGGGGCTTGCTGTGCTGAGGGCCAATGGTTACCAGACGCCGGCTTCGCCGCTGATCTCCTGGACCGGTTTGACCGGTTTGTTGCTGGCGCCCTTTGGCGGTTTTTCTTTCAACCTGGCCGCGATCACTGCGGCGATCTGCATGAGCAAGGATGCCGATCCCGATCCTGCACAGCGCTATCGCGCCGCGGTCTGGGCCGGGGGCTTTTATCTGCTGACGGGAACATTGGGTGCGACCGTGGCGAGCCTGTTCGCGGCGTTTCCGCACGCGCTGGTGGTTGCCATCGCCGGTCTGGCGTTGCTCGGCACCATCGGCAACAGTCTTGGTGCGGCGCTTGCCGACGAAAAGGAGCGCGAAGCGGCACTGCTGACTTTTCTGGTCACCGCTTCGGGCATGAGCTTGTTCGACATCGGCAGCGCTTTCTGGGGATTACTCCTCGGTCTGGTCGCTGCCTGGATCAATCACCGACGCTGATCAGCGATGCCGCTGGCCGCTGTGATGGCTGGCCTGGTGTCGTGCCGCTGGTCAGCGTGTCGGCTGTAACTCCGCAGCGTGAGCAGCCCGCCAGTCATCCAGCGCGGGGCCCAGCATATGGAGATCGTCGATCACTCGCACGCTGGGGATATTGTGCAGATGTCCGGTGAGAGCCGAACCGCCACTCCATAACTCGACGGCGGCGGGTAGCGCCGCACGCAACTCGGTCAGGCTGTTGCGGGCCTTGCGCCATGGATAGGACGCGGAGAACGAGAGTGCGACGATATCGGCGCCGACGCCGAGCGTTGCGCCGACGATATCCGCAACCGGGGTTTGTCCGCCCAGCGAAACACGGGCGGCGCCATTGGTCGCCAGCAGCGCTTCGACCATCAGCAGACCAAGCAGATGCTCTTCATCCTTGACGGTAGTCAGCAGCACCAGAGGTTGCGCTCCCAGATTACCCAGGGCATGGATCGAAGCGCGCAGCTGGTTCTGCATCAACTCCGTATACAAGTGTTCCTCGAAAATCGCCAGTTCGCCGGACATCCAGCCATCTCCGATGCGCCGGTTCAGAGCGGGTACGGTTTCGGTAACGAAGCGTTCCAGGCCGTCTCGCGCCAGACGCTGCGCAAATTCACCACGGATCTGCTCGATATCGCGCCTCTTCAACAACGGAACCACCCAATCAGCCGTCTCATCAGCGCCGACTTTCAAGACGTTGTCGACAATTTGCTTGCTCAACGCTGTTATCGGCTGACGCAATAAGGCCCCTGGACGATTGCCCTGATCCATCAGGCGCTTGATCAGGCGCAGATGCTCCACCTGTTCGACCGGGTACACCCGTTCGCCGAATTCGTCGCGCAATGGCTGCGGAAAGCCATAGCGGCGCTCCCAGACGCGCAGGGTGTCTTTGCCCAGACCGGTATCCCGTTCCACCGCGGCGATACCGATCCCCAAGGCAGGAATGACGTCGGCGGGCTTAAGTTCATCGTTCATAGAACAATTATATGTCCAGGACAAAGCGCTTGACAAGTCATATTTTGGCCGGTATTGTCGAGGCAACAACTATTTTTGTCCAGGACAAAGTAATGAGTATTCGGAAAACTATTGGAATTATCTGTATCGCGACAGGCTTGCTGGTGGCCTTGCCCGCCGCCGCAGATTGCCCACCTTTGCTGAATCACAGCTTTCCACGGTTACAGGACGGAGTGGCCCAGCCGCTTTGCCAATACCAGGGAAAGGTCATTCTGGTAGTGAACACGGCGAGCAAATGTGGCTACACGGGTCAGTACGAAAGCCTTGAATCTGTCTACGACAAATACAAGGGCGGCGGCTTGGTGGTGGTCGGCTTTCCGTCCAACGATTTTGGTGACCAGGAGCCGGGCAGCAATCGAGAGATCGCCGATTTTTGCCGCCTGACCTACGGCGTCAGGTTCCCGATGATGGCCAAGACCGACATTGCGTCGCCGAAGACCCATGCGTTCTACAAAAAGCTGATCGCGCTTTCCGGGACGTCGCCGCAGTGGAACTTTCACAAGTACCTGATCGACCGTAGCGGTTCCCGGGTCGAAAGCTACGCCAGCCGCATCGAGCCGGACAGCCGCCAACTGATCGGACGAATTGAGAGCCTGCTGGCCGAACGACCGTGAAGCACTTTTTTCAAACTCGAGGAGAACGCCTTGAATGCACCCGACCGCTTTTTTCTGCCTGACATGCAGGCCAGTCCCGACCACCGCCGTCTGGCCATCCAGCACGTTGGTGTCAAGGGCCTGCGCTATCCACTGGAACTTGTCGATGCTGCTGGCGAAACGCAGCACACGGTGGCCACGCTGGCAATGACCGTCGGTCTACCGCCACATGTGAAAGGTACGCACATGTCGCGTTTCGTCGAACTGCTGGAGCGCGAGCGTGCACCGCTTACGCTCAAGAATCTGCGCCAGATGGCGGCCGAGATGCTGGTCCATCTTCAGGCTGGTTCGGGGCGGATCGAGATGCGCTTTCCCTGGTTCATCCGCAAAACCGCGCCCGTCTCCGGTGTTGCCAGCCTGCTCGATGTCGATGCAGGGATCGATGTCTGGGCGGAATCGGACGGCGCCATACACATGGCTCTCGCCGTCACTGTGCCGGTGACCAGCCTGTGTCCGTGCTCAAAGGAGATATCCAGCTACGGCGCGCACAACCAGCGCTCGCATCTAAGCTTGCGCGTGCAGCTCAGAGACGACATGACTCTGGATGAGCTGGTGCGCATCGCCGAGGAGGAAGCGTCCTGTGAAGTTTTTGGCCTGCTCAAACGTCCCGACGAGAAATGGGTGACCGAGCGCGCCTATGACAATCCGAAATTCGTCGAGGACCTGGTGCGCGACATCGCCCTGCGCCTGCAAGGCGAGGAGCGCGTCGGTGTCTGGTCCGTTGCGTCCGAAAACTTCGAGTCGATTCACAACCATTCGGCTTACGCACTGATCGAGGGCAGCAATGTTTGACCTTCTAATCGGCCTGGCTCTGGTCGTGATCATGCTGCGTGTCGCCGAACGCATTCCCGAGCGCAAGCCCGTGCCGGTGCGGATTACCCGCGATAGCGCCCGGGGGGGCCTGCCATGAAGATCGCCGTCATTGGTGCCGGCATTTCCGGCCTTGCCGCGGCCTGGCTATTGAGCCGGCATCACGATGTCGCGCTGTTCGAAGCAGGGGCCTACATTGGCGGGCACACTCATACCGTTGATGTCGAGGTCGATGGCGTCAGCTTTCCGGTGGATACGGGATTCCTGGTCTTCAACGAGCGCACCTATCCAAACCTGACGGCAATGTTCCAGACGCTTGAGGTAGACACCGTCGCCAGCGACATGTCGTTTGCCGTGAGCCTGGCCGAGCCCGATCTCGAATGGGCCGGCTCGAATCTGACGACGCTTTTCGCGCAAAAACGCAATCTGGCGCGCCCGGGTTTCTGGCGCATGTTGCAGGACACGCTACGCTTCAACCGCAATACCGATGGCATGAAGCTGCCCGAGATCACCCTCGGCAGTTATCTGGTGCAGGAAAACTACAGTGCCGAGTTCCGCGACTGGTACTTGTTGCCGATGGCAGCGGCGATCTGGTCCTGCCCGACGCAAGCCATTCTCGACTACCCGCTGTCGACCTTCGTGCGTTTCTGCCGCAATCACGGTTTGTTGCAGATATTCGATCGTCCGCAATGGCAGACGGTGAGGGGCGGTGGCCGCCAGTATGTGGAGCGGATCGTCGGCCAGCTTGATGACGTCCGGCTGGCAACGCCGGTGCGCTCTGTCCTGCATGATGCCGACGGGGTGTGGCTTGGGCTGCCCGGCGGCGAATGCGAGCGTTTCGACGAAGTCGTATTTGCCTGTCACAGCGATCAGGCGCTGGCCCTGCTTGGTCAGGGCGCGAGTCCCGCGGAACGACGCATTCTCGGCGCCATCCGCTATCAGCCGAATCGCGCCGTTCTGCATACCGACACCAGCCTTCTGCCGCGCGATGCGCGCGTCTGGTCGGCCTGGAACTACATGGCCGGCAGCGTCGCAACCTATGGCCATCGTGGCCGCCAGCCGGTTAGCGTCTCCTACCTTATCAACCAGTTGCAGCCTCTGCCCGTCGACAGCCCGGTAATCGTTACGCTCAATCCCCATGTCGAGCCCGATCCGGCCAAGATCATCGGTGACTACGACTACGACCATCCGCTGTTCGACCAGGCGGCAATCGGTGCGCAGGCGCAGCTGGACATCATTCAGGGCGTCGAGCGCCTGTGGTTTTGCGGCGCATGGGCCGGTTACGGATTTCATGAGGACGGCCTTGCCTCTGCGTTGACCGTGGCCAATCGCCTTGGTGTTCAGGCACCCTGGCAGGCCGACGCGAATCGGAGCGAAAACGCCGCATGAAAGCTCTGCTGTGCAACGGGTCGGTGATACACGCGCGCTTTGCCGGCAGGCACAGCCGGGTCACGCACCATTTCCTCTATCCCCTGTTTTTTCTGGCGCTGCCCTTATCGACGCTGAGCGAGGCCGGCAATCGCTGGTTCGGCATCGAGCGCGCGCGGCCACTCAGCTTGCGCTACAAGGATTACGGCGCCCGCGACGGATCACCGCCCGAGCCGTGGATCCGTCGTCTGCTGGCTGACGACGGCATTACCGCCGCAGACGGCGAGGTAGTGCTGCAGACCTTTCCGCGCATTTTCGGATATGTTTTCAACCCCGTCAGCTTCTGGTTCTGCCACGACAAATCCGGCGCACTGCGGGCGGTGCTGGCCGAAGTCAGCAACACCTTTGGCGATCGCCACAACTATCTGGTCGCGCATGCCGACCAGCGCCCGATCCTGCCGACCGACAGATTGACAGCGCGAAAGGTCTTCCATGTTTCGCCGTTCTTTCCGGTGGCCGGTGAGTACCGTTTTCGATTCGATCTCGGACCGCAACACCGCCGTGTCGAGCTCGACTACTGGATCGAGGGCGAGCGTGTGCTGGCTACAGCGCTCGAGGGCCGCGAGCAGGCGCTTGATGCCAGCGGTCTGGGCCGCACCTTGCTGCGCCAGCCCCTGCTCACCGTTGCGGTGGTCTGGCGCATTCATTGGCAAGCAGCGCGTCTGTGGCTGAAACGTGCCGTTTTTCATTCCCGTCCCCAACCTCCCCTGCAGGAGACTTCACGATGAACACACTGGTTTCGAATTCCCCCTCACAGACGCTGCGCACCTCAACCGGGCATTTGCCCGTCGTGGCACCCGCCACGCGCACGGTCATCGAACTGTTGCAACACATTGAGGGCGGCAGCCTGCGTCTTTGCCTGCCCGGCGGGCAGGCCGTGCAACTTGGGAGCGGGACTCATCGCGCCACGTTGCAGGTAAATGACGAACGGGTTTTCCGGCGTGTGCTGGCCGAGGGCGACATCGGTTTCGGCGAAAGCTGGATGGATGGCGACTGGCACAGCGATGAACCCGCCGAACTGCTGACCCTGCTCGCCGAGAACCGCCAGCAGCTGGCTCGCGCCCTGCACGGCAGCTGGCTGCCGGTGCTTCTGCATCGCCTGCGTCATCTGCTGCGCAGCAATAGCCGCGCCGGTTCGAAGCGCAACATCCTGGCCCACTACGACTTGGGCAACGACTTCTACAAGCTCTGGCTCGATCCCTCGATGAGCTACTCGGCGGCACTGTTCGGCGAGCAGCCGGATGCCGGTCTCGAACAGGCCCAGCGCAGCAAATACCTGCGCCTGCTGGAACTGCTCGACCCCAAACCCGGTGATCGCATCCTCGAGGTCGGCTGCGGCTGGGGTGGGCTGGCGGAGATTGCCGCGACAGAGTTCGGTTGCCGCGTGCATGGCGTGACTTTGTCGCCGGCGCAGCTCGAATGGTCGCAGGCGCGGGCCCTGCGCAAGGGCTTTGCCGGCCTGGCCGAGTTTTCGCTGACGGACTACCGCGACATTCGTGGCCAGTACGACCATATCGTTTCGATCGAAATGTTCGAGGCGGTGGGCGAGCGCTACTGGCCCGGCTACTTCGCCCAGTTGGGGCGCTGTCTCAAACCGGGGGGCCGTGCCGCGGTGCAGACCATCACCATCGCCGACGAACGCTTCGCCGCCTATCGCCGCGGTACCGACTTTATCCAGCGCCACATTTTTCCCGGCGGCATGCTGCCTTCGCCGGACGTGTTCGAGCGCCGTGCCGCCAGCGCCGACTTTCGCGTGGTCGACCGCCATGCTTTTGGTGTCGACTATGCGCGCACGCTCGCGCACTGGCATCGCAACTTTGACGCCTACTGGCCGGAGATCGCGGCACAGGGTTTCGATGAGCGCTTCCGCCGCTTGTGGCGTTTCTACCTGGCCTATTGCGAGGCCGGCTTTCGCGCCGGCGCCACCGATGTGTATCAGTTCCTGCTCGAGAAACCTGGCCCGTGAAGGCCGTCCTGCGCCCCTGGCTGTTGGCCTGCTGCCTGGCGATGATTGCCGGCAGGGCCGTCGCGGAACTGCCGCCGGACTGGCGTGTCCAGGGACAGGGCGAAATGCGCTGGTTCGGCTTCCGGCTCTACGAAGCCAGCCTGTGGGCCCCCGGCGGTAACTGGCAGGCCGATCGGCCCTATGCGCTCAAGCTGCGCTATTCCCGAGACATTTCCTCGCGGCAGCTGGTCGAGGCCAGCATCGATGAAATGCAGCGATTGGGCGGCGTCGATAAGGCTCGGCTGGCGCGCTGGAAGCTTCAACTGGAGCAGGTGTTCCCCGACGTGCAGGAAGGGGACGTGATCATCGGTATCAGCCGGCCGGCGCGCGGTGCGGAGTTCTACCATCAGGATCGCCTGACCGGGCGCATCGACGACGTGGAGTTCGCACGGGCGTTCTTTGCCATCTGGCTCGATGAGGATACCCGCGAACCGGGCCTGCGCAAGCTTCTGCTGGGCCGCAGCTGATGGCTGCACAATCGATGCCGACCCGGCAAATGCTGGCCTACGGCGCGCTCGGCTTTCCGCTGGCCTTCGCCGCGCTGCCGCTCTACGTCCATGTGCCGCGACTGTATGCGGACAGCGTCGGCCTGCCGCTGGCGCTGGTCGGCGGCGTGCTGTTGCTGATGCGGTTTGCCGATGCCCTGATCGATCCGCTGCTGGGGCAATGGAGCGATCGCCTCGGCAACCGCCGCCGCCTGATCGCCTTCGCGCTGCCGTTGCTTGGACTGGGGCTGGCCGCGCTGCTGGCGCCGCCGGCCGGGGGCGGCGCGACATGGCTGGTACTGACGCTGGCAATCACCTTTGTCGGCTTCAGCCTGGCCACCATCAACTATCACGCCTGGGGCGCCGAACTCGGCGAAACGCGGCTGGAGCGTGTTCGCGTCACGGCGACGCGCGAGATGTTTGCCCTCGGCGGCGTGGTGGTTGCCGCCGCCTTGCCTTCGCTGCTATCAAACGATGTCGCGACGGCGATGCAGTACCTGGGCTGGGTGTTCGTTCCGGTACTGACGGTGGCTGCGTTCGCCACTTTCGTCGGCGCGCCGCTGACGCCGGCGACGACGACCGGCAAGCCCCAACAGTCCTTGACGGCCGTTTTTGGCGACCGGCGTTTCCGGCGCCTGCTGACAGTGCTGGCCATCGGCGGCATCGCCGCGGCGATCCCGGCGACGCTGGTATTGTTCTTCATTGCCGACGTCTTGCGCCTGCCGGAATGGCAGGGCCTGTTCCTGGTGATCTATTTCGTCTGCGCCGCGGCCGCCCTGCCGGGCTGGGTGGCGTTGGCGCGTCGCCACGGCAAGGCACGCGCCTGGGCGGCCAGCATGGTTCTGGCGATCGTCAGCTTTGTCTGGGCCTTCATGCTCGGCGCCGGTGACGGCCTTGCATTTGCCATCATCTGCGCGGCCAGCGGCGCCGCGCTCGGCGCCGAACTGGCCCTGCCGCCGGCCCTGCTGGCCGATCGCCTGGCCGGCGACCGGCATGCGGGAGAGAGCATGGCCGGTACCGGTGCCTACTTCGGCGTCTGGAATTTCGTCACCAAGTTCAATCTCGCGCTGGCAGCGGGCATTGCGCTGCCGCTGGTCAGCCTTGCCGGCTACAAAGTCGGCGCTGGCGATACGGCGATTTCCGGCGGGCTGCTGGCGCTGGCCGCCGTGTACGCGCTGCTGCCGGCCGCGATCAAACTGGTTTCCCTGCTGCTGCTGTGGCGCTGGCGGGACGAATTTGAAGGAGTTCGCGAATGAATCGACGATGGATCCCGACAATGATGCGTCCGCTGCGAGTTCTGCTCACTGGCATGGTTCTCGTTATTGGCCTCGGCGCCTGTGCCGGGATCGAGGTGGAACAGTATCGCGCCGAGAAACCGGTGCTCGATCTGCGGCAGTTCTTTTCCGGCACGCTCGTGGGTTGGGGCATGTTCCAGGATCGCTCGGGCAAGGTCATCAAGCGCTTTCATGTGGTGATCGACGCCCGCTGGGAAGGCCGTCGCGGCACGCTGGACGAGCGCTTCACCTGGTCGGACGGCGCGGCCGGCGGCAATCCGCCGCGTCGGGTGTGGACGCTGACCGATCATGGTGACGGCCGTTACACCGGCACCGCCGGCGACGTTGTCGGCGAAGCGCGGGGCGAGGCGGCGGGCAATGCGCTGCGCTGGCGCTACGTGCTGGCGCTGCCTGTGGACGGCAGAATCATCGAAGTCGATTTCGACGACTGGATGTTCCTGGTCGATGACAAGCTGATGCTCAACCGTTCGATCATGAGCAAATACGGCTTCCGGCTGGGCGAAGTCACGCTTTCGCTGGCGCGCAGAGCGCCATGAATCCGCCGATTCGCGACTGGGCCGGCCGCCGCGTCTGGGTCATCGGCGCCTCGTCGGGCATTGGCGCGGCACTGGCGCAGGCCCTGCTCGGGCGTGGCGCCCGGGTCACGGTGTCGGCCCGCCGGGAGGATGCCCTGCGCGATGTGGTTGCCGGCCATCCGGGCGCGCGCGTCGCGGCGTTCGATCTCACCGACCTGTCTGCATTCACGCAAGCGCGCGACGAACTGTGCGCCGCCTGGGGCGTCATCGACCTCGTGGTTTTCAGTGCCGGCGCCTATGCCGCGATGCGCGCCTGGGAACTCGACGCGGCAAAGATCGGCCGCCTGATCGACATCAACCTCACGGCGCCGATGGCCGCGACAGCCACCCTGATACCACTATTCCTGCAGCAGGGTGGTGGTGCGCTGGCCTTCGTCGCCAGCGTCGCCGGCTATCGCGGCCTGCCCAAGGCCGCTGCCTACGGCCCGACCAAGGCGGCACTGATCAACTTTGCCGAAACCCTGCATCTCGACCTGGCGCCGCGCGGCATTTCGGTATTCCTTGTCAATCCCGGATTTGTCGAGACGCCGATGACGGCGGACAATAATTTCCGGATGCCGGCGCTGATCTCCCCGCAGCAGGCTGCCGAAGAGATCATCGCCGGTTTTGCCCGCGGCGGTTTCGAGATGCATTTTCCGCGCCGCTTCACGCGCTGGCTAAAGTTGCTGCGATTGTTGCCTTACCGCCTCTACTTCGCGCTGGTGCGACGCGGCACCGGGGCGTGAGGCCCGCACACCGGAGAACGTTATGACTGACCTTGACGCCCTGATCCGCTGGTTTGAAAACCTGAGCCCCGAGACCCTGGACGAGATGACTGACCATTACGCCGACGATGCCGAGTTCAAGGACCCGTTCAACGAGGTGCGCGGCATCCAGGCGATCCGGCATATTTTCGGGCACATGTTCACGCAGGTTGCCGAGCCGCGATTTGTCGTCGGCAGCCGTTTCAGCGGCAGCGATGGCGTGATGCTGCTCTGGGAATTCCACTTTCGTACCCGCGGCCCACTGCCGCCTCGCGCCATGACCGCGCGCGGCGCGACGCACCTGAGATTCGCTGCCGATGGAAAAGTGACCCTGCATCGCGACTACTGGGACGCCGCCGAAGAACTCTACGCCAAGCTGCCGCTGCTCGGCCCGCTGATGCGCGGCCTGCAGCGTATAGCGCGCGCCTAAGTCAGCGCTCGCCTGCTCCTTCAGCCTGTCTAGCGATGCCGCTGGCCGCTGTGATGGCTGGCCGGCTTGGCGCCGCCGGTTCCGGAACGAGCCGGACGCGGCGGACGCGGTGCGCCGCTGCGATCTCCCGTGCCGCTGCGGGTGCGGGCCTGTGCCGGCTTGTGGGCCGGCGGGCGGCCGGCCGAGGGGCGTGGTACCGAATGATTGTGTTGCGGCTCGAAGCCCGGCAGCACGGTGGACGCGATGTCCAGCTTCAACAGGCGCTCGATGTCGCGCAACTGAATCCGCTCGTCGCTGCTCACCAGCGACAGTGCTTCGCCGCTGGCGCCGGCACGGCCGGTGCGGCCAATGCGATGCACGTAATCCTCGGGCACATTCGGTAGTTCAAAATTCACCACGCGCGGCAGCGAGTCGATATCTAGCCCGCGTGCAGCGATGTCGGTGGCCACCAGAGCTGCCAGCTTGCCGGATTTGAAATCGGCCAGCGCCCGGGTGCGGGCATTCTGCGACTTGTTGCCGTGCAGTGCCGCCGAGCGCACGCCGGATTGTTCCAGCTTGCGCGTCAGCGCGTCGGCGCCATGCTTGGTGCGGCAAAACACCAGCACCTGATGCCAGCCATGGGCGGCGAACAGATGCAACAGCAAATCGCGTTTCTGTTCCTTGTCCACCTTGATTACCGAATGCGAAACCAGTTCGGCCGGCGCGTTGCGGCGCGCGACTTCGACCGTGGCCGGGTTCTTCAGCACGGTGTGGGCCAGTTCGCGTACTTCAGGAGCGAAGGTGGCCGAGAACATCAGGTTCTGCCGGACTTTCGGCAGGCGTTCGATGACGCGGCGAATGTCGCGGATAAAGCCCATGTCGAGCATGCGATCGGCTTCATCGAGAATCAGGGTTTGCACTTTGGAAAGATCGACCGTGCGCTGGCTCAGGTGGTCGAGCAGGCGGCCCGGTGTTGCCACCAGAATGTCGATGCCGCGACGCAAGGTCTGGATTTGCGGATTGATGCCGACGCCGCCGAACACGGCGAGACTGCGCAAGCCGGTATGAGCGCCATAAGTGCGGACGCTTTCGAGAACCTGCGCTGCAAGTTCGCGTGTCGGCACCAGCACCAGCACGCGCGGCGCGGTATGGGTGATTTTTTGCAGCGGTGTGTCGGGCTGATTGTGGGTTTGTCCAATGAGTGGATGGGTCAGCCGCTGCAGGATCGGCAGCACGAAGGCTGCGGTTTTGCCGGTGCCGGTTTGGGCCAGGGCCTCGAGATCGCGGCCGGCAAGAATATGGGGAATGGCCTGTTGCTGAACAGGAGTGGGCGTGGTGTAGCCCTGCTCGCCAATGGCGCGCAGAAGCTCGGCCGAAAGGCCGAGATCGGTGAACTGCATTTTTTATTACCTCTGAAGCCGACCCCCGCATAGCTGCAGGCCAATCTGGGCGGATACTTCTTATGGGGTCTAACCCTTTGGGGACTAAGACGTAAAGGCCATGTCGCCATTCAGGCACGACCGGCAGACTGGGGCGCGGTCGTTGAGATGTAAAGCGGGGCGGACTGTAACACAGCCGCCCCCATTCCGCCTATTACTTTTGCCTTACCCGCAGCCGTATCGCGAGAGCCGAGTTTTCGCGGTACGTGCTTCCTTCCTGTCTAGAGCTCCAACATGATGAAATCGGCCTTGGGTACGCCGCACTCCGGGCAGACGAAATCCTCGGGGACATCGGCCCAGCGGGTGCCGGGGGCGAGACCATGGTCGGCGTCTCCCGCAGCTTCGTCATAGACCCAACCGCAAACAATACATTGCCATTGCTTCATTTGTCGACTCCTGAAAATTGAGCGGCAAGGATAGCAGGCCGGCGCACTCTCGCGTCTGCGCAAGGGTTCGCGCCGTCATCGGTGAGGTGGGGGCGGCCCTTGGCAGGTCCGCAGTTCAGCGTTTGAGGAAGGTCGGCCGCAGCCCCTGCCAGGCCAGACGCGGCCATTCGAGGGCGTCGAGCATGTTCTTCACGCGCAGGCCCAGTTCGGTGTCGCCTTCGATGCTCAGGCTGCGATTGAAGAACAGGGTGTCCGGGTCTTCCTGCCGGCTGACCATCTGCAGGAAGGCCGAGAGTTGCGCCGTGAAGTGCAGGTCGGGCGTGGCCGAGGCACGAAACACCGGGCGAAACGCCCCGGCGCGGTAGGCAAAATCGACCACCATGCCGGTGTCGAGCACGGTCACGCGAAACGTTCGACCCTCGAGTTCCTGTAGCGATTCTTCAGGTAGCACGTTCAGCTTGCGCGCCGCATTCAGTGCCAGCACCAGATTCA
Organism: Sulfuritalea sp.; assembly: GCA_021738385.1. Classification (GTDB taxonomy): domain Bacteria; phylum Pseudomonadota; class Gammaproteobacteria; order Burkholderiales; family Rhodocyclaceae; genus Sulfuritalea. The sequence goes on along the minus strand of JAIPCF010000018.1, from coordinate 25,561 downwards.
CCGAGTGGGGCCATTGCGGCTGCTGCGCGCCCAGTCTGGCGATCAGGGGCGGCAGGGTAAAGGCGGGAATGGTGGGGAGGTTTAGTGGAGTGGTCACGGGAATCATCAGGCGTTGAGGTGGGCGGTTCCGGCCCGACCATACCAGAAACCATTGACCAGTCCGGAGGGTGCCCAGGCTTCATTGTCCGCTGCGGCTTCTCCGTTGCGTGCCTGATCAAAGGCCTCGACAACTTCAAATGTCTGCGACGGTTGCGGACTGATGCGCACCGCATCGATGCCCTGCGACAGCATTTCCGGCATCTGCGCCAGCAGACTGTAGGTCTGCGCCGACATGGTCTGGATGCCGTTGAGCGTAAGAAAGGCCTTCGTCTCGCGGGTGTTCACCAGCATGCCTTCCGGGTGGTCGAGGCATTTGAACTGGCAGTCGTCCTTGTTCAAGCCATAGTGGCGCGCGGTAAAGCAGCGTGCCGAGAATGCCAGCGGCAGCTTGCCGAAGGCGAACACCTCGGTTTCCATTCCTGCGGGGCGCGAAGCATGCAACTGCTCGATCACGCTGCCGGAGACTTCCAGCGGCGGCAGCCAGCGTTTGCAACCCTGCGCGGCGAAGAAAGCCAGAGTTTGTTCGTTGTAGATATTCAGATGCGGTCCGGCGACAAACTCCAGGCCTTCGTCGCAGGCGACCTTCACCGCACCCAGGTCGTTGGCTTCGATCATGCCACCCGCATCGGCGATGATCCGGCGCAAGGCCTTGAGGTCGCTCTCGGATTCGAGCAGGGCCTGAGCAGTCAGCACCACTTCCTTGCCCGCCTCGCGCAAGTCCCTGCCCAGACCGATCCAGTCGGCGGTACGCAATTGCTGACGGCGTGAGCAGACCGCTTCGCCCAGGTAGATACGCTCGATGGCCGGATGCTGCGCCGCCTGCGCATAGAACTCCATGACCTCGGCCTTGGGCCAGAAGTAGAGCAGGGGGCCTAGTGTGATTTGCATTGTCAATCGAAAAGGCTTGAACCACAGAGACACGGAGGCACAGAGAACTTCAAAAGCTGTTCTTGCGTTTTTCTCTGTGCCTCTGTGCCTCTGTGGTGAGCTTTGGTTTTCATGGTCTTAGCGCCACGGCCGGTTGTAAGCACCGAGCGTAATTTGTGAACCTTCGGATACCTTCGCTAGTTCCGCCGCCCAGGCCGGTTTGACGCTGTATTTGTCCGGCGCGGCGATTACTGCGTCCAGCGCCTGACGCAGATTGCGCGTGACTTGCGCAACATAGGTCGGGCTGCGCTGACGTCCCTCGACTTTTATCGCCGCAACGCCGATCTTGATGATCTCGGGCAGCATTTCCAGCACGTTGAGGCTGGCTGGCTCTTCCATCGCGTAGTAGGTTTCGCCGGCGACTTCGAAGCGGCCCTTGCAAATGGTCGGGTAGCCGGCGTTTTCGTCGTTGCCGTAGCGGTCGATGAGGATGCCGTTGAGGCGCACGTCCATTTCATCCGGCTTCTTTTCCCACTTCACATACTTGGCCGGCGAACAGGCGCCGACCGTGTTGGGCGATTCCCCCGTGGCATAGGACGACAGCCAGCAACGCCCCTCGTTCATCACGCACAGGCTACCGAAGCCGAAAACTTCGATCTCCACCTCGGTATTGCGGATCACGTTCTCGACTTGCGCCAGCGTCAGCACGCGCGGCAACACGGCGCGCTGGATGCCGAACTTTTCCTTGCAGAAATTGATGGCTTCGTAGCTCGTCGCCGAGGCCTGCACCGACAGATGGCGGCGCAGTGCGGGATGGGTCTTGGTGGCGTAATCGAGCAGGCCGGGGTCGGCGATGATCACCGCGTCGATGCCAAGCTCGGCCGCCTTGTCCACCGAGCGCGCCCAGTCGGCAAAGCGCCCGGCCTGGGCATAGGTATTGATTGCCGCCAGCACCCGGCACTGGCGTTGATGGGCGTAGCGTATCCCCTCGACCAGACTCTTGTCGTCGAAGTTCAGCCCGGCAAAGTTGCGTGCGTTGGTGTCGTTGCGAAAGCCGAGATAGACATCGTCGGCGCCGTTATCCACCGCCGCCTTGAGCGCCGCGAGGCTTCCGGCCGGACACACCAGCTGAGGTTTTGTCACCATGGTCCACCCCAAAAAGCAGTCAGGCAGTGTAGATGAGCCCCTCAAAAATCCAATTGATCCGCGTCAACCGGGGGCCGGCTCAGCCAAGCTGAAAAGGCGCGATCTGCCTGTCGAACCTCAGTTGCCTCAGGTCAAACCCAGCATTTGCATGGCCAGACCCAGTAGCGCGCAAGCCAGGATGACGGTGATCACGCCCAGTTTGAAGCGCAACAATGCCAGCGCGGCAAAGCTTGTGATTGCCAACGCCACATAATCCACTCGGGCGAACAGCGATGCATCCATGCCGGGCTTGATCGCAATGTGCGCGATGAAAAACACCCCGAGGCTGGCCACCACGCCGACCACTGCGGCGGTGATTGCGGTCAAGGGTGCGGTGAAATGCAGCTTGCCGTGGGTTGATTCCACCACTGGGCCGCCCGCCAGAATGAACAGGAACGAAGGCAGGAAGGTGAACCAGGTGACGACTGTGGCCGCCAGCGCGGCGCCCAGGAACAGCGCCTCCGGCCCCAGCACCTGGCGCGCCCAGCCGCCGAGAAAACCGACAAACGCCACCACCATGATGAGCGGGCCGGGCGTGGTTTCGCCCAGCGCGAGGCCATCGATCATCTGCGGCCCGGTGAGCCAGGAAAACTGTTCCACCGCACCCTGGTAAACATAGGGCAGAACGGCATAGGCGCCGCCAAAAGTCAGTAGCGCAGCCTTGGTGAAGAACCAGCCCATTTGCGTCAGCGCGCCATTCCAGCCGTGCACGCTGATTAGCACCAGCATGGGCCCGATCCACAATACGGCGCCCACCATGAGCACCACGCTCAAGCGCGATTTACTAAATCGCGCATGTTCGGGCGGCGGCGTTTCGTCGTCAATAATGCACGGTTGATGGGCCGCAGCCCCGCTGCCGCTGGCGTGCGCATTGCCGGACACGAATTGAGAGGGCGACAATTTCGATCCCAGCCAGCCCGTCAGCGCGGCGGCCAGAACGACCCAGGGAAAAGGCACGCTCAGGATGGCAATGGCGACAAAACTGCTCACCGCCACGATCCACAACAAAGGCACTTTGCGCGGGCTCTTCAGGGTCTTGCTGCCAATCCGATGCACTGCCTGCAGGACGATGGCCGCCACGGCGGGCTTGATGCCATACAGCAGGCCTGCCACCCAGGACACGTTGCCGAATGCGACATAGACCCAACTCAAGCCGATCAGGATGAACAGCGAAGGCAATACGAACAGCGTGCCCGCCACAATGCCGCCCCAGCTGCGATGCATCAGCCAGCCGACGTAAGTCGCCAGTTGCTGCGCCTCCGGACCGGGTAGTAGCATGCAGTAGTTGAGGGCGTGCAAAAACCGCTTTTCCGATATCCAGCGCTTTTGCTCCACCAGCTCGCGGTGCATGATGGCGATCTGTCCGGCCGGTCCGCCAAAACTGATGAAACCCAGCTTGAGCCAGAAGCGGAATGCTTCCATGAATGAAATGTCGTGCTTCATGGCGTGGCCGCCTGCGGAGTCCAGTTGTGCTTTTCGTCCTGCCCGGCCACGGCGTCACGGCACCAGGCATACAGCGCGTCGTATACCGGCATCATGGTTTCCAGCATGCTGTGATCGTTGGCATGCATCTGCGACATGCCCAGCGATACGGCCAGCAATCCGGCGGACTGGGGCGAGAGATCCAGACGGCTGGTATCCGCACCGCGCACGATGTCTGCCAGGCGCATCAACGCGGCATCGCTTTGAAGATGGTAGTGCCTGATAAAGGCGTCGAAGCTGCACTGTTCGCCGACATGGGTGAAGACCGTTTTCGCGACTTGCGGCGTGACGTCATAGGGCATGGCGCTTTCGCGCTCTGCGGCTGAAGCGACCTGGTCGACCGGTACGTAAAAAAACTCGGCCGTATCATCGACAAAGCTTCGCAGCAGCCACGGGCAGGCAATGCGATCAATCTTCGGCCGCTCACGCGTGACCCAGCGGGTCGCGTGGCCGGCGGCCTTGGCCAGAAGCGGCAAACCCTGCTCGCGCCAGGCTTCGATGCCACCTTCCAGAATCCGTGCATGACGACCTTGCTCGCGCAGTGCCTGGGCGGTGCCCGCGCTCACCTCATGACCGTGCACACAAAAAACCAGCACGGAAGCAGCGGCAGGCACGGTGCTGCCCCAAGCCGCCACTTGCAGCGGGTCGCGGCGCAAGGCGCCGGGCAGGGTGTAATTGCACTCCAGGAAAGCCTCGTTCTTGCGCACGTCGATCAGCACAGGCGCGTCGGGTGTGTCCAGAATCACGGCCGCCTCGGAAGGCGAACACGCATTGGAAGAAAAATCGGAAAACGGTTTTGTGGTGTCCATGGCAAGTCCCTATCAGGTAACAGCTGTTGGACGGGACACCGTCTTGGGGCCCTGCTGGGCCCGATGCCGGGGAGCCGAAACCCCGACGGCCTCGATCCTACATGCTGGTCGGCATAAGTTCAAGATTATTCTGGGAAAAAGTAGGGAGTTAATGGGTTGTTCGATTTTGCCGCACGCCTAAAGCCGGCATCGGGCAGTACTGTGGCCTTTGGTCCCAGCCAATCGATGTTTCATCGTGGGGCAACTTTCTACTCTGCTAGCCCGTGATGATGGGCCGCAAGGCATCGATCTCGTCGACCAGATAGTCGAATAGCGCGGCCACGCGCGGTGTGCGCCGCAGTTCCGGTGTGGTGAGCAGGCGCCAGATGCGCGTCAGCTCCGGAATCGGTCCCAGCACCCGGACCAGATCGGGCTCGGCGTCACCCAATGCGGTCGGCAAGGCCGCCAGGCCGATGCCGGATTTTGCCGAATACACCAGACCCAGCACGCTGTTGTTGCGTGCGACGACACGCGCGGCGGGCGCAACCTCGTGTAGCCATTGCGCGGCGCGGTGCTTGGCCATGCTTTCGTCAAACCCGACCCAGTCGTGGTTTTCAATATCCTCCACGCCTCCCGGCTGGCCGCTTCGTGCGATGTACTTCGGGCTGGCGTATACCGCCCATAGCGAATCGCCGACTTTGCGTCCGACCAGCGTATTGTCGTCCGTGTCACCCGAGCGCAGGGCAATGTCCACCTCGCCGCTGGCGAAGTCGAGGTACTTGTCGCTCATCACGAACTCCACTTGCAGCCCGAGATAGCGAGTGCGGAATCCGTCAAGCAGCGTCGAATTGGTTATGCGATACATCAGCGGTTCCGGGCAGGTAATACGTACCACACCCGAAACTTCGCGCTGGAAGGTTTCGACGTGTTGGCTGAGCATTGCCACAGCCCGCTCTACCTGCTGCGCAAGAGGCAGCAACTGCTCGCCAAAGGACGTCAGGCGATAGCCCGTGGGATGGCGCCGCACCAAGGCCTGCCCCATGCAGCGTTCCAACTCGGACAAGCGGCGCTGCACGGTGGATTGGTTAACTCCCAGCGCGCGACCGGCTGCGGTCGTGCTTTGGTGGTGTGCCACGGCCAGCAGATATTTCAGGTCATTCCAATCGAACATGGGAGGTCGCCCCGCAGAGGGCCTATGCATTTGTGCGACCCCATTATGCAAGCCTGAGTCTTGTGGTGCAAAGGCATAAGTACAACACTGGGCTCGTGGCACCTCGTAGGACTCACAACTATTTGCAAGGAGAAAACAATGACCATCGCCACTACCCCCGTCTTGACCCCGAATCCCCTGGCGTTCAAAGACGCTGTTCGCGAGCAATGGAATCGTTCTGCGCAAGGCTGGAACGATCATACCGACGAGATCCACAACTGGTTGCAGCAAGCTACCGACACCATGCTGGACATGGCCGGCGTTGTGCAGGGCGCAGCGGTGCTGGATGTAGCCGCTGGCGCCGGTGATCAGACTCTGGACATTGCCAGGCGCGTTGGACCGCAAGGCCGCGTGCTCGCGACCGATCTGTCCGAGGCGATTCTGGTGCTGGCGCAAGCAAATGCTCGACAAGCCGGACACGAAAATGTGTTGACACTTGCCGTTGATGGCGAGGATCTGCAGGTCGAAGCCGGCAGTTTCGACGCCGTCGCCTGCCGGCTCGGACTCATGTTCTTTCCCGATCCACTGCAAGGCCTGCACGGCATGCACCGGGCTTTGCGCCCAGGCGGGGGCATCTGCACCATGGTATTCTCGCGGCCTGACCGCAATCCCTGCATTGGCATCCTGATGTCCACTGCGCTCACGCATGCGGGACTGCCTGCGCGAGATCCGTTCCAGCCCGGCGGATTGTTAAGCCTGGGCAAACCGGGGCTGATCGACGAGCTGTTCCTGGAGGCTGGGTTCCAGAACATCGCAAGCACCGCACTGGATGCCCCCTTTCGCCTGCCCACGGCGCGCCACTACCTGGAATTCATTCGTTCGTCGGCCAGTCCGATTCAGCAGATTCTGGGTCGGCTCGCGCCCGATGCCGAACAGGCTGCCTGGGCCGAGATGGAGGAACGCCTGGATGTTTTCACGACGGCCGATGGATGGGTCGGGCCCAATGAGTTGCTCCTGACTGCGGCTCGGCGCTGAGGCGGGAATATCAGCTATTCCCGGACTAAATCCGCAGAACACCATCCAAGGAAATCTGATTGCGCGCTTGCCGTATCATCGGCGCCGAGTTTTCGGTCTGATCAGCGCAGCAGGCCGAGGCGGCTGGCCGCTGTGGCTGCCTGTGCCCGCGAGGAAATATTCAGCTTGCGGTAAATGTTCTTTACGTGATCGCTGACGGTGTGATGCGATATCCCGAGTACGCCGGCGATGTCGATGGTTTTTCTACCCTGACCGATCAACTTCAGCACTTCGCGCTCACGCGTCGTCAATTCGGTTTCCATGGTTTCCGTCGTTTCGCTGCCCGTCATTCGAAAATGCCCGAGCAGGCGGCGTGCGATGGCTGGCGACAGCGGCGGGCTGCCGTCGAGAATGCCTTGCAGTTGCCGCGTCAGTACTGCTGCTGGCTGATCCTTCAGCAAGTAACCCTGGGCACCGGCCTGCAGCGCGGGGAAGATATGGGCATCGTCGTCGTAAATGGTGGCGACGATGATGCAAATGTCCTTGTGCCGCCGCGCCAGGGCATCGATGACCGCGACGCCGCTGCCATCGGGAAGCTCCAGATCCACGATGGCCAGATCGAAGTTCCCCGCAGCGCAGGCGTGCATACCCACGGTGATGGAAGCGGCCTCGACGATATCGATCTGCGCAAAAGCATCGCGCAGGAGCTGGCCCAGCCAGATGCGGGTTTCGGGAATGTCTTCCACCAGTAACGCATTCTTCATGACGTCTCCTGAAGCTCTACGGAAATCTCGATCCGTGTGCCGCCGCCAGCACGGGTGCGGCGCTGCAGTTGCGCGTCAATGTCCTGCGCGCGCCGCTCCATGCCCAGGGTTCCCCGGCCCCGTTGCCAACGATCAACGCTCAGGCCGACACCGTTGTCCTCAACGACAATCGATAGTCGCCGCGCCGCGAGCGACACGCTTACGCCAATCCGTGTCGCGCCCGCGTGCCGAATCGCATTGCTCAGGATTTCGCGCAACATTTTTTCCAGATTCACACCTTGACGGGAACTCAACTCAAACGTCGCGGTAGCGAAATCCTGCCGCCAGTCGAGCTGCAAATCGGCGGCCTCGCAGCGCGATTCGGCCTCCGCTCGCCAGTCCCCCAGCGCATCTTCCAGCTGGCGCGGGCGCTCATTGAGAGCGGAGAGCAAAGTGCGCATGTCCTGCATGGCGGATCGGGCGATGTCGGCATCTTGCGGCGATTGCGCGCGATGGATCAAGGTCAGCAGGCGCGCGCCAATGTCGTCATGCAGATCGTGGGCGATTCGCTCCCGCTCTGCATTAACTCCATCTGCATAGTCGGCCCTGACCGAAACCCCGCGTTGCACGATGGTCCAGATCGACTGCGCCAGACGGGCGTCCTGCGAGGTGAACAAGCGCGAGCCCGCGCCGGCATATTCAAGCACCAGTGCGCTGTCGACAGCGCCATCGCCGATGGCCGGAATGCCAAGCCGCAGTCCGTCATCGAGTACCGTCGCGGTCTCTCCTGGTTTAGTTTCCGTCCAGAAGTTGATGGCCTGCGGTTCGAATACGCGGTTCAGCAGCTCGTGCCAGCGTGCTTCGAAATCTCGGTCAATGGCAGGGCCGGCGAACAGCATTTCGACGATTTCCGGCAGTACATCGGTCAGGCTTCTGCGCCGACCATAGACACGGGTCAGTATCGATTGCCGCAATGGAAAATATAGCCAGCCACATAGCAGCAGGGAGGCCGCCAGTGCCGAGGCTTCGCCAATTTCAAGTACCGACAACAAGAGCAGATCGACCACAACCACGGCGAAACCGCTGGCCAGCCAGATCCAGGCATCGATCCACCAGGGCTCCAGATTGAACAGGGCGGATCGCCGGATACCGACCGCCATGCCAATGAAGATGAGCAGCGTGAGTGCCGTGTTGTAACCGCTCGGCAAAAAGGTTTCCGCTCCCAAAGCGGTGCGCAGCACGTTGGCAAAAATGAGGACGATCGAGATGCCGAAGGAAAACAGTATCCACTTCAGCGCCGCGCGATCCAGCAGCCGCGATCGGGACTTGCGCCATTGCCAGACCAGCAGCGCGATACCGGGCAATGCCGTGGCCAATAATGGCAGGCGGAAGGCCAGATTGATTGACTCCACCCATTGCAGGATGTCGCCCAGCAAAAGTGTGCCGTAGATTGCGCAAATGGCGATCAGGCTGCGGCCCGAGAGCAGGCGTCGTGGATAGGTGCCCAAAAATCCCACCAGGCCGACACAACCCATGAAAATGCCAACGTGGTTGGCGATATGCACCAGGCGAAATGTCTCCGCGCCGATGGACAGCATGCGCGCCCGCATTACCGCCGCTGTCATGCCGATCAGCAGGCAGCCGATACCGAGGATGAAATACATATGCGCGGGCGTGTCGCCGGGCCGGTAGGCAAGCACGCTGGCGGCGACGGAAAAGGCCAGCAGAGCACACACAAACTGAAACCAGAAGGTAAAACCCAGGGTCGATAGATCGCGCTGACGCCACTCAAGCGGCATGCGCGTGCCATCGGCCAGTTCAAGTTCCACCGCCGGGCTGGCCCGCAACGCCGTCAAGCGCGCCTGCGATTCAAAAAAACGGTTGTAGTCGCTGAAGCGCTGAAAATACCCCGGTGTGTCGATGAAGGTTTCGGCCCGTAGTGGAATGGCTTCTCTCCCGGTTTTCGATTCGGCAATGGCGGCGACCTCGCGCGGTAACGCGTGCTCTGTCGCGCTACTTTTTGCCAGCACATGAGGCATGCCCTGGAGCACCGTGAAACGAACCCCCAGCCAGGGTTCGCTCAGCGGTATCCAGATTGCCAGGAAGGCAACGCCACCGGCCAGCAGGAGGGCGACGAGCTGAATGTAACGGGGAAGCAGGCGGGGCATGCCGGCATTATCCCTTGTCATGCATTGCGCCGCACCCCCTCGAACAGGGGATTGCAGGGTGTTGGCGAGGTGGGCAAAATTCCGCGGCCGGAAAGTTTCCCTCGTCCCCGCGCATTCAATAACAGAACCGGTTTTCCCTTGGAGAGACTCATGCGAACTGCCCTTGCCTTCATTGCCCTTGTATTGCCGCTGGCCGCTCACGCCCAGACGATAGACAAAATCAAACTGACCGATTCGGAACTGACATGCACGCAGATCTACGCCGAAATCGGTGAAATGGACACCATCATGGGTGTCAGCAAGGAATCGCGCGACAGCAGTGCCACCGCGGCGACAACGGCCGGCATGACGCAGCAGGCCACCGGGGTGGCGGTGCACGCCGCCGCCATGTCCGGTTCGCTCGGCGCGGCGGTCGGTCTGGCACAGGCGGCGCCCCTGCTTGGCCTGTTCGGCTCAGCGACCAAGAGCGTCGCCGAGGCCAAGGAAAAGGAATCGGGCGAACGGATGGGCGAAGCCAAGGCACGCAAGGAGCACCTGACCGGATTGTTCGTCGGCAAGGGCTGCAAAGTGTCCGAAATGAAATCGGCCGCCGCGACGGTGCCGCCATCGCAGAGCAATTAGTCTGGCAAGCCGGGAAACTCGGCGCTGGTGATACGGCGACGCGGAGGGATCACGGATCGTGCGTTGCTTCGCACACATGCGCGCCCTCTCTTGCCGTATCACCAGCGCCGAGTTTTCAATGCGGAAGCAATTCAGTCTGGTTTATCGGTGGGCAGTTTTACCCGGACCAGCAAGCCGCCACCGATAGCGTCATCCAGCGAGACAGTTCCGTGGTGCAAATTGACCACCTGTCGAACAATGGCGAGGCCCAGTCCGCTACCTATCGTATCGGTGCCCGGCAGTCGATAGAAGCGATCAAACACCCGCTGCCGTTCATCGGCGGGAATGCCAGGACCGTCGTCGTACACCTTCAATTCAGCCATTGAGCCGTTGCGGTGCAACTCAACATCGACGTGACTGCCGGCCGGACAATGGATCAGGGCATTGGCGACAAGATTATTAAGCAATGCCTGCACGCTGACTCGATCGCCAGCAATGTAAATGTCATCGCAATGCCCCAGACCGAGATCGATATTCTTCAATCGAGCCTGGTTCTGAAACGAGGCCACTACATGGCGAGCAATCTCGCCAAGGGAAACAGCGGTGAAAGTGACTGGCATCGCATCGGGTTCGAGCCGGGTCATCTGGAGCAACTGGTCTACCAGGTGAGCCGCGCGATCGACACCACCGATCAGTTCCTGCAGCGCTTCTTCACGTTCTGCCGAACTATTGGCCTTCAGCGCAAGCTGGGCCTGAAGTCGCACGGCGGCAAGCGGGGTACGCAACTCATGCGTTGCGTCGGCGGTGAAGCGTCTTTGCAGCGACATGCTTTGTTGCAGGCGTGCCAACAGTTCGTTGAGCGTGGTAACCAGTGGCTGCACCTCGTCGGGCAGGCCGGTCGTTGCCAGTTCTTCCATGCTGGAGCTTCCACGTCTGCCGATTTCCCTTCTCACCTGTTCCAGCGGGCGCAAGGCGCGTCCTACCGCTACCCAGATCAGGCTGCCGAGGAAAGCTACCAGTACCGCCAGAGGCAAGAGCAGCCACGGAGCGATGCGGCCGAACATTCCCGCGCGGTTTTCGGTGGTGTTGGCAACCTGGATCACCAGATCGCCCTTTCTCATTGTGAACGTGTGCCACTCAACGCCTTCCCAGCTGACGACGGCATTCCCTGGCAGTTGTGGCGGAAGCTCCGGCGTGGCGCGGGAAGCATAAATGAGCTTGCCATCCTTGCCCCACATCTGGCTAAGAAACTGGCCTTTGTCACGACGTTCCTTGGCGCTAATTCCCTCGACATCCAGCTCCACTCCGTGGCGCAGTATGGAATACGCAACCTGTTCCAGGGTGTAGTCGCGCAGCTTGTTGAAGCCGTTCCAGGCCAGGCTATAGGCAAGGTAGCTGACCAGCAGGCCAGTGACAATCAGGGCGCTGATCTGCCAGAACAGGAGCCGATTGCGGATCGAACTCATGTCAGAGCGACGATCGAATCAGTCATCGGACACCACGTAACCGATACCGCGAACATTGCGAATCCGCTCCGCCCCGAGTTTGCGGCGCAGGTTGTGGATATGCACTTCGATGGCATTGCTGCCGATCTCTTCGCCCCATCCATAGATCTGCTCTTCAAGTTCGTTGCGCGAGAGCACCTGGCCCGGAGACTGCAGCAAGGCTTCGAGCAGGGCAAACTCTTTTTGCGAGACCGCGACGGTCTGATCCTTGAGCCTCACTATCCGGGTGATCGGGTTCAGGCTCAGGGCGCCGGCCACAATTTCGGGCTTGCTACGCCCGGCGTGGCGGCGTATCAGGGCGCGGACGCGGGCGCTCAACTCGTCAAGATCGAAAGGCTTGACCAGATAGTCGTCGGCGCCCAGATCAAGACCCGCGATACGGTCAGCAACCGCATCGCGTGCGGTGATGATCAACACCGGAATGTCATTGCCGGATTTTCGCAACCACCTGAGAACCGACAAACCATCCTGTCGCGGCAGTCCGAGGTCAAGCAGCAGCAGCGCGTAATGGCCGTCGCTCAGCGCATGTTTGCTCGCCTCGCCGTCGCGACACCAGTCGATGCCAAATCCGGCCTGCGCCAGGCCCTTCTGGACACTGGCGCCTATCATCGGATCATCTTCGGCAAGCAGCAGCTTCATGGTGACACCATGTTAATCAAAGTGGTTCGAGGTCGGCGCAGTAAATATTCCACCAAAGCAAAGGCGGGGCTTTCGCCCCGCCTTTTGCGTGTGAATCGCTTCGACTATTTTGCGGCTTCGCTGGTCGATTCAGATGCTTCGCTGCTTTTTTCAGCCTCGGCAGGCGCCTGATTGGCCGGCGCGGTTTCCTGAGTGGCTTCCGAGCTTGAGGAATTCTGCTGTTGTTGTGGGTCGGTGTTTGCTTCGTCGGCGGCCTGAGCCGATCCAAACAGGAACAGCGTTGAAGTGGTCAGCAGTGCGATGAGGGTCTTGTTCATGAGAATTCTCCAGAGGGTTGAGGTGGCCTTGCGGTTATCGCCCGGTGTGAAGATTCTCCAGCGAGTCGACTTAATGCCAACTTAAGGCAACGAAGCCAACATCAAATAAGCAAAGGGCCAACCCTTTCGGATTGGCCCTTGCTCAGCTTGACTTGGCTGAGGATCGCCGAATTTACTCTTTCGGCTTGTCGGCTGAGCCGGCTGCCGGAGCGGCGGTGGGTTCAGCAGCCGCGGCAGCCGGAGCGGCAGCGGGAGCGCCAGGCGCTGCGGCAGCTTCAGAGCCAGCAGGGGCAGCGGCTGCAGGGGTAGCTGCTGCTGCGGCCGGTTTGGCTGATGCAACTTTCAACGCGTCCGCGCGTTCGGCATCGGCAGCCAATTCTTCCTGCGTCTTGCCGCAAGCAACAAGAGTCAGAGCGATCAAGGCGGATACAACGAGTGCTTTATTCATGATGGGTTCCTGGTATAGGTAGATGAAGATCTTTTTTCCCTCATCGCGCCAACCGCGTGAGGATCAAGACATCCCGTATTCTCCGCAGGAAGAGTTAACGCAAACTTAAGAAAGCATTCAGGCGACGGAAGGTTGAATATCGCCACAGTGACATCCGCAGTGAAGCTGGCATGGTTTTGTCATGCCCATTCTCGCTGCGCAGTTGATTCACCAGCGCCGACTTTCACCAAGCCCGGGGCCGCGTTCAGCGAATGCCGCAGCCCGGACATCTACCGCGGCTTGCGAATCAGAGACTTCTGTCCGAAAATCGCCCCATGGAGCAACGCCTCACTTTGCCGCTTGTCGCTTTCGCACTTGTAGTTGCCAGCCCTGCCGCACCCGCCGAAGGTGGACCGCTGTACAGCTACGATCCGCCGCTGACACCCGAATTGCGCGCGCGGCTGCAAGCGGCCAACGCCGAGGCCGGGGCACAGGTTTTCGAGCGCAAATGCTCCACCTGCCATGACGGCGCCAAGGATGGCAAGCCATCGAAGGGGCCTAACCTGTGGAATGTCTTCGACCGCAAGGCAGCCACGTTTACCGACTTCAAGTACTCCGATGCCATGCGCGCCTCGGGCCACACCTGGACTTACGCGACGCTCGACTACTACCTGAGCGACACCGAGCGCGCGGTACCTGGCAAGACAATGGATCTCGCCGGACTGCGCAGCGCAAAAATGCGCGCCGACCTGCTGGTCTATTTGCGCACTCTCAACGACACGCCACCGGCGTTGCCCTAGTCGCATGCAACAAGTCCTTGCCCTGATAGCAGCAGTTCTGCTGTTGATCCCCCTGTTCATGGTCTCCGCCGTGGTGTTCGCGGTGGTTTTGGTGATTGGCCTTTTCGGCTTTGCCTGGTTCTGGTGGCAGACCCGCGCCGTGCGCCGCGAGTTGCGCGCGCACATGGAGGCGCAGCAGGCGGTATGGGAAAAGAACGCATCACCGGATGACAGTACCAGCGGCATCATCATCGAAGGCGAAGTGATTCGCGATTCTGACAGAAGTGCTGAAAGGAGCACTGGCGGAGGCGAAACCCACTCCCTTCCGCCGCGTCAGGATTGACCACCGAATAGCAAGTGGCATAGACGCTCCGAATACCAGGCGTGCGTCCGGGATCCGTCCCCCAGTGCCGGTTTAACCCGGTCGGGTCCCAATGCGTCTCTGGACTAACCGGGGACAAAAAAATTGCGCCGTAATGCTCGTGTAACGAAACGAGCGTGAAATTCGCCCCATCAAGCGAGTTGGACAAATTGCGCCCATCGGCCTTGCAATTTCACTGAACGGAAGCCCTGAACGGGGAACTCGAAATGATGCGAATAATCAATCAAACTCTGAAGGGCATGACATGACGAACACCGAACACATCGCAAAAGGTTTGCGAGCAATCAATACCGCCAAAGACAGAAATGGCGCTGACATGGGTGTATGGCCGAGAGCGGCGGCAGATGCGCTTGAGCGGCAGGCGCGCAACATCGAAATCCTTGCTGTCAGCGCCAACGATGGCCGGGAGGGGATACTTAAATGCCTCGCCCAGCTCGAACCTTTGCGTGAGGCTGCGCAACAGGCTGTTCATTGCCTGCGCGAACTCGCACCAAACAACGCCCATGCCAAGGCGACTGCGCAAATGCTGCACGACGCGTTGATCGAACTGAAAATGATCGCGGCCATGCCTGCCAAACGATCCATGGCCAGCAGCAACGCCGAAGCACAACTGGTGCACTAAGTCCAAGCCTGTCTTTCCTGGCGGCCGTGGGCATGCCATGGCGATCGTGATGACGACGTTCTGAAAGCAGAGCAGAGTGAAGCGATTCATGCACGGCCGCAAATCGGTTTGAACCGGATCTAGTTTTTGCTGTCTGCCTTTCCGCTCAATCGCTGAGCGGGAGTGCTTGCGGCGGCATTTATTTCTCTGACCCGTTCAGTGTACGTTGCCTGGTCTTTTTGCATCGCCGGGTAGCCGGCTACCGCTAATGTCACGGAGAGTGCGCTGGCAATAACTCCTCCCCAGCGAGCGCGGCCCCGGCCGAAAAGCGCGGCGGGTATTGCAGACATCGCAGCAATTGTTGTCAGGAGGAATCCTCCGCTCGGATTGGGAATGAGCGAGCCTGTCATCGCAAGAGCGATGGCAAAAATCCAGAGAGCGTTTGCCGTTTCGGGTTTCAGAGCGGGAGTCTCCATGTCGGGCAGATCGTGTTCGCTGTGCAGCGTCTCACGGAACGCCATCGTACGCCAGACCACGGTGTGTACCCGTCAGGATGTACGGCGGCTGATCGCACCGCCGCACTCAATGCCTGCCTTGAGTGGCAATACGTCTTGCGTCGGCCTCGAATTCACCTACAATCCCTATTCATAGATCTATTCACAATTGAATTCACGGCATGGCATCCTACACTGACGCAATCCGTATGCGACTTTCCAGCGGGCCGGCATCGGCACGCCAACTGATTGAAAATATTGGCATCAGTCAGCCGACGGTCTCGCGCGCGCTGAACGCCCTCGGCGGCGAAATCCTACGGATAGGCGCCGCTCAATCAATTCAATACACACTCCGCGACACCCAGCGCGGATCGACAGATATCCCGGTTTATCGGGTTGATTCGGAAGGCCGAATCAGGAAACTGGGCACGCTGGTTCCCGTACGTCCGGAAGGGTTCGTCATGTGTCAGGAAGACGGTGTGACCCTGCACAGCGACGGCCTGCCGTGGTGGTTGTTCGACATGCGCCCCCAAGGTTATCTCGGCCGGGCGTACGCGGCCCGTCATGGAGTTGAACTTGGGCTGCCCGACCGCCTGACAGACTGGACCGATACCCATGCCTTGCGGGCGCTGCTGGTGCACGGCCATGATGTCGTGGGGAATCTCCTTCTGGGCGACCTCGCGCGGGATCGATTCCTTGCCGCTGCCGTTCCCGATCCTGTCGAGGAACAACAAAAAGCTGAGGAATACGCCCGGCTGGCACGTGAGGCCGGCAGGGGTGAGACCGCCGGATCGTCTGCTGGAGGAGTGCAGCCGAAGTTCACTGTCTACGCCATGACGCCGGATGGGCCTCGGCACGTCATCGTAAAGTTCAGCGAGCCGGAAGAAGGCCCTGTTAGCCAACGTTGGCGCGATCTGCTGCTGATCGAACACCTGGCCTTGGACACACTGCGCGAAGCGGGCATCCCTGCGGCAAAAACGCAGATAGTCGACCGCAGTGGTCAGCGCTTCCTCGAAGTCGAGCGTTTTGATCGCATTGGATCTCTGGGTCGGCGTGCGCTGTTCTCCCTGGCCGCCCTGGATGCCGAATTCGTCGGGGCAGGCGCAGGCAACTGGCCAGGCATTGCAGCTCGCCTTGCTGACGACGGCCAAATTCGTCGAGAAGCCGCCGCTGGAGCGAATCTCTTTTGGGCCTTTGGCACCCTGATCGGCAACTCCGATATGCACAGCGGCAATCTGTCATTCATCGCGGACCAGGGTCGGCCGTATGACATTGCGCCCGCCTACGACATGACAGCGATGAGCTTCGCGCCCCGAGCTGGCGGCGGGATACCTGACAACATCGCCGAGGCGACCATTCACGCGAGTGTGAGCAACGACACCTGGCAGCGAGCCGAAGCACTGGCGCGCGAGTTTCTTGTCCGGGTCCTGGCGACGGCAGGGTTTAGCCAGCGGTTCGGCCCTTGCATCTCCGCGCTGGAGCGTCACATCAATACAGCCGGAAACAAGATCGGACGACTGGGCTAGGCTCGAAGTCCAGTACTCGATGGATTAATCGTGGTCAGTCCACAATTATTCTCAGCGCTCAGTCATTCCGGAGAAAGCCGGAATCCAGAGCCTCGTTGATTCCTCCGCCGTATCGCCATAGCCGACTTTTCCCGGTACGGCGGCGAGCCAGGCGGTTGGGTCGGCCAGCGGTAGTTCTGGTCAAACCGCCGCACCGCTCTGGCGAGCGAAGGCCCGGCGCAAACCCGCTACGGCGAGGTAGAGGGCCAGTGCGGCAGAAGCCGGCAGGGCGATCGCGATCAGTTCGGGCAGGTGTACACCCTGCACCAGCAATCGTTCGTTTCGCTCAAGGCTGGCCCACTTGTCGGCGCTGGCCTCGGCGAATTCATCGCTCGCAAAAATTTCCGCGATGTCTCTTCGGCTGCGGTAGCGAACGATGACCAGACGGTCCCAGCCGCCGGGATTGGCGTTCATCCAGTCGGTGCCGAATACGGCGTGCGACCCGAAGCGCGCCTGCAACGGAATCATCACTCGGCTGAAACGGTCGTAGGCCGCGCGACCGGTGAGCGCGCCGGCCTGCGGCGAGAGGTAGTGCGCCCGCGCGAAATAGCGGTACAGATTGACGGTGTAGAAAGCCTTGCCATCGTCGCTGGCGAGAAAGGACCGCAACTCGGCGATGTGGTGGCGACCGCCCGGAACCTGCTTCTGGGCTTCGATACGCGCGACATAACGATCGACTTCCTGCGGGCTCAGCGGTGTCCCGCCACCCCGGTACCAGGCCAGCAGAATCAATAGAAGGGCGAGGAGTGCGGCGCTGAGGATCAGCGGTCTTGATTTCGAGCTCATGGGGGCATGCTCCGGCTTTCGCGCCCGGTTGTCTGCGGACCGTAGCGGGCTTAACTGGCGGATTCGCATAACTTGCAAAATGCAAGTTCGTGCACACTAACAGCGCAACTTGCATTTTGCAAGTAAATAGGTGTAGTGTCTTGCCCATGAACGACGATTCAAGCCGATGCCGGTCCAACTGTCCGATAAATTTTGCGCTGGAGACATTTGGCGACAAATGGACGCTGCTCATCATTCGCGACATGATGTTCAAGGGAAAGCGCCGCTACGGCGAATTTCTGGCGTCGGCTGAAGGCATTTCGACGAACATCCTTGCCAGCCGGCTGCAGCGCCTCGAAGCCAGCGGCCTGATCGTGTCGTCGAAAGACCCCGCCAATCGCGGCGTCGCCCTCTACCAACTGAGCCCGAAGGGAAAGGACTTGCTGCCGGTGATGCTGGCAATCACGTCCTGGAGCGGTCGTTACGACGCGCTCAGTAGTGCGCCGGCGGCGTTTCTTGAGGAGTTGGAGTCCGACCGCGAAGGCCTGACGAGGAAGATCCGCGCCGCAATGGAGCAGACCTAGGAGTGCAAAGCCCCCTCGCCGTGTCGCCACGCCGACTTTTTCGCGTTTCGGTGCGGACGTCAGTCTGCAACGCGCTTGCAGCCGAGGCTAGGTTCTGTCCCGTAGCGTTCCCGCTGGTAGCGCTCGCCCCATTGGTGCAGGGTTTTCAAAACCGGGGCAAGGCTCGCGCCAAATTCCGTTAGTTCATATTCGACTTTGGGCGGGACTTCGGCATATACATGGCGGTTGAGCAGGCCATCGGCCTCCATTTCGCGTAGCTGAAGCGTAATCATGCGCTGGGTGGCGCTAGGGATCAGACGCGTCAGCTCCATGAAGCGTTTGCGGCCTTCCAGCAGGTGATACACGATCATCGGTTTCCAGACACCGCCGATCACCGACAGCGTCGCTTCCACCGCACAGCAGTTAGCTCGATCCAGACGTTTCGCGCGCATTGTTCCATACCAACAAGAATGATAGTAACGGTGAATATTGTACCTTCTTGTAAATAGGTACGTAACCACAAAATTCAACTCGCCCTGCCGACCATGTGGTTGCAGGCAACCTTGACACCGTGAAGGAATACAGCAATGGACTTGTTCGAAACCCTGAATTGGCGCTACGCCACCAAAAAAATGGATCCGCGGCGGGTCGTACCGCAGAAAAAGCTCGACCGAATTCTGGAAGCCGCGCGCCTGGCACCGACCTCCAGCGGCCTCCAGCCCTGTGAAATTCTCGTCGTCACCAACCCGGAAATCAGGGCCAGAATCCGCCCGGTTGCCTGGGATCAGGCGCAGGTCACCGATTGCTCGCATCTGCTCGTGTTTGCGGCCTGGGACAACTACACGGCCGAACGCATCAACATGATGTTCGATCTGACCAACGAGCTGCGCGGTTTCAAGAACGAAGGCTGGGAAAGCTACCGCACTATGCTGCTGCAAAAGTATCCGGCACGCAGCCCGGAGGAGAACTTCCAGCATGCCGCCCGTCAGGCCTATATTGCCCTTGGCGTGGCGCTCCTCGCGGCGGCTGCCGAAGGGGTCGATAGCACCCCCATGGAAGGCTTCGACCCTCAGGCGCTGGATGAGATCCTGGGCCTCAAGGCCAAAGGCCTCAAGAGCGTCGTCATCGTGCCGCTGGGCTATCGTGAAGCCGAACAGGACTGGCTGGTGAACCTCAAGAAAGTCCGTCGCCCGCTCGAGCAGTTCGTCACCGAGGTAAGCTGAGCACTCGCGTTCGCGGTGATGCAAATAGAAACAGCCCTCCACGCGGAGGGCTGTTTTTGATTCTGCCGGCGGTGAAGAGCAGGCCAATTCAAAGGGAGAATAGGGAGAATAGGGGACAGACCACGTTTTCCTGACACCCTGCCGGCAACTCCTTTCCAAAAGAGCCAGCCACGCCGCGTCCGCATCGCACTGCCCGAAGTGCCCCTGCACCTGATCCAGCGCGGCAACAACCGCCAAGCCTGTTTCTTCGCCGAAGACGACCATCACTACTATCCCGACTGGCTGGCCGAGCTCGCGCCGCGTTGCGGCTGCCAGCGCTACTTCGAGCTCAACCCGGTGCGCGCCGCCATGGTCGAGCATCCGGCCGAATACCCGTGGTCCAGCTACCGCGTCAACGCCCGCGGAAATCCTGATGCACTGCGAGAGGGGAAAACGTGGTCTGTCCCCTATATATAATATCGCGAGTTCAAATTCAAAGTGCAACTCTGATTAACGGGTTGGGTGGGCGAGATGCAATAGCATCCGAGCCCCTCGACCGCCAAGTCAAAGTTGCCTGGAATGAACTACACACATCTCACCCAAGACGAACGATACCAAATTGCCATTCTCATCAAAGCCGGACATAAGCAGAGCGAGATCGCCCGCGTCATGAACCGTCCCCCTTGCACGATCAGCCGCGAGCTTCGCCGAAATCGAGGCCAGCGCGGTTATCGGCCCAAACAGGCGCATGAGTTGTCACGGGCCCGCATGCGGGCCTGTGACAACGGCCGCCGCGTTTCTACTGAGACTTGGGCCTTTGCCGAGACCAAGCTTGCCGAGTTGTGGAGTCCGGAACAAATCTCCGGCTATCTCAAAGCCCATGGACAGCCCGGCGTCAGCCACGAAACCCTGTATCAGCGCATCTACGCCGACCGCCGCGCCGGTGGCACCCTGCACCGCGCCCTGCGCTGTCAGAAGGCACGGCGCAAACGGTATGGCGGACGCGACCGACGCGGCACCATTCTCAACCAGGTCTCGATCGAGCAGCGTCCTGCCATCGTCGATAGCCGCAAACGCTTCGGCGACTGGGAGGCCGATCTGGTGATTGGCGCGGGTCATCAGCAGGCGCTCGTCACGCTCAACGAGCGCAAGTCCCGCTATGCCCTGATCGCTCATGTCCCGGCCAAGACGGCTGCGGCAGTCTCGACCGCCATGGTCTCTTTGCTGACGCCTTTTGCGGCCTGCGTTCATACTCTGACGACCGACAATGGCAAGGAGTTCGCCGAACATGAAAGAATCGCGCGCGCTCTCGATACCGACTTCTATTTCGCCCATCCCTACGCCTCTTGGGAGCGTGGCGCCAACGAGAACATGAATGGCCTCATCCGACAGTTCTTCCCGAAGAAGCTGCGCTTCGATTCCATCACTCCCCATCAGGTCACCTTTGCGATGCATAACCTCAATCACCGTCCTAGAAAATGCCTCGGCTTCAAGACGCCCCACGAGGTGTTCATGAAGCAGCTACACTCGCGTCATAACGCTGTTGCACTTCAGACTTGAATCCGCCAAGAATCATTCCAGCGCCAACGGTGTTATTGCTTGTCTCATCAATTACGATGAAGGCCCCGGTTGCCCGGTTGGCTGAATATGAATCCACGCATAGAGGTTGGGCTAGTTTGAAAGTAACGTGAGCAATGTCATTCATATCAAGAAACTCGGCAGGCATTTGCTGCAAAGTATTGATGTCCTGGCGGTAGTTGATCAGATCAATGGCCGTCTTGGTTTCCCTTGTGGCCTGACGGATCAGATATTTCCGCTGCGGATCGAGCCGAGTTTCACTCAACCAGCAGAGCATGGCTTCGATGCGCCGTGTCACCAGCGCCGAGTTTTTGGCGAGCACTATCATGTCGCCTCGTGATATATCGACTTCATCCTCAAGCCGCAGCGTGATTGACTGCTCGGCAATCGCGCGTGGCAAAGATGTACCGAAGATCTCGATGGCTTTAACACGAGCACGCTTCTCGGAGGGGAGCACGAGAACTTCGTCGCCGACAGCGATTTCACCCGACTCGACGCGACCCATGAAGCCGCGGTAGTCGTGAAGCTTGGGGTCCGATGCCCTATGAGGCCGGCAAACAAACTGCACCGGGAAACGAAATGGTTCGTCGCGTTCGCTATGTGCTGCAGGGGCGTTTTCGAGTACTTCCAGCAGTGTCGGTCCCCGATACCAGTCGAGGCGCTCGCCACGGTCCACCACCATGTCGCCATCGAGCGCGGACAGGGGTAAGAAGCGGACGTCGCCAATGCCCAGGCTCGTCGCAAATTCTCGGTACTCATTGCAAATGCGTTCGAATGTGGCCTGGTCGAAGTTCACCAAATCCATCTTGTTGATGGCCACCACGATGTGAGGAATACCGAGCAAATGCGTCAGATAGGAATGACGCCGTGTTTGGGTTTGAACACCTTTGCGGGCATCGACCAGAATGATCGCCAAATTGGCGGTTGACGCTGCGGTCACCATATTGCGGGTGTATTGCTCATGTCCCGGCGCATCAGCAATGATGTACTTGCGTCGTCCTGTAGTGAAGTAGCGGTAGGCGACGTCAATCGTAATGCCTTGCTCGCGCTCGGCTTGCAGGCCGTCGGTCAGCAGTGACAGATCCACCGCTTCCAAACCGCGTCGCTCAGAGGTACGGGTCATGGCATGCAGCGTATCGGCTAGGATGGCTTTGGTGTCATACAGCAGACGCCCGATCAACGTGCTTTTGCCATCATCAACGCTGCCGCAGGTGAGAAAACGCAGCAAGCCGTTGTCGATTTCAGGCAAATATTCTATGGCGCTCATCAAAAGTATCCTTCTTTCTTGCGTTGTTCCATTGAGGCTTCCGAGGTTTGATCGTCCAGACGGGTCTCACCGCGCTCGGTAATAGTTGTTATCGCCGTCTCTTCGATGATGCGCGCGACAGAATCTGCGTCCGATTCCACAGGTGCGGTGCAGGTAATGTCACCCACGGTACGAAAACGCACACTCAGTTCCTCAACGACATCACCTTCGCGTGCCGGGGTCAGTTCGGTAACCGGCTGCAACAAACCGTTTTGGCGAACAATCCGCCGCTTGTGTGCGAAATAGATTGAAGGAAGATCAAGTGCCTCGCGCTCTATGTACTGCCACACATCAAGCTCTGTCCAGTTTGAAATGGGGAAGGCACGGATGTTCTCGCCTTTGCTTACACGCGCGTTAAACAAATCCCACAGTTCCGGGCGCTGATTCTTCGGATCCCATTGGCCAAATTCATCGCGGAAGGAAAAGATGCGCTCTTTGGCGCGAGCTTTTTCTTCATCACGCCGGGCGCCGCCGATGCAACAGTCGAATCCAAATTCCGCGATGGATTCGAGAAGGGTAACGGACTGATGTTTGTTGCGCGATTCTCCGGGAGCTTTGAGTACGACGGTGCCGCGCCTCATGGACTCTTCTACACTGCGCACGATCAGCCGTTCGTTCAGTTGGCAGGCCCGAAAGTCGCGGAAATCGATGACTTCACTATAGTTATGACCGGTATCGATATTAAGCAGAGGAAACGGAAAACGTCCTGGACGAAATGCCTTTTCGGCCAAGCGTAGCAAGACCAGGGAGTCCTTGCCTCCAGAGAAAAGCAGGACTGGATTGGCGCACTGTCCGGCGACTTCGCGCAAGACATGGATCGATTCAGACTCCAGCCAGTCAAGATGTGAGAGCGTTGAACGCCGCTGCAGGGCGATGGAGCTCATGCTTCGACTCCCTTTTTGACAAGTCGCTGAAGCCGACCGTCCACCAGGTGCAATCCGCACTCCTTGCTTTCGGGCGTTTCCCACCACCAGCGGCCGGCGCGTACATCTTCGCCAGGCTGGATGGCCCGGGTGCAGGGTGCACAGCCAATGCTCGGATAGTTTTGATCGTGCAGTCGGTTGTAGGGCACCTTGTTGGCCCGCAGATAAACCCAAACTTCGCTTTCGCTCCAGTCCGCCAGAGGGCTGGCCTTGACCAGATTGTTTGCCGTGTCCTGGCTGATGACTTTAAGCTTGTCCCGCGTAGCGGATTGCGCAGCGCGCAGGCCCGTCACCCAGGCACCTTTACCTGCAAGGGCGCGTTGCAGAGGCTCAACTTTACGTGCATGGCAGCAGGTTTTGCGCTTCTCAACAGAATCGTAAAAGCCGTGACTGCCATACGTGTGGGCATAGGCTTCAACAGCCTCATGGCGCGGGAAATAGACGTCCAGTTTGCGGCCATAGTGCTTTTCGGCCTGATGGATCAGTTCATAGGTCTCCACCGGTAGCCGACCCGTATCCAACGAGAAGATTGCAATATTGATTTCCTCGCGCCAAATCAGATCGGTCAGCACCATGTCTTCGGCGCCCAGGCTATTGGCGAAGACCACCGGCGCAAAGTCGCGCGCGATGTTGCGCAAAAGCGTCGTGGCGCGGGCCGCCTTTTTCGCCACTGCGTCTACCCGTTCCGGATTGGCTAGCAAGGGCTCGGCAAAGTCGGGCAAGGAATCTCGGATCATGATGTCCTCGTCAAGCCGCGCGGCGGCGAAAAAGTGGAATGGGCAGGTCGGTTCCGGCCTGATAGGTCTCGGGGAAATCGTCAAACGCGGCAATGGCTTCCTCGGCGTTGTGTCCTTCGCCGATCACGAAGCTGTCGAAACCGACGCGATTGAGAAAAAAGATCTGGTCGCGACCAATATCACCAAAGGCGCGCAATTCACCGTCATAGCCGTAGCGCTCGCGCAGCAGGCGCGCGGTGGAGTAGCCACGGCCATCGGTGAACTTCGGGAAATGTACGGCGATCACTGTGAAGTCGTCGATGTCTTTTGCAATCTCGGCCGGATCATCTTCGGGAGCCAGCCAGATACCCAGCGGCGTGCCATGTTCGTACTCGCGGGCGATCAGGCAGGATTTCTTCGCCTTCCATACGGCCAATGGGACCAGTAGCGGGCCTACCGGAAGGCAGACGTCAATTTCGGGCTGCCCGTCGACCAGAGCCACGACTTTCCAGGTGTCGTTCTGAAGGCGACGTTCCTTGATGAGTTGCCGAGTTGATGAATTAGCCATTTGCAATTTTCCTTTCATGGGATATGTTGGGATAAGCGGAAGCGCGGAAGGGCTCGAGCCCGATGCGGCGCACCGTGTCGCTGAAATTTTCGTCGGCGTGGCGACGCGACAGATAGGTATCAATCAGACGCTCAATGACATCGGGTACGTCAGCGGCGGCAAAGGAGCGGCCGATGACTTCACCAATGGCTGCCGCGTTGCCCTGGGCCCCGCCCAGCGTGATCTGGTACCACTCTTCACCGTGCTTATCCACGCCAAGAATGCCGATTGCGCCAAGGTGATGGTGGCCGCAGGAGTTCATGCAGCCAGAGATGTTGAGTTCCAGCGGACCAATATCGTGCAAATAGTCGAGGTCGGCAAAGCGCTCCTGGATCGCTGCCGCGACAGGTAGAGACTTGGCGTTGGCCAAAGCGCAAAAGTCGCCCCCGGGACAGGCGATCAAGTCGGCCAGCAGGCCCACGGTCGGGCTCGCCAGTCCGGCGGCCTTGGCGCGATGCCAGACTGTGTACAAATCTCGCAGCGGCACGTCGGCCAGGATCAGGTTTTGTTCGTGCGAAACGCGGATCTCGCCAAAGCTGAAGCGCTCGGCGAGCTCTGCCACCGCTTCCATCTGTTCCGCACTGGCATCGCCGGGTGCAGCGCCCGGTTTCTTTAGCGACAAGGTCACTGCGGCATAGCCCGCAACCCGGTGCGCGTGCACGTTGCGCTCAACCCAGCGGGCATAGGCCTTGTCTTCACGTTGGAAGGCAATGTGGCAAAGATCTTCGCTGGCAAGGTTCTCATAGTCCGGAGCGGCGAATTGGGCGGCGACACGATCAAGCTCAGATTGCGTCAGCGTCGCCGGACCATCCCTCAAATGTGCCCATTCGGCCTCGACCTGTCGCGCAAACTCAGTGCTGCCGATCGCCTTGACCAAAATCTTGATGCGCGACTTGTAGGCGTTGTCGCGACGGCCAAGGCGGTTGTAGACCCGAACCAGTGCCTCGCTGTAGGTGAGCAGGTGCTGCCAGGGCAGAAACTCGCGCAGCTTCTGTCCGAGCAAGGGAGTCCGGCCCAAGCCGCCGCCGGCATATACGGTAAAGCCAAGATTGCCGTCGGCATCCTTGACCAGTTGCAGGCCAAGGTCGTGCACTTG
>JAIPCF010000147.1 GCA_021738385.1 Sulfuritalea sp. | reverse complement strand
AAATACTCCAGCGACAACTGCAGCAGGTGCTCATAGGTGGTGGTGCGCAGGTCGGCACCTATCCGTTCCGACACAATGGCAAGGATGTAGGTCTTGGCCCAGCCCAGGCTCCAGGAGATGACGGCCGCGCCGAGAAGTCCGCCGAGATAGGGAGCAACAGTCCATGGATCAATCTGGGCGCCACTCTGGTAGGGAATCAGTACCTCGTCCATCAGCGGCATCGTCAGGTAAGGCGGTATCAGTGTTGCCGCCGTTGAACCCAGCATGAGCAGGAAGCCGGCGAGCAGCTGTCCGCGGTAAGGCTGGGCGAAGCGCCACAGACGAAACAGCGTCCAGGTCGAAGGCGGCGTGTGCAACTCATGGGTGCATATCGCGCACTCGTCGCTGCCGGGTTCAAGAGGAGTCTTGCACTTGGGGCAGGTTTCCTCGCTGCTGCGAGCAATCGGCTGGCCACTTAAAAGGCTCTGGATCTGTAATTCAAATTCAGTGATCAGGCGCAACACTGCAAGATTCTGGCTCAGGGTATAACGCCAGACAGCCAGTCGTTTTGAGCGATCACGCAGTTCAAGCGTACCGACGCCGGCGTGATCAAAATGCTTAAGCGTCAAGTCCTTGTCAAGCGGCCATGTCTGCCATTCTGTCTGGCCGGGCGAGCGTGCCGCCAGCCTGTCGTCGCCAAGTACCACCAGTCCCTGACCAAAATGCAACTCGCGATCCAGATCGACTTCGGCCCAAGCCTGGACATTGACCGCCATGCCAAGCGGGCCTCTTACTTCGGCCAACCAGCGCTCTGGTAGCGGTACTGTTACCGGTGGCAGTGGAATCGGGAGCGTGTGCATCGAATTCGATATGGTTGAAGAACCTGCGCCCGCTTCACCAAGGCGTGAATTGGCCGATTATTGGCGTGTGATGGGATCAAAATGCAGGTTGCAGACAATAGTGTGAAACTTTTTGAGCGGAAAAGCGGGAGAATACATTCGTCAACACGCAGTCGCCGGGATTTCCGGTGAACTATTTTTATTCCCGGTCCATCGATTACGATTCTATCGCGGCTCCAATGAACCAGAACAAAACCATAGAACTACTGCGCGTAAGCCACATTCGTGGCCCGAACATCTGGACTTATCGGCCAATCATCGAGGCGTGGGTCGATATCGGCACGCTTGAGGACTGTCCCTCCAACACCATCCCGGGGCTTTACGAGCGCCTGCTTGAATGGCTTCCCGGCCTGGTGGCGCATCGCTGCGGAGTGGGCGAGCCGGGCGGCTTCATGCTGCGCCTGCGCGAAGGAACCTGGCCCGCGCATATTCTGGAACACATCACGATCGAACTGCAGAACCTTGCGGGGATGCAGACCGGTTTTGGCAAGGCACGCCAGACTTCGGTTCGGGGCGTGTACAAAGTGGCGGTCAGGGCGCGCGACGAAGGGGTCAGTCGCGCCGCCATTGAAGCCGGTCGCGATTTGCTGATGGCCGCAATCGAAAACCGCCCATGGGATGTTGCCGCGACCATAGACGGCCTTCGCGATCTTGTTGACCAGTATTGTCTCGGGCCAAGCACCGCCTGCATCGTCAGCGCAGCCGCCGAGCGCGGCATCCCGGCGATCAGGCTCAACGACGGCAATCTAGCCCAACTGGGCCATGGATCGAGGCAGCGCCGAATCTGGACGGCTGAAACCGACCAGACCAGTGCGATCGCGGAAGGAATTGCGAGCGACAAGGATCTGACCAAGACACTGCTTGCGTCGTGCGGAGTGCCAATTCCGGAGGGACAGTTGGTCGAAACGCCGGCGCAGGCCTGGGAGGCAGCGGAGGATATCGGATTGCCGGTAGTGGTAAAGCCTGTCGATGGCAATCATGGCCGCGGCGTTTCCATTGAATTGATGACTCAGGCCGAAGTCGAGGCAGCCTTCCCCTTCGCTCAGCGTCACGGTAGCGAGGTGATGGTCGAGCGCTACGTGCCGGGCAACGAGCACCGTCTGCTGGTGGTCGGCGGCAAGCTGGTCGCCGCCGCGAGGGGCGAGAGCGCCTGGGTCATCGGCGACGGCATTTCGACGGTCTACGATCTTGTCGAGGCGCAGATCAACTCCGACCCCCGTCGGGGTGCGACCGAAGACGCACCGCTGAGCGAAATCGGGATTGTCGAGAACCCGGCAATTCGCCAGGACCTGGAGCGCCAGGGTTTGGGCCCGGATTCCGTGCCGGAGGCGGGACGACGCGTCCTGATTCAGCGTAACGGCAACGTCGCGCATGAATGTACCGACGAGGTACATCCCGAGGTGGCGGCAATTGTGGGTCTGGCCGCGCGCGTGGTGGGTCTTGATATCGCCGGCATCGACGTGGTCGCGGAGGATATTTCCCGGCCGCTGGCGGAGCAAGGCGGTGCGGTGGTCGAGGTCAATGCCGGCCCCGGCCTGCTGATGCACCTGAAACCTTTGAGCGGCCAGCCACGTGCGGTCGGGACGGCGATTGTCGAGCATCTGTTTCCGAACAGCGAAAATGGTCGAATCCCGATTGTAGGCATTTGTGGCGAGCAGAACACGACAGCTACCGCCGAACTGGTGGCCTTGTTGATGCGCATCTCTGGCTGGCAAGTCGGCCTCGCCTGTCGGGGTGGGCTGTTTATCGATCGTCGGCGCCTTGACGCACCTGACCCGATCCAGTTCGATCAGGCCCAGCGTTTGTTGATGAATCGGGCAATCGACGCGGCGGTGTTCGAATCCTCGGCCCGCAACATCCTGAGCGAGGGCCTGCCCTATGACAAATGCCAGATCGGTGTAGTCACAGGTGTTGGCGGTTCGTCAGCGCTCGGTGAGTTCTACCTGGACGATGATGATCAGGTGTTCAATGTCCTGCGCACCCAGATCGACGTGGTTCTTGCCGATGGCGCTGCGGTTCTGAATGCCGATGACGCACGGGTTGTCGAAATGGCGCCGCTATGCGACGGCGAGGTGATTTTTTACGGCGAATCCGAAGACCTGCCGGCCATCGTCGAGCATCGTGCGACAGGGGGCCGTGTGGTGTTTCCCGGCGGCAATGAACTGATATTGGCTCGCGGTGAAAACCAGATCGCACTATCAATCGGCGGCGCAATCGACCCGCTAGGCCTGGTTGAACAGGGCGGCCTGCTACCGGCCATTGCGGTTGCATGGGCCATGGATATATCTGCCGAACTGATGAGCGCCGGGCTTGAGGCCTACGCCCTTGAACGGGGAAATTTTGTGGCCGAAGCCCAGGCGCTTGAGTTGCAGTCGGACTGAGTTTCGAGTCCGATCGTCACTCGGATCACCACCAACACCTAAGGAAGTTTTCATGGAAGTCAGCCGAACCCGAGCCTTGCGAGGGCCCAACCTGTGGAGCCGCCACACGTCCCTGGAAGCGGTTGTCAGCTGCACGCACGATGAGGCATCGATCGACCGGTTGCCCGGTTTCGAGATACGGTTGCGTGCGCGGTTTCCGCAAGTCGGCAGCTTTCAGCCGAAAGGACGAAGCACCTCGATTGCCCTGGCGAATGTTCTCGAAGTCGCCGCACTGTGCTTGCAGGCCGAGGCAGGCTGCGCGGTCAGTTTTAGCAGAACGCAGGCGACTTTCGAGGACGGGGTGTACCAGGTTGCCGTCGAATATACCGAAGAGGATGTTGGGCGGCTGGCATTTCATCTGGCACGCGAACTGATCCGGTCCGCGATTGATGACACGGCTTTTGATCTGGAGGATGCACTGACACAACTGAGGGAACTTGACGAAGATATCCGCCTGGGCCCGTCGACCGGCGCAATTGTTGAGGCGGCGCTTGCCCGCAGCGTTCCATGCCGACGTTTGACTACCGGTAGCCTGGTTCAGTTCGGCTGGGGATCGAAGCAACGGCGCATTCAGGCTGCCGAGATCGACTCGACCAGCGCGATCGCCGAATCCATCGCGCAGGACAAGGAACTCACCAAGCATTTGCTGCGGGCAGCCGGTGTACCGGTGCCAATCGGCCGGTCGGTCGTGGATGCAGAGGACGCCTGGGCCGCCGCGCTTGAGATCGGCTTGCCGGTGGTGGTCAAGCCCCAGGACGGGAATCAGGGCAAGGGCGTAACGGTCAATATCGTCAGTCGCGAACACCTCGAGATTGCCTATCGCGCCGCGCACGAATGCCGCGATGACGTGATGGTTGAGCGCTACATGCCGGGGCACGATTTTCGGCTGCTTGTCGTCGGCAACAAACTGGTCGCTGCGGCGCGGCGCGATCCGCCACTGGTGATCGGCGATGGCGTGCATACGATTCGGGAACTGATTGATCTGGTCAACGCCGATCCACGCCGCAGCGATGGCCACGCGACACCGCTGACAAAAATGAAAATGGATGACATTGTTATCGCCCGCTTGGGAGTCCAGGGCTACGTCCAGGATTCGATACCGCCCAAGGGCGCGCGCGTCGTGCTGCGCAACAATGCGAACCTGTCAACCGGGGGCACGGCCACCGATGTCACTGACGATGTTCATCCGGAAGTGGCGGCGCGTGCGATCGACGCTGCGCAGATGATTGGGCTGGATATTTGCGGCGTCGATATCGTCTGCGACAGCGTCTCGCAAGCTCTGGAAGAACAGGGCGGCGGCGTTGTCGAAGTTAACGCGGCACCGGGCCTGCGCATGCACATCGCGCCGTCGTATGGCAAAGGTCGCGCCGTCGGTGAAGCGGTGGTCGCGAGCATCTACCCGAATGGCGACAACGGTCGAATTCCGGTCGTCGCCGTGACAGGAACCAATGGCAAGACCACCACGGTGAGGCTGATCGCGCACATGCTTGCACAATCCGGCCTGCGCGTTGGGATGACCACAACCGATGGCGTGTACATTCGGGACAAGCGAATCGACACCGGCGACTGCGCCGGACCCAAGAGCGCCCGCAATGTGCTGATGAATCCGGACGTCGATGCGGCGGTATTCGAGACGGCCCGCGGCGGAATGCTGCGAGAAGGCCTTGCCTTCGATTATTGCTCGGCGGCGGTGGTGACCAACGTAGGCCTTGGCGACCATCTCGGTCTCAACTACATCACGACAGTTGACGATCTGGCGGTACTCAAACGGGTGATTGTCCAGAATGTCGCGCCCGACGGAATGGCGGTGCTGAATGCCGCCGATCCGATTGTTGCGGCGATGATTCATGACTGCCCCGGCACGGTGATCTTCTTTGCAGAGGATGGGCGTCTGCCGGTCATGGCGGCCCACTGGGCCCAGGGTCAGAGAGTGGTCTTGGTCGAGGACGGAGCAATCGTTGCAGCTCATGGGCATGCGCGCGAGGTGTTTCCCCTGTCGGAGATCCCGATTACACGAAACGGAACCATCGGCTTCCAGGTGCAGAACGCAATGGCGGCGATCGGCGCGGCATGGGCCACCGGCATACCCTGGGAAACAGTTCGCAAGGGTCTGGCAAGCTTCACCACCGGCATCGACAGCGCACCGGGACGGTTCAATGTCTTCGACTATCGCGGAGCCACGGTTATCGCGGACTACGGCCACAATCCCGACGCCATGGCGGCATTGGTCCGCGCAGTGGAGGCGATGCCGGCAAAGCGCCGCAGTGTGGTCATCAGCGGCGCCGGCGATCGACGCGATGCCGATATTCGACAGCAGACCGAAATTCTCGGTGCGGCATTTGACGATGTCGTGTTGTTTCAGGATGCCTGCCAGCGCGGACGGACAGATGGCGAAGTGCTGGCCTTGTTGCGCGAGGGCCTGATCGGGGCCAAGCGTGCGTCAGTGATCGAGGAAGTGCGCGGAGAGTTTGCCGCGATCGACAGCGCGCTGGACAAACTCCGGCCCGACGACCTTTGCCTGATCCTTATTGATCAGGTGGAGGAAGCATTGACCCACATTGCCGCGCGTGTGGAGTTGACAGCGACCCGCACCTAATCACCGGGCAGCACCGCCGCCAGCGCAATACTTCAAATCAACTGGCGGCTGCAGGTCGGCGCAGCACCAGCCAGAGTCCGAACAGCACCATCGGCAGACTCAGCCACTGTCCCATGCTGACGACGTAGGACACCCCAAAAATTCCGTGATCGGGCTCGCGGAAAAACTCGGCGGCGAAGCGCAATGATCCGTAGCCGATCATGAACATGCCCGATACCACTCCCGTTGCTCTTTGGCGCGCCGAGAATAGCCACAGGATGATGAACAGCAGCAGACCCTCACCCGCCGCCTGATACAGCGGCGAAGGGTGCCGTGGCAGTTGGTCGACGTAAGGGAAAATCATTGCCCAGGGCAGCGCGGGGTCGGCGACACGGCCCCACAGTTCGCCATTGATGAAGTTGCCGATACGCCCCGCCATCAGGCCCAGCGGCACCAGCGGCGCGATGAAGTCGGTCACCTGGAAAAATGTCTTGCCGTTCTTGCGAGCCCACAACGCCATTGCCACAAACACGCCGAGCATGCCTCCGTGAAAGGCCATTCCGCCTTTCCACACCGCTAAAATCTCCAGCGGATGGGCAAGGTAATAAGCCGGTTCGTAAAACAGCACCTGCCCCAGCCGGCCGCCGAGCACCACTCCAAGCACGCCGTAGAACAGCAGGTCGTCGATATCCTGTGAGCTCATCGTGTGCCAGGATTGGGACGCCGCACGGCGTCGGCCCAGCCAGATAAAGGCGGCGAAGCCGGCCAGATACATCAGGCCGTACCAGCGTACCGCCAAGGGGCCGAAGGAAACTGCAATGGGATCGAATTGCGGGTGAATCAGCATGGGTTCTCACGGGCACGCGGTTTGCCGCGACGGGTCTCTAAAGGATAGCGCCACAAAAGTCGGCGCTGGCGATACGGCGCTACGGCACCAAGCTTACACGCTGAAGCCGCCCAGCTTGGTGTCGAGATACTCCATCAGTCCGGCGCGGGCACCTTCGCGGCCCAGCCCGCTTTCCTTCATGCCACCGAAAGGCGCGGCGGCGGCGGTCGGGTTGATGTCATTGATG
>JAIPCF010000146.1 GCA_021738385.1 Sulfuritalea sp. | reverse complement strand
GGACGAAGTCCTTGTTCGGACCGCAGCCGCGACCTTCGTTGATCTCGGTGGGCATGGCGCGCGACACGGCGTCACGCGAGGCCAGGTCCTTGGCATTCCGCGCATAGCGTTCCATGGAGCGTCCGCCATCCGAATTACGCAGAATGCCGCCCTCGCCGCGCACCCCTTCAGTAATCAGTACACCGGCACCGGCCACACCGGTCGGGTGAAACTGCCAGAACTCCATGTCTTCCAACGGAATACCGGCTCGCGCCGCCATGCCCAGGCCATCGCCGGTATTGATGAAGGCGTTGGTGGATGAATAAAAAATGCGTCCCGCACCTCCGGTGGCAAAAATCGTCGCCTTGGCGTGGAACACCACAACTTCGCCGGTTTCCATGTCCATTGCCGTCACACCCAACACGTCGCCGTCGGCGTCACGCACCAGATCCAGCGCCTGCCACTCGACGAAGAATTGAGTGTTCACCTTGACGTTGCGCTGATACATCGCGTGCAGCATGGCGTGGCCGGTGCGGTCTGCAGCGGCGCAGGAACGGCGCACCGGCTTTTCGCCGAAGTTCGACATATGGCCGCCAAAGGGGCGCTGATAGATCTTGCCGTTGTCGAGTCGGTCGAAAGGCATGCCGTAGTGCTCCAGCTCGACCACGACCTCGTTGGCCTTGCGACACATGAATTCAATGGCATCCTGGTCGCCGAGCCAGTCGGAGCCCTTGACGGTGTCGTACATATGCCAGTGCCAGTGGTCTTCCTCGGAATTGCCCAGACTGGCGGCAACGCCGCCTTGCGCCGCAACGGTATGCGAGCGGGTGGGAAATACCTTGGTTAGAACCGCCGTCTTGTAGCCCGCTTCGGAGAGCTGAATCGCGGCACGCAAGCCGGCACCGCCGGCGCCGACGATGACTGCATCAAATTTTCGAACGGTATAAGTCATGATTGCCTTTCGCAGGGCCGCCCCAAGGAAGGCCGACTTGGAGAGAGGGAGCGAAGCGAACCAGCGTCACCCCTTTTTCTGGAAAAGGGGCTGGGGGATATGTAGTCCATTACAGCCTCCAGATGATCTGAACTGCCCAGCCGGCGTATCCGACCAGTGCCAGCAGCGTCAGCACATGCAGAATGACACGCATGGCCGCGGGATTGATGTAGTCCATCCAAATATCGCGAACACCAACCCAAGCGTGATAGCAAAGGCTGATGATGAACAGGAAGGTGATGAATCGGATGAAACCATTAGCCATGAAGGCCTGCCATGCCTCGCGTGAAGCGGTCGCACCGCCAAGCGCTGCTGCAAAAATGATCACCGTATAGATGGCCATCAGGACCCCGGTGACGCGCTGTGCCAACCAGTCCATCAACCCGTAATGTGCTCCCACTACAAGACGTTTCATATCAGTAGGCTCCCAGAAGTTTCAGACCAAGAACCAATGTCAGAAACAGGCTGACCGCCAGCACGGCAATGGCCGAGACATGAGCCTGCTGTTTTTCGACACCGACATGAACATCGATCAGGAGTATCCGTATGCCCATGCAGAAGTGATGCAGGAAGGCCCAAAGCAAACCCAGAAGGATCAGTTTGACCAGCACGTTGCCTGTCACCGCTGTAAACATCGCCGCACTTTCCGCGGTAGATCCAAGCGAAAGCTCGAACAACCAGATCAGTAGTGGCAGCATCAGGAACATTCCAGCACCACTGACGCGGTGCAGAATCGACGCATATCCGGCCAATGGCAAACGAATTTCATGCAGCGCCAAGTGCTTGGGTCGCTGTTTTGTCATCTCTGGCATAAGGTATTCTCTCCGTTATGGTTTCGGCGTTTGGCCGTTGTAGATACGGTCACGCGCTGCTTTTGACGCAGTGCACTATAAAACAATCAGTCGCACCTGAAAACAAAATTTATGGACCAGGGCTAGCCAAGTTCATTGAAATAGCAATGTTCATTAGTCGCGTACAGACCTCGTCTCCATTCCACCGGTTTACCACCATAGGAAAAACTTACTCGCTCGACCGACAAGAGTGGGCTGCCCTCGGCAACATTCAATAATTCCGCACTGGAGCGGTCAGCCGGAACCGCACGCAATCTTTCTTCGGCTCGTACCATGCGGATTCCAAAGCGGTTTTCGAAGAAACTGTACAGTGAGCCTTGGTAGTCTCGAAGCATTTCCAGGGTGACAGTACCGAAAATCACCCCCGGCAGATAGATTTCATCCACTACCACCGGCTTGCCGGCGAACTGCAACAAGCGACGCACGATATTGATGGGATCGCCAATGCTTAACTCGAGCATGCGTGCCACTTCAGGACCGGCTTTTGCCCGCCAGCATTCGAGGGGAACACTTTGGGCCTGTTCAATGCCTCCGGCGAGAGGAACCAGACGCAGGAACCGGAAAAAAGCTCGCGGATCGTCATGCGAGGCAACAAAGGTACCTTTCCCCTGTCGCCGTAGCAGCAAATTTTCGGCGGCCATCTCGTCGATGGCTTTGCGCACCGTACCCTGACTGACATTGAATCGGGTCGCCAGCTCGGACTCACTGGGTATTGCTTCACCCGGACGCCATTCTCCAGACTCGAGTCGCTGCAACAGCAGGTTCTTGATCTGTCGATACAAAGGACTAAAAGTCGGCGCTGGCGATACGGCGGCCTCTCCCTGTTGGGAAGCATTTGTTGAGTTCGCCTTCGGGCTTACGGCAGAATGCGGCATGGACGGCATTTGACCATAATTTTCGAGGATCGTCCACACCTCGTCATATGTCTTATATAAGACAACAGACAGATATTGACACAGCGCAGCACAGGAACTAGTATTCGCCTTCTGCCATCGTGTCACCGCAAGGCCTGAAGTTGCATAGCCGCGCGTCATTCGATTAGCCCGCTTTTTTGCAGTCTTGTCCAATTGATTCAAACTGATACAGGAGTTCTACAAATGCCAAAAGCCCCCGTTCGTGTTGCTGTAACCGGTGCTGCCGGACAGATCGGTTATGCCCTGATATTCCGCATTGCCGCGGGTGAAATGCTGGGCAAGGACCAGCCCGTAATCCTGCAAATGCTGGAACTGCCCATGGAGAAAGCGCAGGCTGCACTTAAAGGCGTGATGATGGAACTCGACGATTGCGCGTTTCCGACACTCGCAGGAATGGTCGGCACCGATGATCCCAAAGTGGCCTTCAAGGACGCCGATTACGCTCTGCTGGTCGGCGCCAAGCCGCGTGGACCCGGCATGGAGCGAAAGGACCTGCTGATGGAAAACGCCAAGATTTTCATCGAGCAAGGCAAGGCGCTGAACGATGTTGCATCGCGCAATGTCAAGGTACTGGTGGTCGGCAATCCGGCCAACACCAACGCCTACATTGCCATGAAATCCGCGCCCAGCCTGCCGCAGAAAAACTTTACCGCCATGCTGCGTCTGGATCACAATCGCGCGATTTCGCAGTTGGCCACGCGTACCGGCAAGGCCGTTTCCGATGTCGAAAAGATGATCGTCTGGGGCAACCACTCGCCGACCATGTATCCCGATCTGCGCTTCTGCACCGTCGCCGGCACCGCAGCCCCAGCCGCAATCAATGACGACGCCTGGTACAAGAACGAGTACATCCCCACCGTGGGCAAGCGTGGTGCCGCCATCATTGCCGCGCGCGGCGCCTCGTCGGCCGCCTCAGCAGCCAATGCCGCGATCGATCATATGCGCGATTGGGCGCTGGGTACCCAGGGTAAGTGGGTCACCATGGGTGTGCCTTCCGACGGCAGCTATGGCGTTCCCAAAGACATCATTTACGGCGTACCGGTTACCTGTGACGGTGGCGAGTACAAGCGTGTGGAAGGTCTTGCGGTCGATGACTACTCGCGCAGCATGATGGACAAGACACTTGCAGAGTTGCAAGAAGAGCAGACAGGCGTTGCCGGCCTGCTCGGCTGATGACAGACGGCAGGACGAAACGGAGCAAGCTGAGGTGATCCCGCAGTGAGCATGCCGATTCATCCTGCCGACGTCCTTTACTCAGGCGAGAAGCCCTTTCCCGCGCTCGCTGCCTGCGAGCACTTTGCCGGCTCCGAGAAGAACATCCGCAAGGCTTTGCAGCTGCAGACCGAGTTGCTGGCGAATGGCCGACCGGTCTTCGATGTCACGGCGGATTGCGAGGATGGCGCGCCCGCCGGCGGTGAGGCCGCGCATGCCGAAATGGTCGCCGATTTACTGCTGGATCCGGCGAATCGCTACGGACGACTTGGCGCACGGATTCACGACATAAATCATGAGCATTGGCGGGACGATCTGCAAATCATCCTTGGTCGTGCGGGCGAGAAACTCGCCTACATCGTGTTGCCAAAAGTGGCATCTGCCGACGACGCGCTGACCCAGATCACGGCCATTGACGAAGTGCGAGCCAATTGCGGCATCGAGCGCGAGATACCGGTCCATGTGCTGATCGAAACCCCGGGGGCGTTGCACGAGGTCTGGCGGATCGCGGCCCTGCCACAGGTCGAGACAGTCGATTTTGGCCTGATGGATTTTGTCAGCGCGCATCATGGCGCCATCCCGGGATCGGCCATGCGCTCACCGGGCCAGTTCTCGCACCCCTTGGTTGTGCGTGCCAAATGCGAGATCGCCTCTGCGGCACTAGGTAACGGCGTGATTCCGTCACATAACGTCACCACCGAGCTCAACGATCCTGACATCGTGCGTGCAGATGCTTTGCGCGCGCGAAACGAATTCGGTTACTTGCGCATGTGGAGCATTCATCCGCGCCAGATTCAGCCCATCGTCGAAGCCATGCGTCCTGACTTTACCGAAGTGACAGAAGCCACCCACATATTGCTCGCCGCGCAGAACGCGCACTGGGGCCCGATTGCCTGGGAAGGCAAGCTGCACGATCGGGCCTCCTATCGCTACTACTGGGAGCTTTTAAGCCGCGCCCGCGCCACCGGCGCCTTTTTGCCAGTCGAGGCCCGACACCGTTTTTTCAGTGCTGCCATGCAGCCAGCCCAACCCGTTTCACACTGATTCCAACGAGAGGAACACATCATGCTTGAAGCCTATCGCCAACACGTCGCCGAACGCGCAGCCCTTGGTATTCCCCCACTGCCGCTATCCAAACAGCAGACAGAAGAACTGGTTGCCCTGTTGCTGAGCCCGCCCAAGGGAGAGGAAAGTTTTCTGGTCGACCTGATCACCCATCGTGTGCCGGCCGGCGTTGACGATGCGGCCAGGGTCAAGGCAGAGTTCCTCGCAAAAGTCGGCTCTGGCGAGACGGCGTGTGCACTGATCTCCCGCGAAAAAGCGACCGAACTGCTCGGCACCATGGTCGGTGGATTCAATGTCAAGCCCCTGATCGAGATGCTCGACGATGCTGTGGTCGGCGCCGTGGCCACTCATGCGCTGAAATCGACACTGCTGGTGTTCGACGCTTTTCATGATGTTGCTGACAAGGCCAAGGCCGGCAGTGCAAATGCCAAAGCCGTGATGCAATCCTGGGCCGATGCCGAATGGTTTACCCAGCGCCCGGAAGTGCCGAAGAAGATTTCGGTCACCGTGTTCAAGGTTACCGGCGAAACCAATACCGACGACCTCTCTCCGGCGCCGGATGCATGGAGCCGCCCCGACATTCCGCTGCACGCGTTGGCCATGCTGAAAAACGCCCGCGACGGCATCACACCCGAGAAGCCCGGCGAGCGCGGTCCCATGGGGCTGATCGAGGAACTCAAGAAGAAGGGCCATGCCGTGGCCTATGTCGGCGACGTGGTCGGCACCGGTTCCTCACGCAAGTCCGCCACCAATTCGGTGCTGTGGTGGACCGGCGATGACATCCCCTTCGTCCCCAACAAGCGCTTCGGTGGCTTCTGCCTCGGCAGCAAGATCGCTCCGATTTTCTTCAATACCCAGGAAGATGCCGGTGCTTTCCCGATTGAATGCGATGTGGCCGAAATGAACATGGGCGACGTGATCGACATCTACCCCTATGACAAAAAAATCGAGAAAAATGGCGCCGTCGTTTCGACCTTCGATTACAAGTCCGAAGTCCTGCTCGACGAAGTGCGCGCCGGCGGACGCATCAACCTGATCATCGGCCGCGGCCTCACCGCCAAGGCCCGCGAATTGCTCGGCCTGCCCGCCTCCACCCTGTTCCGCCTGCCGCAACCGCCGGTTGATTCCGGCAAGGGCTTCTCGCTGGGACAAAAAATGGTGGGTCGCGCCTGCGGCCTGCCCGAAGCAAATGGGCAACAGCAGGGCATCCGCCCAGGCACCTACTGCGAACCGCGCATGACATCGGTTGGCAGCCAGGACACCACCGGCCCCATGACCCGCGACGAACTCAAAGACCTCGCCTGCCTCGGCTTTTCGGCCGATCTGGTGATGCAGTCCTTCTGTCATACCGCCGCCTATCCCAAGCTGGTTGACGTCAAGACCCATCGCACCCTGCCCTCCTTCATCACCGCGCGCGGCGGCATTTCGCTCAGGCCTGGCGACGGCATCATTCACTCCTGGCTCAATCGCCTGCTGTTGCCCGACACTGTCGGCACCGGCGGCGACAGCCACACGCGCTTCCCGATCGGCATTTCCTTTCCCGCTGGCTCGGGCTTGGTGGCCTTCGCCGCCGCCACCGGCGTCATGCCGCTGGACATGCCCGAATCGGTGCTGGTGCGCTTCAAGGGTTCGCTTGAAGAAGCCGGCAAGCGTGGCATCACCCTGCGCGATCTGGTCAATGCCATTCCGCTCTACGCCATCAAGCAGGGCCTGCTCACCGTCGCCAAGCAGGGCAAGAAAAACATCTTTTCCGGCCGCATCCTCGAAATCGAAGGCCTGCCGAATCTCAAAATCGAACAGGCTTTTGAACTCACCGACGCCTCGGCCGAGCGTTCCGCCGCCGGTTGCACCGTGCGTCTGGACAAGGCGCCGATCGTCGAATACATGCGCTCCAACATCACGCTGATGAAGTGGATGATCGCCGAAGGCTATGAAGACAAGCGCGCCCTGGGCCGTCGCGTCAAGGCCATGGAAGAGTGGATCGCCAACGGTACGCTGCTGCAACCGGATGCCGACGCGGAGTACGCCGCCGTGATCGAAATTGATCTGGCCGACGTCAAGGAGCCGGTAC
>JAIPCF010000145.1 GCA_021738385.1 Sulfuritalea sp. | reverse complement strand
TGAAGCCGACAACCTGTGGTTCCTGAATTTCCTGACCTGTCGCGCCGATCTGACCAAGCTGAAGACAATGCGCGAGTCTTCGCTGCTGGCACTGCCAGGGGTGGGCAAAGGCTACGCGGGAAAAATCAGACGTTGGCAGAAGCAGGCGACGTTCTCCGAGACAGTGGCCTGGGTCGGCCCGATGATCGTCGAGGACGGCGAGCGACTGCTTGAACTGCGCCACACCATTGGCGCGCTGCAAACCCAGATCGACGGCTTGGCCACTTATTCCGAGATGGCATGCCGGATTGACACCATCCCTGGCTTCGGCCGCATTTGCTCGGCAGAGCTCGCCGGGGAGATAGGCTCGCTGCAGCGCTTCAGCGGAGAGTCGAGCCTTGCGCTTTACGTCGGGATGGCGCCGTTGGACAACAGCTCGGGGGTCCGTTCGGGCAGCAAGCCGCCGCGCCATGTCAATGTTCGGGCCAAGGCGGCGATGATGATCGCTGCTGCACAAAATGCCGCCACTGTGCCGGATTCCGGGGCCTTCTATGACAAGAAACGGTCGCAGGGGAAAACCCACAATCAATCCTTGCGCGCCCTCGGGCGCGTTCTCGTTCGGATAATCTGGTCCATGCTCAAACAAGGCCGTGACTATCAAACCGTTTCACCAACAAAAAGCACTTGAAAATCTGGGAGGGATGTTAAAGACATTTCGCTTTTCGGTTCGCATCGTTGTTTCCTCAATTCAGAGAATTCGAATTCTTGTTGTTCAATTCGTGTCGGTCACTAATCTGTTGCGTCACTCGATGTCAGATGCTCAGAAATCTAAATGACTCTGAGGTAGACCAGCTTTCCCATTCGACACCTCCAAAGATATTGCCTACCTTCAAACGTGTTCGGGAAAGCCGGTCTACTTCAGAGGCGCCTGAGGGTTTGGTGTAGCGGAAGCGCTGAATTGGTTTTGTCTGTGCCAATAGAAAGCTGAACTGCAAAGAAAAACCAGCCCAATTGGCCGGATTTTCTTTGCAGCGGGTTTTGTCTTCAGCCGGCCCTATGGGCCTTAACCTGCGATGAGGCTGCAGCTTAGCCTTCGACGAAGTACCGACAGTCCGCTACGCGAACCGGCCTTACAGGCCGGCATCGGTGCGCAGCAGGTCAGCGCATTTTGTCTTCGGCCGGCTCTTTGGGCCTTAACCCGCGAAAAGTCTGCGGGTTAGCCTTCGACGAAACACGGACAGGGCCTACGGCCCCAGGCCTTACAGGCCGGCATCCGTGCGTAGCACGTCTGCCTTGTCCGTGTTCTCCCACGTAAATTCGGGTTCGTCGCGGCCGAAGTGGCCGTAGGCGGCGGTTTTCTCGTAGATTGGACGTAGCAGGTTGAGCATGGTGACGATGCCTTTGGGGCGCAGATCGAAATGCTTTTTCACCAGTTCAGCAATGGTGACGTCGGAGACTTTGCCGGTGCCTTGCGTGGTGACCCAGATGGATGTCGGTTCGGCGACGCCGATGGCATAGGAGATCTGAACCAGGCACTTGCTGGCAAGCCTGGCGGCAACAATATTCTTTGCTACATAACGGGCGGCATAGGCTGCCGAACGGTCGACCTTGGAGGGGTCCTTGCCGGAAAATGCGCCGCCGCCGTGGGGGGCCGCACCGCCGTAGGTGTCGACGATGATCTTGCGCCCGGTCAGGCCGCAGTCGCCTTGCGGGCCGCCGACGACGAAGCGGCCGGTGGGGTTCACCAGATACTTGATCTCGCCCTTGATCAACTCCTTGGGCAGGATGGGCTTGATGATTTCCTCGATCACTGCTTCGCGAATCTGCGGCAACTCTATGTCTGCCGCATGCTGGGTGGAGAGCACCACGGTATCGATGGAGTGCGGCTTGCCGTCCTGGTAGCGCACGGTTACCTGTGATTTGGCGTCAGGGCGCAGCCAGGGCATGCGCCCGTCGCGACGCAGCATCGCCTGTCGTTCGACCAGCCGGTGCGAGAGATGGATAGGCAACGGCATCAACACTTCCGTTTCGTCGCAGGCATAGCCGAACATCAAGCCCTGGTCGCCGGCACCCTGATTCAGGTTGTCGTCGTAGGCTGCATTCACGCCTTGGGCGATGTCGGGGCTTTGCTTGTCGTAGGCGACCAGAACAGCGCAGCCCTTGTAATCGATGCCGGACGCGGTGTCGTCGTAGCCGATGCGCTTGAGCACGTTGCGCGCGATACCAATGTAATCGACGACGGCATTCGTGGTGATCTCACCGGCGAGAACCACCAGGCCGGTATTGCATAGTGTTTCTGCGGCAACGCGCGAGTGCGGGTCCTGCGCCAGAATCGCGTCGAGGATGGCATCGGAGATCTGGTCGGAAACTTTGTCCGGGTGGCCTTCCGAGACCGATTCGGAAGTGAATGAATATTCGTTCGCCATGTTTTCTGCTCCAAAACAAAAAGCCCCGCTAGTCGGCGAGGCCAGCTATGGGGCGGAAGCAGGCGACGCTTTAGCGATATTTGTTTTTCAACCGCCGCTGATTTCAGGGGGTCTTCTCCGCCTCGCAAGTTGTCTTGTTAACTCGGCGGAACAGCGCGCATTTTATGCGGACTGCCGGCAACGGTCAATTCCGGGTGCTAGCTTGGGTGCTAAGCTGCTCAAATGCTCTGGTTGCTCCAGTTTTGCGCCGCACGCGCCGCATTTGCCACCATGTTCACCGCATGGTCGGCGGCATTGCCATTGCTACGCACGGATTGGCATATGAGTGCATCGCAGGCCGGCATGGTGCAATCCGCCTACCACGCCGGTTTTCTGATCTCCTTGTTCTCGGTTGGCTTCCTGTCCGATCGTTATGGTGCGCGCCGCATCTATTTGATTACCAGCATCGCCGCGGTAGTCAGCGGCTTGATGTTCGCCGTGTTCGCCGACGGCTTTGTTTCCGCGCTGCTGCTCTATGGTCTCACCGGTTTGTGTTCGGGCGGCTCATATACACCGGGCTTGGCCATCATTGCGCAAAGGATGCGCGAAAGACAGGGGCGTGCGCTCGGCTTTTATCTGGCTGCTGCTTCGCTGGGTTATGCAGTTGGCCTGCTCATTGCCAGTGCAATGATTCCCTTGGCAGGCTGGCGTGGCGCTTTCATTGTCACCGCCTGCTTCCCTCTGGTAGGCATGGTGCTCGGCTATCGCGCACTGCGAGACGTGCCCAACATCATTCATCCCGTGCCCGACGGTCACGGCAATCGCCGCCGCTTGCTCGAAGTCGTGCGCAACAAACCGGCAATGTTGTCGATCTGGGGTTACACATTTCATGCCTGGGAACTGCTAGGTATGTGGGCCTGGTTGCCGGCCTTTCTGGCCGCCGCCGCGGTTGCCAGCGGTACCGCTGGAACGCAGGCCGTCAGTCTCGGCGCCACGCTGTCAGCGCTGACCTATCTGGCCGCCGTGGTCGGCAGCGCACTGGGCGGCTCCTTGTCGGATCGCTGGGGGCGCACCACGGTGATCCTGATGATGGCGCTCGCCAGCCTGGTTTGTTCTTTCAGTTTTGGCTGGATGATCAGCTTGCCGATGTTTGTGCTGGTCGCCGTGGCGATGTTCTACAACGTTACCGGCGTCGCTGATTCCTCGATTCATTCGACCACCCTGACCGAACTGACCGATCCGCGTTATCTGGGTGCTGCCTACTCGCTGCGCTCGGTGCTGGGTTTTGGCGCCGGCGCCATCGCTCCCTGGGTTTTCGGCCTGGTGCTCGATTGGGGGCGTTCGGGTGCGGCTTTTCCAGAACATGTGGTGTGGGGCCTGGCGTGGTCCACTTTGGGGCTGGGTGGTTTGCTCGGGCCGGTGGTGATCTGGCGCTTGCGCCACTTGCCTGAGGCGGCGAAGCTCGCGGGCGGAAAACGCTAGCTCGTGGAATGCGCGAATCAGTTGCTCACTCCGACACCATCTTATTCGCCGCGCTGTATGCCGATGGCGGTCAGCGCTGTGGCGAGTCGATTGATTTCTCGGGTCAGGTCGACACCTGGAAAGTTCTCAGGGAACCAGGCAAGGGCACATTGATTCAAGGCTCGCGATTCTGCATCCATCCCCAAAGGTTCTACGCGTATCCCAACACCATTCTGTAATCCCTGCTTGATCAGGAATTCGTTTACCGTGATCCGCTTCACGATGTAGCGCAAGGTCGAGTTGGACAGCGTTGCCTTGGTTTGCGGGAGTTCTGTCGAGGTGGCGCCAAAGCGGCAGCGATTTTTCTGATACTTCTCGAAATTTTGCAGTATGGTCGCCGTGGTCGACCGTCGCGCTGCGGCTGGTATGCGGTACTGATTGAGAAAATTGGCAGCCGCATCGACCGGCATGTCCGCGATGGCGCCGACATCGACGATTGCCGCTTCATTTGAAACGGTGGGCAATGAATCGCAAGCGG
The DNA here is from genome assembly GCA_021738385.1 of Sulfuritalea sp. Taxonomy (GTDB): domain Bacteria; phylum Pseudomonadota; class Gammaproteobacteria; order Burkholderiales; family Rhodocyclaceae; genus Sulfuritalea. The sequence goes on along the minus strand of JAIPCF010000145.1, from coordinate 2,709 downwards.
TCAAAACGGTTGCGGCTGCACCGGCAATCAGAAAACGCAGGACAACGTTTGTGGTTCGATGTGCGCCAGTCATTTTGACGGCTCCTTCCGGACAATCTCGACCCCCAATGCGGCTAGTGCGCTCAAGCTGCGCTCGACGCCCTTCTGTGTGTCGGCAATCTGCGCTTCGGTGGCGGTCTTGTGATGAGCGTAATACGCGCTGCACTTATCGCCAATACCGATTGTGACAAGGCCGGTTCTCGCGTTCTTCGGTTCGATCACCACCCAACCGGCCACGGTGTTGCGCTCCTGGGTGGCGTAGACGGCATAGCCCAGATCGCCACTCAGATTGAGAATTTCGTAGGGCTTGGTGTGTAGTTGCTTCCACGGAATGGGCTTATCGCCATCGCCTGGCAAGATGCCGGTACCGTCATAGCGGCATGCGGGTATTCGTGTCTCCCCGAATTTCGCCGCGACCCGCTTCAGCCAGGCAAGGGCCGCATCGGCCGGGATCTCGCGGGTGATCTTCAAATCGGGCAACACGGTCATGTTGTTGGCGCAACCGCCGAGCGATGCCGCCAGCACGATGCAGGGAAAAGCCCGGCCGATGGTTTTGAGTATTTTCATGATCGTGCCAATACAAGAGTTTCGATATCGAATGAATTGCGACGTGCTAACCCAGGACGCCTGCACCGCCTTTTACCGGTTTCGGCGGATTACGGAAGCGCTTGCAGTCTTCGCCGACATTGCCCGTGAGGGCGCAATCGTCGTGCGCCTTCTTTTCCATCTCGCCGGCCTTTTTACGCGTCCAGCCCTTCAGATCGTTGATCAGCGAACCTCCGGATGAGGAACTGTCGGATGCGTCAGAATTGCACAGACGGTCGACCAATACGCGGGGCGGCTGTCCATCGGGCTTTTTCTCGAAAGCTCGATACTCGGCCAGTGGTACAAAAACGGCCCCGTCTTTAAGTTTTACTGCGGCACCTTTCTCGTTTTCGTTCATCAACTGCCAGTCGAAATCTACTTTGCGGCCATCAGTGCATTTAGCACGGCTATGCGTAGGGCCTTTGCCTTCAAGGCTGGGCCCCTCGACCGGACAGTCATAGCTGCCGTTGTCACCGTATTTGATACGGGTGAACATGCCGGAACAGGCGCCGAAGTCGATGCTCACGTCCTTCGGCAGGGTGTAGCTGTTGCTGTAACGCTCACCCGATGAAAAGTGCCGGCCCTGGCGGAAATGCTTTGCCCCCTTGCAGGGATACGGACCACCACCGACATGGCACCAGAACGCATACACTCTTACGCCGCAATTGTTGACCAGTACCTGGCGCGATTTCGACTGCCCTGAAACGTTTTCAGAAGTCAGTTGAACGCAGGATTTCATGTCGTTTGCGATGGCCAATGGCGCAAACCAGGACATGGCCAACACGGCCAAGGCTGGAGCGATTGATTTACACCACTGCTGTGCACTAATGAAAACAGTTTCGGCGTACATCATCGGCGAAACAATGCCCTGGACAAGATGAAGCCGTTTTCCTTACCAGTGCACCTGTAGAACGATGCGTTCTTGCCATTGATGTCTTTCAATCCTGGCTGTAATAAAGTTATCGCCAAAAGATATCCGTTCTCAAACAAACCGAGTTTTTCGGCAGCCGGGACTCTATGGGCTGGGACATCTGCTGCTGGTCCGTCCTTGCGAAGTGGACGAAAATATATTTTCGTACAGCCGGTGTCTGATCTTCCACTTATTGCATCTTTCCCGCTGTTTCGATAGTTGCCGCGGATTTCGCAAGCAACATTGCTTTTTGACTGCCAAACAATGCGAAAAGTCTTGTCCGGATTGATGGTGAGACTGCAATCGGAGCCGTTACGACAGGAACGCACGTGGGCGCGTAACGGGTTGAGAGTATCGTCTGACAGTTGATCTGGAGGTTTGCAGTCGCGGCTGCCAAGAAAAGCGATGCTTCCCCATTCGACTAGGTGTTGGTAAAACGGGGGGGTTATCTCGGTCCATTGCCCTACCAGTGGGCTCTGGGTCGAGGAACCGCCGCTCGCTATTTGCTTTGTATTCGTTTCGCGTATGTCCGCGTTCGCGGCTGATGAAGCTGTAACGGTCGGCTTGGGTTTGGGCGCCAGCACCCGATCCAGCGCATCGCCTTTTTCTGTGCCTGGCCGACCGACGCTTTTTTGCAGCGCCTTGTCCAGTGCGGCGAGTTGCGCATTGTTCAGCCGGCTTTCCGGTTTCTTTTCAGGGCTCTTTTTCGCCGGTTTCGGCTGCTTCTTTTCCTTGCATTTCTTGTGCCGATCGCTTCCCGGCAACCAGGCCTCGCAGTTCTCTTCCAGGGCCTGATCGAGTTCGGACAGGCCGTTGAAACCACCGCCCTCACACAGGCTCAGGCGGCTCAGCGATACGCCGACTTTGAGCATGGCCTGCGTTTCCTCTTTGGTTTGCTTGCGCGCGTTCAACGCGTGTACCCCGTCGAGGCAGGGCCCCCAAGCCGGGCTGAACATGAACAAGTCATCCCAGCTGGGGCTGCCCGTGGCGTTGAAGCTGTAGCCCGCACCGGCCCGCTTCATTGCACCGGGGTCCTGCAAAACCTTGGTCCAACTGCCTACGCCATCGCCCTCCACACGCTTGGGCGGGTTCGGATCTTTGCTGACATTGGCCGCGAACTTGATGCCGACCGGTTCGAGCCTGGCAAAGGCCGCCTGTACGGTCGAGCTGAATTG
>JAIPCF010000144.1 GCA_021738385.1 Sulfuritalea sp. | reverse complement strand
CTTGCAGCTTTTCGCCGAATTCGGTGAGCGAACGCAGCATGTCCTTCTGACGCACATCGGTACGCAGGATGACGTCAAAACCGAGCGAGCGCAGACTGGCGGCCATGTCGCGAGCATCATTGGCCGGGTTTTTCAGGGCAGCGACACCGGGATAGGCGGCATTGCCGATGACAAGCGCAACGCGCGGGGAATTGTCTGCGGACACGACGGAGGGTTTGTGCAACGGCCCTGCGGCAAACGCCGCGGCGGCTTGCAACCACAGCCAGGCCAGAAAGACCCATCGGAAATACGTCGGATACATGATCTGTCTTGATGTCGAGCGATTCAACATTTTCCATTGTAGAACGTGTCGCGCCTGACGCGCTGAATCCAATTTGCATGAACTTCGGAAACACCGCCTTGAAAGTCGGCGCTGATGAAGCAACTGCGCTACAAGGCGGTCGAGCAAGAGACGCTCTCCTCGCCGTAGCGGATGGCGACACGGCGATGAAGTTATCGTACGCACCAATTTCTGGGGGCCAGATACATCCCTTGCCAATTGCGTTGCAACGTCCATTTTGACTGGCCCGGTTCACGCAACTGAACGCACCCATATCCGGACTCGACGCGGCGTAGAATCGACCAGATGAGCGCCCGCGGCCTTAGCCTGCCTGACACCCCTCTCGACGAGGCCGCGATTGCCAGCAAGGCCACGGCGGAAAGGATTCGCGTATTTGCCGATCGCTCGGTGTCTGGCGCACTGACGTCGCCGCTGGGAACGGGGCTGCTGGCCTGGGTTCTTGGCGGAGCCGCAGGGTGGAAACTGGCGGTAATCTGGCTGGTGCTGATCAACCTCGCAGAACTGCTGATCCTCGGAATCGGCTATCGCTACCAGATCGCCAAACCCGCCGCCGAAGACGCGTCCCTATGGGGCAACCGGCTGATTCTCGGCAATACCCTCGCCGGCCTGGCCTGGGGCTCGTCGGTCTGGTTCTTCTGGGTCGACGGCGAGTTCATTCTTTATCTGCTCAATCTCATTGTGCTGGTTGGCGTCTCGGCACTTTGCGTGATCATCATGTCGCCGCTGCGAAACGCCATGCTGCTGTTTTCAGCCGGCATTCTGTTGCCGCCGCTGCTGCATTTATTGACTGTCGACAATCCATACGCGGCGCAAATATCCGTCGGTCTGGTCATACTTTTCATCACTGAACAGCAATACTCCGGGGTTGCCAAGCGGCAACTGGATCGCGAGCTTGAAAGCGGCCAGCGAAATATCGCTTTGGTCGAGCAGTTGTCACTGGCACGCATGGCTTTGAATGAAGCCAACCAGAAGCTGACGGGCAAAAACGCCGAGTTGATGTCGATGCTGGAACGCGTGAGGGTGATGGCCACCCAAGACGAACTTACCGGCGCCTTCAATCGTCGCTACATTTCTGAACAGCTTGAGCGGCAGGTGGCGCTCAAGGCGCGCCATGGCACGCCGGCCAGCATCATCATGCTTGATCTCGACCACTTCAAGAATATCAATGACCGCTACGGACACTCGGTCGGCGACCAGGCATTGAAGGAGACAGTGCGCGCGATCGACGAGGAACTACGCGAAGGCGATGTCGTGGCGCGCTTTGGCGGAGAGGAATTTCTGGTGCTGCTGCCAGTCGCAGGGCGCGAGGCCGCTTCTCAATTGGCGGAACGGCTGCGGGCCGCTCTAGCGGAAGTCACTTTGAGAGAAGGCCGGGAAGAAATCATCCTGCGAGCCTCTTTCGGCATTGCCGAGCTGCGATCTGAGGATACCGTCGAAATGTGGCTCAGGCGAGCCGATCTGGCGCTATACGAAGCCAAGGCTAAAGGTCGCGATTGCGTGGTCGAAGCAGCCTGAGGCGGATTTCTCCGTCCTCGGCCGCATCGCAAAAGCTCCACGGTATTACCGACTTGGCTCTGGCGCGCATCCATCTGGCGATATAGTTCTGTCGGAGCGGCTGACCAGACGCGCTCCAGCCCTGCCCGCTCACCATCGCGGAACCTGATCAGGCGCGGTAGCGTTCCACGAAGCGGCGCAGGATACGTTCGGGCTGATGCACGTCGCTGGCCCGGCAGATGGCGACCAGCTGGTCGGCTTCCTCGGGCGGGAAATAACCCCTGTTGCGGTAGATGCGGATGCGCAATTCAAACACCTCGCCATCGGCCTCGGGGTGGAACTGGGTGGCATAGACGTTGCGGCCATGGCGAATCATCTGATAAGGGCAGGCCTCCGAGCGCAAGAGATGAACCGCGCCCGGCGGCAGCTCTTGCAAAGCCTCTTTATGGCCGACAAAGGCATCGAACTCGTCCGGCAAGCCAGCCGTGAGCAGATCGCTGGCCGCTTCGGCTGTCTGATAACAGCGCGAGGGCCCAACCGGTTCGCTGTAGCGTTCGCTGCCGACCCGCCCGCCAAGATGATGCGCCAGCACGCCGATGCCGTAGCAGCAACCCATGAAAGGCAGATCGCGCGCCGTGATCTCGGGCAGCAGGCCCATCACCGCCGCTTCAATCCGGGCCTCGACAGGAGATTTCTTTTCGAGCGGATCGCTTACGCAGCCGGGTCCACCGCCGACGATCACGCCGGAGTAGTCATCCAGGCGAAGGTCGGCGGGAATATCCTCGACATCCAGCCGAATGCGCCGGGTTTCGCCCTCACTCAGTCCGCCCTTGGTCAGAAGCGCCCTGTATTCATCGTCGGCGGCTTCCACCTCTGGCCGCAATTGCAGGATCAGAAATGGTTTCATCTTCAGCCTTCTATCGCAATAACCGATCGCTATCGATTATGCCGTATCAGTTGCCCAGCACGCGGCCCCATTCGCGCTCGAAGACGCGCACCAGGTTCTGGTTGTCGAGGCGATTCGGTTCAGCGGGAACACGCGCCATATCGGCGGGGAAATGGAATAGCGCGGGCAAGGCGCCGGGTGTGATGAAGCGTGTCGCCACTGGAATTTCGGCAGGCAGCTGGTACTCGCGGCGGCCGGCGAGGATGTAACCCCATTCGCCAAAGCTGGGTACCAGCGCGTGATAGGGCGCCGCCTGCCAACCGGCGGATTCAAGCGTGGCGACCACGGTCCAGAAACTTTCGCGGGCGTAGAGCGGTGAAGTGGCCTGCACCACGACGCGGCCAGTGTCGGCGACATGGTGTTTCAACAAGCGGTAGAAGGCCGTCGAGTAGAGTTTACCCAGGCTGTAGTTCGAAGGATCGGGGAAATCGACGACGACGAAATCGAAAATCTCCTGCGATACTTCCAGCCATTGCAGCGCATCGGCGTTGATGACTTTCAGTTTCTTCGAAGCCAATGCGCCGCCGTTCAATTCGCTCAGCATGGGTGACTGAGAAAACAGTTCAGTCATGCGCGCATCGAGATCGACCAGCGTGATGTTGTCCACCTGTGGGTACTTGAGAATTTCGCGCACCGCCATTCCGTCGCCACCACCCAGCACCAGCACACGGCGCGCGCCGGGCAATGCAGCCAGCCCGGGATGCACCAGCGCTTCGTGATAACGGTATTCGTCGCGCGAGGAAAACTGCAGATTGTGGTTGAGGTAAAGCCGCAACTCGTCGCGCCAGCGGGTGACCACGATGCGTTGATAGGGGCTGGATTCGGCGTGAACGATGTCTTCGTTGTAGAGATTGGCTTCGGCCAGGCTGACGAACGATCCGGCAAAGCCGAAGGCAACCGCCAGTAATGCGATCACCGCGACGCATTGCGCGCGCAGCATCGGCAAGATGCCGATCTGGCTGCGAAACAGCCACAGTGCCCATGCGGCGACCAGCGCGTTGAGCAGGCCGAACAACAGCGCACTGCGCACCAGTCCCAGATGCGGCGCCAGTAGTAGCGGAAACAAAACCGACACCGCCAGCGCGCCGATGTAATCGAATGTCAGCACCTGCGCCACCAGATCCTTGAAGGCCACCTCGCGTTTGAGGATGCGCATGATTAGCGGAATCTCCAAACCGACCAGAATCCCGATCAGCAGCACCAGACCGTAAAGCGTCAGACGGAACGGCCCGGCATGCAAAGTGAACAGCAGGAACAGGAGCCCGGCCGAGAGCCCGCCAAGCAGCCCCACCAGCAGTTCGATCTGAATGAAGCGCACCAGCAGATTGCCCGTCACGTGCTTCGACAGCCAGGAGCCGATGCCCATGGCGAACAGATAAACGCCGATCACGGTGGAGAACTGCATCACCGAATCGCCCAACAGATAACTGGCCAGCGCACCCGCGATCAGCTCGTAGGCCAGCCCGCAGGAGGCGACGATGAAAACGGAAACCAGCAGGGGGCGTTGCATCAGCGAGCGGTCATTTGTGAAACAGCCGGGCGGCGCTGCCGGGGTGCAACGGCTGGGCGTCGGCGACTTCGCTGAACAGGCTCCAGCCCCGATACTGCCCGTAGTTGAACAGGGTGAAAGCGGCCAGGCTGAGAATCATGGCGGCGCGGGACATCAGTCGTCGTCTCCATCGTCATCGTCGGAACTGTATTCCTCGCCGCTGGACAGATAGTCTGCTTCTTTCCAGCGCGTCTGCTCGAACGCATTGACACGGTAACGGCTGAACAAAGGTAAGGCCGCCAGAAATGCCAGCAGGAAAAAGAAATTGCTCCAGGCCGCCTGATTGCGGATGACCTGGATGCGGTCAACCACGGTCACGCGCTTCTCATTTGAAAATTCCGGATCAATGACAAGGTAGTAATTGCCCGCAGGTAAATTGTGGAACACCAGTTCGCGGGTGCGATCTCCTTCGCTCCAGCTTTCTCCCCCATCCACCCCGTGCCAGTAGGATATTTCCGTTTGTGCAGCCCAGGCACGCCCGCTGCTTTTTTCGACCAGGGTCAGCCCGAGGCCCAGCCAGTTGTTGTCAAGATTGGTGTCATGACGCAGCACCAGATTGCGCGCGTTGCTGTCTAGTTTAAAACCCTGGGTCGCCACCGGTTCCTGATTCGACGGCGATAACACTATGCGCTGATCAAGCAGATTCTTGCCACCCAGCACGAACAGCCACACCAACTGAGCCAGCACCGCCAGTCCGAGAAATTTCCAGAAGCTGTGGCAAATACGGCGATGATATTCCTCGCGCGGGTTGGGCTGAGCCATGCCTATTCCCCGCGGTTCGGGTAGTTGCGTCTTCAGCTTGAACGCAGCAGCGACTTCATCGGCCGGCAGATAGTCACCCACCGACCAACTGGTTTCGTTGCGGCTGGACTCTCGACTGAGCGATTTCGGCGGAGCGGTGAAATCGATGACGTCCCAGATTTCGCCGACCTGGACTTTCCAGGTAAATTCACCGATGACAAAACGCGTTACAGCCGTACCATCCGAAAAACGCCGATATTCGGCACCACTGTAACTGGCTGTCGGCTGGCCGACGTGGTAGCGCGGCGGTTTGACCACCGGGCTGACCCAACTCCAGTGACCATCGGATTCGACCAGCCAGCGAAAGCCTTCGTTGGGGTGATGCAGCAGATATTCCTGCCAGGGATAGTCGACGCCCAATGCCGTGATCACCCGCTGCTGAAATCCGATCACGGTCCAGTCCTTGCCAGCAAAATGCCCACTGCTACCGAGTTCAATCAAGGGCTTGATGCGCTTCGCTGCGGCGGCCTTGGCGAGAATTGTCAGGCTTTCGTTGGCCGGCTCCAACACACAAAGGCAGGAAGGACAGGCGACGCTTTGCACCGCCTTGTCATGCAGGGTGATGGCACCGCCACAGGCCGGACAGGCCAGCGCTCTGATCTCGCCTGCGGGTTTGGCAGCAACGGCACCGTCACGCAGGTTGGCAAAGTCGAAGGCGGAGAACGGCAGCGACTCGCCAACGAAAACCAGCGGCGGTGTTTCCGAGTAGTCGATGCTGGCAAACGCAGCCTTTGACTCGTCCGTAGTGCGCAGGTCGACCAGTTGCGCCGGGTAGCCTGCGCCGAAAGCGAAGGGCAGCTCGCCCTCGCCCGATAGGCACATGGCTTCTTCGATATCCGTCACGACGTATTCCCGCCCGGCCAGTTTTAGCTCGTCATTGGGCATCAACGTGGCGAATTCGGGCAGTGTGATGCCGGGCGGCGTAAGAAAGCTGAGCAGGTACTCGCCGTTGGCGTCGGACAGCCAGCCGCCCCGCATGTCGTCGAACAGCAGATGCCATTCGTTCCAGACTCCTGCAGCGTAGCGCAGCTGGATGCGTCCGATCACCGCAAAGTGCACACCTTGATAGCGCCCTTCGGTACCTATCCGGATCGGCGAGGCATCGTCGATCAGATCGGCCATGCGGCCGAGGTTTTCCAGATTGCCGCCGTGACGCACCAAGGTACTGCGACAGAACTCGCAGACGCCGTGGAACGACGCCGACGACTTGAAGACGACCGGCGCGCCGCAAGCGGGGCAGTTGGCGGAGAAGGGCATCAGTACAAAACCAATTTAGCTACGGAGAAAATCAGAATCCGGTTTGTCACTCCGCATTCTCTGTGTCCTCTGTGTGCTCCGTGGTGAATGCTTTTAGCCAAGCTTCCCGAGCAATTCCGCCTTCTTCGCGTCGAACTCGGCTTGCGACAGCACGCCCTTGCCGACCAGACCGTGCAGTTTTTCCAGCGTGGCAACGACATCGTCAGCAGAAACAGGAACGGCTGTAGAATTCGGCGCTGGTGGGACGGCGGAAGCAGCTGCAGGCGCAGCAGCCGGGTTCAGCGATTGCGCCATCGAGGCCGCTACCTGCTGACCAACACCGAAGCCGACGCCGACGCCAGCGCCCAGCCCGGCCAGGCCGCCTTCGTTCTGCGCCGCCAGCGGAATCGCTTCGGCGGTCTGGAACTGGGTATAGCCTTGCATGCCGCCCATCATGTTCACTCCAATGCGCTTGTCGAGCATTTCCTGCAGTTCCTCGGGCAGTGAGATGTTCTGCACGTTGAGGCTATCCAGTACCAGGCCGTAGCTCTGGAACATCGGCTCCATCTTGGCTTTGAGCGCGTTGCCGAATTCGACTTGATTCGCCGCCATGTCGATGAAGGGCACACCGGACTCACCGAAGATGTCCGAAATGTGGCCGACAATGGTGTTGCGCAACTGGCCTTCGAGCTGCTCCGAGCTATAGCTTTCCAGCGTGCCGGAAATGGTGGTGTGGAAGGCTTTCGGATCCACCAGATGGAAGGCATAAATGCCGAAGGCGCGCAAGCGCACCATGCCGAAATCCTTGTCGCGAATGGTCACCGGATTCGGCGTGCCCCACTTGCGGTCCACCTTCTGCCGCGTGCTGAAGAAGTAAACATCGG
>JAIPCF010000017.1 GCA_021738385.1 Sulfuritalea sp. | reverse complement strand
CGCCGGTGACACGGCATTGCCGTGTCACCAGCGCCGAGTTTTTGTGACTTGCCTCAGCGAAAAACGCTACAGTGTCGGGTAGTCGGTGTAGCCCTTGGCGCCGCCCGCATAGAAAGTCGGCGTATCCCACTTGGCAAGTGGAACATCCTGTCGCAGGCGCTCGACCAGATCCGGATTGGAGATGAAGGGCTTTCCGAATGCAATTAGATCGGCGTGGCCGCGTTCCAGGATCGCTTCGCACGCGGCCACTTTTTTGAAGCCGCCGCAGGCGATGATGCCAGCGTGAAAGTTGTCGCGCAGTGCCGGCATCAGCGAATGGCCGGCGTCGTGTATCCAGTCGGCCGTTTGGCAGTAGATATGCAAAAAACCGATTTCGCGCTGGTTTAGCTCGCGCGCCAGCCATGGGTAGGTTTTCATTGGCTCGGGATCGACAATCATGCCATTGCCCCGGCCGTAAGGAGACTGCCTGACGCTGATGCGTTGCGGGCCAACCTCCGTGGCGACGGCATCCACCACTTCGAGCAGCAGACGGTAGCGATTGGCGAGCGAGCCACCGTAAGCGTCGTTGCGGTTGTTCACTGCCGGGCAGCGGAACTGGTCAAGCAGGTAGCCGTTGGCGCCGTGAATCTCGACGCCGTCGAAACCGGCCAGCATGGCAAGTTTTGCCGAATGGGCAAACTCGGCAATGACTCCCTGAATTTCCTGAAGGCTTAATGCTTCGGGTTGGCCGCAATCGGTCGGCGCCGGTTTGCCGTTGGCGTCGGGAACCATGGTCTGCGTTGCGGCTGGTTTGTTGGAGGCACCGGCCGGAGCGCTGCCGTCGGCGTGTAGCGCCGCATGTGCGACGCGGCCGCAATGCCAGATCTGGGCGAACATCTTGCCGCCAGCCGCATGCACGGCTTCGGTGACCTGCTTCCAACCGGCGGCCTGTGCCTCGTTCCACAATGCCGGCGTGTTGAGATAGCCGCGCGCGCGATCGGATACTGGCACACCCTCGGAGATGATCAAACCGGCGCTGGCGCGTTGTCGATAATGCTCGACAATCAGGTCGTTGGGCACCGCATCCCGGTGATCGGCGCGGCAGCGTGTCATCGGCGCCATAACGATGCGATTGGACAGTGTGAGCTCGGCATTGGTGTAAGAATTGAAAAGCATTAGGTCGACCTCAAGAATCCAGGAGCGGCAATTCTACCCAGATGAAGCCGCGTGTCCGTGTGCGTCAGTGCCGGGAACAGGTTTCAATCGGATAGAATTTGATGACTATCCCAAACAAAAAAGGCGCGACACGTTTTCGTGTTCTGCTGATGGCTTAGAAACATCCGCCGTGAGTGATTGCGTTTTCCATAATTTGCCATGCTTCGTTTCCTGATTCTCGTTTGTTGCTGGTCTTGCTGCATCGGTACCAGTCTGGCGGCGGTACGCTTGATACCGGGCGAGGAGTCAATAGCGCTGGGGCAAGAACTTTCCATACTGGAAGATGAGAGCGGCAAGTTGTCCCTGGACGACGTCAAGCGTCTTGGTGCAGAGTTCAGCGCTATGTCATTGAAGGGCGATGCGGTGATCAACTTCGGCTACTCCGCCTCGGCATGGTGGTTGCGCTTCACGGTTGAGGCTGAGCCGGCACCGCGAGACATGTTGCTGGAAGTCGCGTTCCCGACACTGGATCGTGTCGACTACTTCGGCCCGAATGGTGAGCATCTGAGTGCCGGCGACCGGCTTCCGTTTGCGACGCGGCCAATACCTCATCGAAACTTTGTTTTTCCTTTGCATCTGGATGGAGCGAAGTCCGGCACTGTGTGGCTGCGCATAGAGTCCGAGGGTACGCTGACTATTCCATTGCGGCTATGGCAGGCAGAGGCATTCTGGCGGAACTCAAATGCCGGCTATACCGTACATTCAGTGTTTCTCGGCATGCTGCTGGCACTTGCGCTCTACAACCTGTTGCAATGGTTTTCGCTGCGTGATCAAACCTACCTTGCCTATGTTCTGTTTGTGGCGGGCATGGCCGTTGGTCTGCAGTCCTTGAGTGGATTGGGCAACGAATTTCTTTGGCCGGGCTGGCCGGGCTGGGGCAATCTTTCTTTTGTGTTTGGGTTTGCCGCCGCCGGGCTGTTTGGCGCGCTGTTGACGCGCGGCTTTCTGGATACACAGCGTCGAATGCCGCGTGTTGATGGCGCAGTGATTGGTCTCGCGGTTCTGTTTGCCCTTTGCATGCTGATACCCCTGGTGGCACCTTATCGTCTGGCGGCCATTCTTACCACGTTCACCGGCATCAGCTTTTCGCTAGTGGTAGTGCTGGTGGGTGTTCGTAGTTGGCGAGCCGCCGCGCCGGGCGCAGGCAGTTTTGTCCTGGCGTGGGCGATGCTGCTGCTGGGTGTGGTTTTGTTCGGACTGGGCAATCTGAGTTTTTTACCCAGCACAAGCTTCAGTTCGTATGCGATTCAGGCGGGCACCGTAATTGAAATTTTGCTGCTGTCATTTGCCTTGGCGGACCGCACCAAAGGACTGCGACACGATGCCGACACAGCTCGGAATGAGGCTTTGGAATACGAGCAGCAGCAGGTCGGAGAATTGAAGCGATCAAAAGCACGTCTTGAGCGGCGTGTGGTCGAGCGCAGCGAAGAACTGGAAAAGGCCAATGCTCAATTGCGCGTGCATAAGCGTGAGCTGCAAGCGCTGGCGCACATGGATGCGCTAACCGGTCTGGCCAACCGCCTGTTGTTCGACGCTCGATTGCAGCAATCGATGCAGCAGGTGCGGCGTGGGCACGGACAGATCGCCGTGTTGCTGATCCAAATAGATGACTTCAGCGCGATAAATGATCGCTATGGTCATGCGATCGGCGATGAACTGTTGATGAATATGTCGGAAAGGTTTCGTGCAGCGGTGCGCGAGGTTGATACCGTAGCGCGGCTGGACGCCGAGGAATTCGGCATCGTCCTCACCGCGCTTGGCAGCAGCTCTGATGCCGAGCGGGTCGCCGAAAAACTCGTCGACAATCTGGCTGCACCAATACGCGTGCTTGGGATGCTACTGGATGTCAGCGTCAGTATTGGTGTGGCAAAGTTTCCGGGGGGCGATCTGTCACTTCCCGAGCTGCTGCGCCACGCTGATCAGGCAAGGCAATCGGCGAAGGAATCCGGCGGCGGATGTTATCGAGTGTTTGCCGGCTAGTTTTTCCGGCGATTGGTATTCGGTATTCCGGTCACGCCAGTTTCGCAAAGGCTTCTATCACTTCCGGCGGCGCCTGCACCAGTTCGATCAGGACACCTTCTCCGGCAATCGGAAACTGCTCGTTGGATTTGGGGTGGAGGAAGGTAATGTCATGACCTGAAGCACCCCGGCGGATGCCGCCGGGAGCGAAGCGCACACCTTGCGCAGTGAGCCATGCCACGGCAACCGGCAGGTCATCGATCCACAGTCCGACGTGATTGAGCGGGGGCTCATGCACCGCCGGTTTCTTTGCCGGATCAAGAGGCTGCATCAGGTCGACTTCAACCTTGAAAGGACCGCTGCCCATGGACATGATGTCTTCGTCCACATTTTCGCGCACGCTGACGTAATTTCCCGTTGCGCTCAGACCGAGCATGTCGCCCCAGAGTTTTTTCAAGCGCTCTTTGGATGAGCCGCCGATGGCGATTTGCTGAATACCAAGCACCTTGAACGGGCGCTCCAACGCTTGTGAGTTCATGAGTGGATCCTTCCGTCTGGCTGTCGATGAAACTGTAACCCGGACGAGCCAGAGTTGATCAGGCTTGTGATTGCGTCGCTATTTGTTCTCGATGCATTCGCGGATACAGCCCAGTAACTCATCTTCGTCGTAGGGTTTGCCCAAATAGTGGTCTACGCCTATTTCCTCTGCATGCTGGCGGTGTTTGTCAGCAGTGCGCGAAGTGATCATGATGATCGGAATATGTTTCAAACGTTCGTCACCGCGGATGTTCCGCGCCAGATCGAATCCATCCATGCGCGGCATTTCAATGTCCAGCAGCATGACGTCCGGGATCACGTCGCTGAGCTGTTCCAGCGCATCCACGCCATCCTTGGCGGTGAGTACGTGGTAACCGTGGCGTGCCAGCAGACGCCCACCGATCTTTCTTACCGTGAGTGAATCGTCGACCACCATTACCGTGGCGGCGGTGGTGACGGCTGCTTTGACCTCGGCAACTGGTGCTATCACTTCTGTAGCCTGCGCCATGGCGCGATCCGTCGCACGGGATGCCAGCGCAACAGGATTGATAATCAGCGCTACTTCTCCATCGCCAAGAACCGTCGCGCCCGATAGTCCTCGCACGCGCGCCAATTGTGGCCCCACGGCTTTGATCACAATTTCCTGATTGCGGCTAAGGCTATCGACTTCCAGCGCGACTCGTTCGGTCCCGCCCTTGACCAGCAGGATCCAGTGTCGCCTCGCGGGTGGAGGAGATGCCTCACCGTCACCCAGCAACACGCCAAGATAGCGGTATGGATAGACATGACCCAGCCAATCAATTCTGCCAGCACTGCGCAAGCTTGCTACGGCCTCGGGTTTTTGTTCCGTGGCTTGCTCGATCATCGAGGAAGGAATTGCATATCTTCGATTTCCAAAAGTGACCAGCACCGCTTGTGTGACCGAAAGCGTTAGCGGCAAATAAATTCGGAATGTTGTTCCGCTGCCGGTGACAGACTTAATTTCTACCCGTCCGCCCAGGCTCGCGGCTTCGCTTTCCACTACATCCATGCCGACGCCGCGTCCGGCTAGGGCCGTGACCACTTCCGCAGTCGAGAATCCGGGTTGCAGAATAAGTCGGGAAAGCGTCGTTTCGTCGGTTTGTTCATCTGCATTGATCAGCCCGCGCTCAATGCCGCGCTGGCGAATACGGTCGAAGTCGAGGCCGGCTCCATCATCGTTGATGATGATCACGATTTCGTTGCCCTCCTGCGCCAGCGATACCGTGATCTGGCCGATTGCCTGTTTGCCTGCTGCGATGCGCGCCTCGGTATTTTCAAGTCCGTGGGCAACGCTATTGCGCAGCATGTGTTCGAGTGGGCCGGCCATCTTGTCCAGCACCGAGCGGTCGAGCTCGGTTTGGCCGTGACGTATGTCGAGGTTGCAGCGTTTGCCGGAGTCCTTGGCGGCTTGACGCACGACACGATGCAGTCGCTCAGCGAGGCTCTCGAAAGGCACCATGCGCACGCCCATCAGACGCTGCGACAGTTCGCGGTTCAGACGCGCTTGCGCGGCCACCGCAGCGTTGGCCAGATCGAGGCTGCGCATCAGCGTTTGCTGTACGGTGGCGACGTCGTTTACGCTTTCCGCCATCATCCGCGATACTTCCTGAAAGCGGGTAAAGCGGTCAAATTCGAGCGGGTCGAACTCCTGCGCACGCTCGCTTGCCAGCGCCTGTTGCGATTGCATCTGCGACTCGGCCTGAATTTCGACCTCGCGCAACTGCTTTCTAAGTCGAATCACGTTTTCCGTCAGATCGAGCAGTGATGTTTTCAAAGTCAGCAGTTCGCCCTCGATGCGTCCTCGGGCGATGGCAACTTCACCTGCCTCATTCACCAACTGGTCAACCAGATCGGCACGGACGCGCAGATGAGCTTTCTGTGCCAAGGCGATCGCTGCCGCGGCGCTTGCAGCTGCTTGTGTCTGTTGCTCGTGTCCAGCGTCGGCTTCGGTAGCGGCTCCAGACTCTACTGTTACGAGAGGCGTTGCAACGGGTGTGGGCTCGACAACTGCCTGATGCGTGGGCGAACTGCGCAAATTTTCGATGAGCATTGCCGCGCGGTCGTACGAAACCTCGAGACCGTCAATGGTTTTCGGCTGCACCATGTTCATCGCCGTAGCCTGATCGATACGGTCTTCCATCGAGTGCAGCAGCTCACCGCAGCCCATGGCGCCGGCCATTCGAGCGCTGCCCTTGAGCGTATGCAGAGCGCGCTGAAGCGAACGGGGAATATCCGTGTCGGTCGGAGCCGCACGCCACTCTCGCAGCGCGGCGCCAACTTCGCGCATCAGTTCGACACTTTCTTCGAGGAACAGCGGCAATATTTGCTGATCGATCTCGTCTTCAATGCGGGTCGCGCGGCGGTCCGTTACATTGATGTTGATTTCAGGCACATCGGAGCTGTCCGTAGCATCGACATCGGCTTCAGGAGTGGCTTCGGCAGTTGCTTCAGGAGCTATTTCGGTAGTTGTTTCGGGAGCGGTCTCGACTTCCGCCAGCGCCTCAGGTTCGTCTGTAGTTTGCTCAGGAACGATTTCAATCGGCTCAGCCGGCTTCATGGCGTTGAGTTCGGCAGAAAGCGTGGCCTCGTCCTGGGGCATACGCCGTTCAGCTATGGCGCCGAGCATTCCCTCAAGAGCACCAGCGCACCGCGCAAATACAAAGCGTTGATCATCGCTTGGGCAGGCGTCCAGCAAGGAGAAACGTACCAGTACATCCTCCAGAGCTCGGGCAAGGCCGGAAATCGGTGCAAAACCGGCTGCAGCAGAAATACTGGCCGTCGTATGAGCGGCGCGGATTACGTCATTGCCCGGAACTTCCTCGAGTCCAAGATTGGCCTGCAGCGTAGCGATATGGTCGCGAGTCTCTTCCAGGTACAGATTGTAAATTGAGGGTGCAACCTCAACGTCACCGACGCGGACCGATGGTGGAGCAGGAAAGGAAACAACGTCGGCCGAAGGCGGCAAGCTGGCAACAACCTTTTCGGAAGCTTCCACATCTCTTTCAAGCGTGGGTTCCTCAGGCACCGGCTCCTCGAGTTTCGGTTCTTCCGGTATCGGAATTTCGGTCGGTACCTCGGGTGGCTGTACTTCTGACGCGGGCGTTTCGATTGGCCGAGCTTCGAGGGGCGGCGTATCGAGAGTTGGCGCTTCGAGGATATCTTCCCCGGACGCAGGTGTTTCGAGCGCCACTTCCTCGAGTCCCGGCGTTTCCAATGTCGGCGCTGGCACCACGGCGACGTCGGCCTCTGCATCTTCGGCACCGCCCAACTGGCGGCAAAGTCGCACCAGTTTCGCGTCGTCAAATTGGCTGCTACCGCCCGCCTCAAGTTGCTTTACCCAGTCCATGAAGACGCCGGCTGCCAGATCGAGCACTTCCAGCAAGGCGGGTGTGGCGGCGCGCTCTTCGTGTAACCAGCCATTCATCACCTGCTCCACCGCCCAGGCGGATTCGCCAAGGTGGGTGAGGCCTACCATGCGGCCACTGCCCTTAAGCGTGTGGAAACTGCGGCGCAGCGTGACGAGCGATGCCTGGTCACTGGGTGTAGCGTGAACCAGGGGAAGGTGTTCGTTGATGGTCGCGAGGACTTCGTTGGCTTCCTCGAGAAAAATCGATAAAAGTTCTGCGTCCAGGTCTTCCTTGCTGGCATCGACAAGGCGCGAGGTTTCGGCCGACGGGGCGGGTGCTTCGATGCGCTTGGGGGGTGGAGCAACTTCGGGTTCCTGCGGAATCTCGACGCCCTCAACCTCAAAGTCGGGAAGCGAATCCTCAGCCAGTTCCACCGGCGCACTCTCAACTGCCGCTTCCTCGGCCGTTCTTGCCTGGGCATCGGCATCAGTGCTTGTGACTTGCTCGGACACGGGTACTGCCGCTGCTTCGCTCGCTTCAACCTTTGTGGTTTCTTCGGCAGCCGGCTTCGGCGCGGCGGGCGGTTCGAGAATCGCATCAATGTCGGCGCTGCCGCCTTGCAATTGCGCGGCA
Organism: Sulfuritalea sp.; assembly: GCA_021738385.1. GTDB lineage: Bacteria > Pseudomonadota > Gammaproteobacteria > Burkholderiales > Rhodocyclaceae > Sulfuritalea. Next base: position 33,623 of record JAIPCF010000017.1, on the reverse strand, counting down.
AAAAAGCCCAGGGCGGATAGTTTTCTTGCCACTTCTTCGAAGTCGCCTGGCTGGGCTGCGAAACCGGGTTCCGCGAAACGTTCTATCGCGTGTGCGCATTCGTCAAGGACGGTGTTGGCGCGACTCTGACCAAGCACCATAAGCGCGCCCTGGATCTGGCGAATCGGTTGCTTGAGCGCGGACAAGGTCGACTGACGCGAGCTGTCGCGGAAAAATGCATCCAGCGTCTGTTCGATGGTGCCGAGGTTGGAATGAATCTCTCGAGCTACCGACTCAAGCAGCAGTCTTTCCTGGGCGCGACGCGACATGGCGTCGATTTGAGGCAGATCCAGCATCCCCAGTTCTTCGCCTCTGCCAAGCGCGGCCAGACGACTCACGACGGCATCGGCTGAGCGGGCGAAATCAGCATCCAATGACTGGAAATTTTCCAAGGCCGACTCGGCGAGCAGGAGTGCGGTGGCCATCTCCAGAGCCAGAACATCATTGTGCTGTGTCGGATCCCGCCTTAGCCGGTCGGTATGTTCGAGAATCGCCGCGGTTAACTCGGTGTAGTCAGCCTGACCAGTGGCTTTGCCTTCGTCGGCAATCTTTGCCACGCGCTCATGGAAGGGCGGTAGCGCCGCAACGGTACCGGCACAAAGTCGATTCCAGTCGTCCTTGGCACCAGCCAACAGTTCCCGCAGACGGCGCAGGTGGGGTAGCAACCTTTCCGTTTCCGAAGGAGTTTCGGTGGGAATCATGCCATCCAGGCGATAGGCAGCGCGAACGACCGCCAGCGCATCGCCACCAGCCGTGGCGCAGGCCGCCAGATACAAGGCCTCACGCAGAAACTGCTCACCGACTTCCTTCTGACCTTCGATGAGCTTCTTGATTTGCCCCCCCAAACGCATGGCAAATCGTTTTGCCTCGTTGGCATCGGGCAGCCCGTTGGCGGCAAGCGAATCGAGCACGCCGAGCGCAATCCACCAATAAGCGCGCGCCGAAGGCGTGGTGCGGGTGGATTCGATCATCGAGATTGAGACTTTCATCTCGACGATACCTTTGGGGTCGTTCTTGATCCACTTCAATAGCCCGCGCTCGAAGCCCATGCGGGCGGCCTTGAGGCGTGCCGCCAAGGCTTCCGGCGCAAGTTGCGGCACGTCTTTCTCGCGCTTGGGCGGGCGCTGGGTCAAATCCGGGAAAAACAGCTCGGAGGGGCCCGGCGCCGTTTGTCCACGTGCGACCACCATCGCTCGATAGGGCTCAAAAAGCTTGATCGGCTGGTCGGGATGGCCGGCTATCAGGTCATCGAGATAACCACGCAGGGCGGCAAACCCGGATTGCGCTGCGCTGGAGGCGGCTTCACGGTCTGCTGCCGCACCGTCACGCATAGCTGCCAGCAGTTTTTCGGCTGCATCGGCAAATTCGGTGATGCCATCAAGCCCGACAATAGCCAGTGCGCCATGAGCCTGATGCAGGCTGGCGATGGCTTTCTCCAGACCGTCGCCAGCTGGATCGGCGGCTAGACTTTGTCCCGCGCTTTCGAGCGCAAGATCAATTTCTCCCTTGACCCAGGACAGCGGACCGATATCGAGATCCATGCTCATATAAGGCAATTAGGCCGGGATTGATTCACAGGTCGTCCCATCAAACCTTGAAGCCCGAAACCGAGCCCTTCAGTTCAACTGCCAGTTCGGCCAGTTCGCCAATCGACACTGCGGTTTCTTGCGTGCTGGTGGTTGTCTGGCCGGTGATCCGAAGAATTTCCTTCATCGAGTCGGCCACGTGCGTGGCGATGTCGGCCTGAGCCTGGGTATCGCTGGAAATGGCCTGAATCAGGTTTGCAAGATCCTGCGACACGCTGGAAATTTCGTTGAGTGCCTGCCCTGCGGCATCCGACAACTTGGCACCCTCGACCACGCCCTGGGTTGAGTGTTCCATGGCGGCTACCGCATCGTTGGTGTCTGTCTGAATTGTTTTGACAATGGCGGCAATCTGTTTGGTTGCCTCGCCGGAACGTTCGGCCAGTCGCTGAACTTCTTCCGCAACCACCGAGAATCCGCGTCCTGCCTCACCGGCCGAAGCCGCCTGAATGGCGGCATTAAGCGCCAGAACGTTGGTTTGTTCCGTAATGTCAGAAATCAGTTCAACGATTTCACCGATCTCCTGTGACGATTCGCCGAGTCGTTTGATACGTTTCGAGGTTTCCTGGATCTGGCTACGAATTTCGTTCATGCCCGAGATCGAGTTGGACACCGCCACCGAGCCTTTCTGCGCTGCTTCGAGTGATGCGCGTGCGACACGGGCGGATTCCAGCGCCGAGGACGATACGGTTTTCATCGAGTTCGCCATTTCGAGAACCGAGGCGTTGGCGCCCTGAATTTCGGCTGACTGAATCTTGGTCGCCGAGATCAGTTCGTTTGACGTGGTCTGTGCGGCGCTGGAGGCGCGAGTCACGCGTTCGGCAGCATCGTTGATTCGTCGCACCAGTACTGCCAGTTCCTCAACCGTGTAGTTGACCGAGTCGGCAATGGCTCCGGTGATGTCCTCGGAAACCGTAGCACGAATTGTCAAGTCACCGTCGGCCAGATCGCCCATCTCGTTCATCAGCAGCAAAATGGCGCTCTGGCTGGCTTCTTTTTCCGCCTCGGCGATTCGGCGTTGACGCTCGGCATCTTCAGAGCGCCGCGTCGCTTCATCGCCGAACGCCTTGATCAGAAGAACGACCATCAGCAGGGCCAGTGAACCACTGATGGCAGTGAGGGGAGTCAAGGCCCGGGTACCAGCGGCATCTTCCACATAGGCCCGTTTGAGTTCGTCAGTCAACTGATCAAGCTTGCGCCAGTCGGCAAGGAATTTGTTCTGGCTGCCGCGCGTGCGCGACAGGGATTTGATGTCGGTTGTGGCCGCCTTGGCAGCCGGCTGCAGAGCTTGCAGCGAAAGCGCCAATTGCGAGCCGCCAGGAGCTTTCGCTATTGCAGCGGCCAGGTCCGCGTTCAATTGCCCAACCAGCCGCTCGTCAACACCGGGAGACCATGCCAGCTGGGTGACCGCACGCAGTACGCGTCCGGTTAACATCGACAGATCGGTATTCGTTGATTCGGCGTTTTCCGCCATCACAAGGCCGTATTGAAGGGACTGTTGCGCCAATTGCCCGGTCGCGACAAAACTGGATTCCTGCGCGAGAATTCTATTGATCGGAGCGCGTTGAGCTTCCCAGGCCGAGCGCAATGCATCAAGGGTGGGTCTTACCTCGGCATTGGTCGGTGGGATTGGTGTGCTTTCATCGTCGCCACCATCAGCCAGGACATCAAGAATCTGCCCAAAGCGTTCATTGGCTCCGCGCAGATCCTTGAAAGCGGACTTGTCACCTTGCAAGGCATTTTGCATGGCGCGCGGAATGCGCTGAGTCAATGCCGAAGCACGCGATACGGCCGAGACGTAGGCCGCTTCACGGTTTGCGGCTTGGCTTTGCAGAAACACAACGTCGACAGCGACCAGCACACTGATGGCAAGTATCGCGCCGAGTATGCGGAACTGCATATTGAATGGAAGATGCCCAATCAAAGGCAGGCCTTTGTTTCGCTTTTGCGCTCTTGCGGTGGGTGCTGCGGGAGTCTTTGAAGCGGAAGCGGTTGCCATGGCGGATTCTTTCTTGAGTGGTCAGAGAGCAACGTCGAGATAATCAGGGTCAGTCAGCAAGGCAGAAATTCTTAGCTGAGTCCATACCTGATTTTGTGCATCCATAAATCGTCCCCCGAGCCAATGCGCGCTGCCTGGTTCCAGCGGATGAGATTCGTCGGGATGGGGTGTGTCATGCGTGTCATCATCGGCGCCACTTGCAGCATGAAGTTGTTGTTGCGGGCGCAGTCCGAGAGCACGGCTCACCAGCAGCGCACTGGCGATACCCTGCCGCGCGCCTACAAGCAGCAAGCGGGACTGTGCATTGCGGGGCGTCGGCGAACCTCCGCGCCACGCTGAAAAATCGACAACACCATAGAGAACGCCGCGAATATTGGCGATGCCTGCGAACCATGGTTTGGTCAATGGTGCGGGGGTCAATTGCGGTAGCGGTACGACTTCACCGGAGTCGCCGAGATCGAGCAGCCAATGACTGCCTCCCGGAAGATCGGCCGTGCCTGACTCGACTCCGAGCAAGGTCAATTCACTGTCGCCGCGCCGTGCCGAAAGCAACCTTTCAGAAAGGCCTTGCTGAAACTCGCGCAGGCTGATTCGTTTGGCCATGGTTGCTGTTTAGGCGATCGCGGCGATCATGGCCAGTAGCGCAGGGCCATCGACCGGCTTTGTCACGTAGTCATGGGCGCCCTGGCGCATGCCCCAGACCTTGTCGGTCTCCTGATTTTTTGAGGTACACATGATTACCGGAATATTCTTGGTTGCTTCGTCCCGGGACAGGGCTCGAGTGGCCTGAAAACCGTTGGTGCCGGGCATCACGACATCCATCAGGATAAGGTCGGGCATGATCTGTTTGGCCCGCGCAATTCCCTCGTCGCCACTCTCCGCTGTGCTGACTTCGTAGCCGCCACCAGTTAGCAGTTGGCTCAATATTTCACGCTCGGTGGGAGAGTCGTCGACAATCAGAACTGTTTTAACTGGCATGGAAATTCCCTCAAAAATAACAATTTAATCAAGCTATGCACGTGCCGCGTGTGTTGCGACCGTTTGCAGGAGGCTGTCCTTGGTGAAGGGTTTTGTCAGGTACTCATCCGAGCCGACCATACGTCCGCGCGCGCGGTCAAAGAGGCCGTCTTTGGACGAGAGCATGATTACCGGCGTGGCGGCAAACTTCGGGTTTTTCTTGATCAAGGCGCAAGTCTGGTAGCCGTCAAGGCGCGGCATCAGGATGTCGCAAAACACCACATTGGGCTGGTGGTCGTTAATCTTTGCCAGCGCGTCGAAGCCGTCTTCGGCCAGGACCACTTGGGCGCCGGCTTGCAACAAGAAAATTTCAGCGGTCTTGCGTATGGTGTTCGAGTCATCGATCACCATCACCTTGATGCCGGAAAGGCTGGGCATTTCGCTCACGTTACTCCAAGCTGAATAGGGCTCTTTTTTGGCGCGCGCAGGATATCCGAAATGCAGCATCAGAGACTTCTTGCCTCTTCCGCACATTGCCTCCTCCCCGCGCCCTTTGCGTACTTTCTTGTCGAAGCAGGACGTCGTTAACCCGCATCATACTGAAATTTCGACCATTTCAAAGTCTTCCTTGCGTGCACCGCATTCGGGGCAGGTCCAGTTTGGGGGGGTTTCATGCCATCGGGTTCCGGGTGGGATACCTTCTTCCGGCAAGCCCTCGGCTTCGTTATAAATGAAGCCGCAGATCAGGCACATCCATTTGGAATAAGGTGGTTGATCAGTCATGATGGGGCAGTGAGGTAGAATTGCGGAATACTAACCCAAGCGGTTCGCCGCTCGAAATGCCCGGACCGGGTCAGGAAATTCATGAACGCTGCCCCTGCCGCCAAACCGCCGCTCTTCGCGCCGCCAACGCCGCCGATTGTGCTCACATTTGCCGCCGCCGACCCTACCTGTGGCGCTGGCTTGCAGGCCGATATCCTGACCCTCGCCAGCCTGGGTTGCCATCCACTTGCAGTCGTTACCGCTATTACCGTACAGGATACAGCCGGCGTTGAGGGTGTCTTGCCAATAGACGCCGAGTGGGTTTCCGACCAGGCCCGAGCTTTGCTGGAGGATATGCCGGTTGCCGCATTCAAGTTGGGCATGATGGGCAGTGTCGAGGTCATCGCCGCCATTGCCGAAGTGATCTCGGACTACCCGGATACGCCGGTAATCCTGGATCCGGTGCTGGCTTCGGGGCGGGGCGATCAGTTTGCAGACGAGGAGATGATAGAGGCGATGATCGGCCTGCTGTTGCCACAGACCACTGTTTTGACGCCAAATAGCCTGGAAGCAAGGCGTCTTGCACAGCAGATCGGCGAGGCAGGCGGTGACGGGCGGGCCGGTTCGGATCTGGCGGGTTGCGCTCATCGTCTGATCAAAGCCGGATGCGAGTATGTGCTGCTTACCGGCACCCATGAAGCGAGTCCACAGGTGATCAATACCTTGTATGGCAGCCATGGAACGGTGCGCACAGATCGCTGGGACCGCTTGCCGGGTAGCTATCACGGTTCAGGCTGCACGCTCGCTTCGGCAATTGCTGCGCATGTCGCCGGTGGCGTTGATATAGGCGACGCAGTGATGGCCGCGCAGTCTTATACCTGGCACACGCTGGAAGCGGGATTTCGACCTGGCATGGGCCAGTTCATACCCGATCGCCTGTTCTGGTCGCGGGCTGCAGATATCGAGGTGGATGATGTTTGAACGTCAATGTTCGGCATGGAGTTGGAACGAGGTTTCGACCCTGGATCCAGAGTCTATTCACGAGTGGCGACGTACGCAATTCGCGGAGTTACGGGCATGAATCTGAGGGGGCTCTGCGCCGTAACGCTTGACGATCCACTGTTGCCGCGGCTGTCCGCGTTGGTCAAGGCGGCGCTTGACGGCGGAAGCCCCCTGGTTCAGTACCGCAACAAGTCGGCGTCGAGTGCGCTGCGTCGCGCGCAGGCAGCCGAGATGTTGCGTATTTGCCGCGCCGCAGGCGCCCGCCTGATCATCAATGACGATGTCTGGCTAGCGGTGGAAATCGGTGCCGACGGCGCTCACATCGGGCGTGACGATGCGCCGGGTGGTTCGCTGGCTGCGGCGCGCGATGCGCTCGGCCCCAAGCGAATTCTTGGCGTGTCCTGCTACAACGAACTGGCGCGCGGTGAAGAGGCAGCAGCAGCAGGAGCCGACTATCTGGCTTTCGGCAGCGTGTTTCCCTCGCGCACCAAACCCGGCGCTGTGCAGGCGCCGCTCAAGCTGCTAGGCGAGGCACGACGTTTCGGTTTGCCGGTGGCGGCCATTGGCGGAATCAATCTCGACAATGCGCAACAAGTGATCGATGCCGGGGCCGATATCCTCGCCGTGGTCAGCGACTTGTTCGATGCAATGGACATCAAGAGACGGGCTGAGGATTATCAACGGCTCTTCAAACCGGATATCAAGAGCGGTCGGGCAAGGATGACCCGCTGAATCTCGCCAACAGTACTGATCGTGAACGACAGGAATAAACATGACTCGTAACGAAGAACTCTTTACTCGCGCCCAGAAGACCATTCCCGGCGGCGTAAATTCGCCAGTTCGCGCGTTCCGTTCCGTGGGCGGTGCGCCACGGTTTTTCGAGCGGGGTGAGGGTGCTCGTGTGTGGGATGCCGATGGCAAGGCCTATATAGATTACGTCGGCTCCTGGGGCCCGCTGATTCTGGGTCATGCGGATGCTGATACGGTGCGTGCCGTTCAGGAAGCGGCGGCGAAAGGACTGTCTTTCGGCGCGCCGACAGAGGCAGAGGTTGAGCTGGCAGAGCTTCTGATACAGCGAATACCCAGTATGGATATGGTGCGTCTGGTGTCTTCGGGTACCGAAGCCACCATGAGTGCGATCCGGCTGGCGCGTGGATTTACCGGGCGCGACGCCATCGTCAAGTTCGAGGGCTGCTACCACGGTCACGGTGACAGCCTGCTGGTCAAGGCCGGTTCGGGCCTGTTGACCTTTGGCAATCCGTCATCCGCAGGGGTGCCGGCCGATCTCGCCCAGCACACTCTGGTGCTCGACTACAACGACGCTCAAGGACTGAGAGACGCTTTCGCCACACATGGCAAATCCATCGCCTGCGTGATCGTCGAGCCGGTGGCCGGCAACATGAATCTGATCGCGCCCAAGCCCGAGTTTCTCGCCGCCATGCGCGAGCTGTGCACCCAGCATGGTGCGGTGCTGATTTTCGATGAAGTGATGACCGGCTTTCGCGTCGGTCCGGGTTCCGCTCAGGGCCTCTACGGAATCACTCCGGACCTGTCGACCTTCGGCAAGGTGGTTGGCGGCGGCATGCCGCTCGGTGCTTTCGGCGGGCGACGCGACATCATGGAAAAGATCGCACCGCTGGGGCCGGTGTATCAAGCCGGTACGCTCTCGGGCAATCCGCTGTCGGTAGCGGCGGGTCTGGTGACCTTGAAGAAGATCGCAGCGCCGGGCTTTTACGAGGTACTGACGAAAAAGACCAGTGACCTGGTGGAAGGGCTTACCGTGGCCGCCAAACGCCATGGCGTGAATTTTTGTGGGCAGTCGGTGGGTGGAATGTTCGGACTCTATTTCGCTGCAACCCCACCGACCTCCTACGCCGAGGTGATGGCAGCCGACAAGGACGCCTTCAACCGCTTCTTTCACGCCATGCTGGAGGCCGGCTTTTATCTCGCGCCTTCCGCCTTCGAGGCCGGCTTTGTTTCCGAGGCGCACACGGATTCAGATATTGCGGCCACCGTGGCAGCGGCCGATGCGATCTTCAGCAAAGGCTGAGTAAATGCGCGCATCGTGGCCCAAAACTCGGCGATGGTGATACGGCGACAGGAGTTCGCGTGCCTGTATTGACACCCGCCGCTGCCTGGGCCGTGTTGCTGGTTGCCGGCATTTGCGAGGTTGGCTGGGCCATTGGTCTCAAATACACCGAAGGTTTCACGCGTCTGGCACCAAGTGCGTGGACGCTGGCTGCCATGGCGATTTCGGTGATCTTGCTGGGCTGGTCGCTGAAGACATTGCCGGTGGGGACAGCCTATGCGGTATGGACCGGAATCGGGGCAGTGGGCACTGCGCTGCTGGGCATGGCCTTGTTCAACGAATCGCGCGAAATCGCCCGGCTGGTATCGATCGGCCTGATTGTCGCAGGCATCGTTGGCCTGAAGCTGGTGACGAAATAGACGTTAACCTGAAACTACTCGTTCCGGGCCGCGTGTGGTAATCGAGCAAAGCGAGCCGATTATTAGCCTCCCCGTGAGGGGAGGACGGGAGGAGCGGGTCTTCCTGTTGCTTTTACCCTGTTTCATCATCAGGGGTTCAGTCACCACGGAAAAGTCAGATCAGGAATATCGTCGCCAGTCCGAGGAAGATCAGAAAGCCGCCTGAATCGGTCACGGCGGTAATCATCACGGAAGCACCCATGGCCGGGTCGCGCCCGAGTTTTTGCAGGGTCATCGGAATCAGTACGCCGACACCAGCGGCGACCAGCAGATTGAGAATCATGGCCGCCGTCATCACCACGCCCAGGCGCATGTCGTCGTAGAGCCACCAGGCCACGAGTCCGAGCAGCCCGCCCCAGATCAGGCCATTGATCAATGCGACGCCAAATTCTTTCTTCAGCAAACGCCTTTCGGCATCGGGTTCGACCAGGCCCATGGCGATGGCACGCACGATCATGGTAATGGTCTGGTTGCCCGCGTTGCCGCCGATGCCGGCAACAATAGGCATGAGTGCGGCGAGTGCCACCAGCTTTTCGATTGAGCCCTCGAATGCCCCGATCACACGACTGGCGATGAATGCCGTAACGAGGTTGACGGCCAGCCAGGCCCAGCGGTTCTTAACCGAGTCGATGACCGGGGCGAATATGTCCTCTTCTTCGATCAGACCGGCCTGCGCCAACTGGTCTGCCTCGGCTTCTTCGCGGATGTAGTCAACTACGGCATTCACCGTAACGCGCCCCACCAGTTTGCGATGCATGTCGACCACTGCGGCGGACACCAGGTCGTACCGCTCGAAAGCCTGCGCGGCCACTTCGGCCTTGTCGTCCGCTTCCAGGGTCAGGATTTCCTTGTGCATCACCGCCGATACTTCGGTTTCCGGCGCCTTGACCAACAATACATTCAAGGGCAGCACACCCTGCAGACAGTCATCGCGGTCAACCACAAATAACTGGTCGGTGTGATCGGGCAGTTCATCGAACCGGCGCAGATAGCGCAAGACAACGTCGAGGGCCACGTCTTCGCGCACGGTGACCATGTCGAAATCCATCAAGGCGCCCACCGTATCCTCTTCATAGGACATGACCGCGCGGAGCTCTTCGCGCTCTTCCGGTGGCAGCGAGCGGAACACATCGGCCAGTACGCCATCAGGCAGATCGGGCGCCAGGTCGGCCAGTTCGTCCGTATCGAGTTGTTCGGCCGCCGCTACCAGCTCCGAGGGCGCCATGCTCTCTATAAGCGATTCACGTACCGCATCGGAGACTTCAAGCAGAACGTCGCCATCGCATTCCGCTTTGACCAGATCCCACACCAGCAGTCGCTCATCAAGCGGCAGAGCCTCGAGAATGTAGGCGATGTCGGCCGAGTGCATTCCCTCGAGCTTTTGTTGCAATTCGGCCAGATGCTGTTTGTGCACCAGATTTTCGACCAGCTCATGACGTGGCATGTCCTGTCGATGCACCAGTGTTTCGACGCGTTTTTGTCGCGCGAGCAAGACCTGGACCTCGCGCAGGCTGTCCTGCACGTCATCCTGGTGGTGTGGTTCGTCGCGATCGGGTGGAGTGGTGGCCGGCGGGTTCATGTGCGTTCTCGCAGAAGCCCAGCATTGTATCTGCTGCGGCTTGGCGTGAAGGGCTTCGCTCTGCGCGACGGATGCTCATCGAACGGGAGAAGCCGGGCCAGTGCTGCCTTGGCTGCAGTGCTTACTCTATTTCATTCCCTGGATGCCGCCAGCCGTCGGCTGAAACTTAACGTGGTACCTCAGCATGTGGCATGCGCCCGGCAATCAGTCGCGCGCGGCCGGTGAGGTAGGCCGAGTTCGGATTGCGTTCATAACGGCGCGGCGCGGGCAGCATTACGGCTAATTGCGCCGCCTGTTCCGCGCCAAGTTGTGCCGCCGAAATGCCGTAGTAGCGGCGTGCGGCAGCTTCCGCACCAAACAGGCCATTGCCCCATTCGACCACGTTGAGATAGACCTCAAGAATGCGCCGTTTGTCCCACAGCAATTCGATCCAGACCGTGATGATCGCCTCTTCCGCCTTGCGCATTACCGATTTGGTTGGAGAAAGAAGCAGATTCTTGGCCAACTGCTGGGTAATGGTCGAGCCGCCGGCGACCACCTTGCCCTTTTTCTGATTCTTCTCGATGGCGCGTTGTATGCCTTCCCAGTCGAAACCTTCGTGGTCGACAAATTTGTCGTCCTCGGCGGCGATCACGGCGCGCTTGAGCTGGATCGATATCTTCTCGTAAGGCACCCATACGCGCTTGAGTTCTGCCTTCGGATTTTTCTGCCGTGCTTCGCTCAGGCGCTGGCTCTGGAAACTTGTCGTCTCCGGATTCACCCATTTCCACCACAGCACCCAACCCAGATACCAGCCCTGCCAGAGCAGCAGCGCGCCGGCCAAGGTGAGTAGGCCGATTTTCAACCAGCGTGGCGCAGGCCTCATTCTTTGAGCGTTGCGATAATGGCTGCGGTTTGCGGACGCACACCGCGCCAGATGAAAAAAGCTTCCGCTGCCTGTTCGACCAGCATGCCCAGACCATCGGCTGTCCTGGCGCCTGCAGCACGGGCTTGCTTCAAAAATGGTGTGTCGCGGCCATAGACCATGTCGTACGCCAACCCATGCGAGCCAAACAAAGAAGTCGGCAATGGCAACACAGCGCCCTTGAGTCCGGCCGAGGTGGCATTGATCACCAGATCGAACGTGCGACCAGCCAATCCAGAAAAACCAGTGCCTTCGGGTTTTACATCGATGGCGCAAGCCGGCCGGCGGGCAAACTCCAGAGCGAGGCGTGCAGCGGTCTCTTCGGTGCGATTGGCGATTACCAGTTCAGACGGGTTTTCCAGCAGCAGAGGCAGGATCACTCCGCGTGCTGCACCGCCCGCGCCCAACAGCAGGACGCGGCGTCCGGCCGGATCGCAGCCAAGATTGTGTTTCAGGTCGCGCAGCAATCCGGCGCCGTCGGTGTTGTCGCCGAGTATCACACCATGATCGAAACTCAGGGTATTCACCGCTCCTGCCGCCTCGGCGCGCGGTGTGCGTTGCGCTGCCAGATGAAAGGCGTTTTCCTTGAAGGGAACTGTGACATTGGCGCCGCGCGCGGGATCTACATCCGATGCAATAAAGGCATCGATTGCTGCAGCGAAGCCGTCTGTTTCGGCAAGTATCGCCTGATAGCTGATGTCCTGTCCGGTCTGGGCGGCGAACAGCGCGTGAATTCGGGGCGACTTGCTGTGCCCGATCGGATTGCCAATAACGGCGTAACGGTCAGTCATGGAGGAGGTGCGTGGCGAGGGTTTTGTCAAGCGGAAGTATTGAATGAAGCGAATCGTTTTCCGCGCAGGCTAACACGAGCGTAGCGAGTGTTTAGCGCAGCGACTGCAGCGGAAACGCATTGCGGACTTCATGGCTCATTCCGAACGCAGCCGATCCGCATTGGTAAAGGTCCAGGTGCGGGTGATCTCGATTACGTCCGTGTCGTCGCTGATCGATTTCGGGAAGGCGGCAAAGGGCGCGGACATTTTGACAATACGGCTTGCCGCGACGTCCAGAACCCGCTTGCCCGAAGAGCGGTTGATTTCCACGCGATCAAGATCGCCGTTCGCCTTGATCACCACGGTCAGCACCAGACTGCCATACAGGCGACCCTTGGCGGCGGACGGGTAGTTGAGATTGCCAATTCGCTCGATCTTCTGGCGCCAGTCTTCCACATACTGCGCGAAGCGATACTCCTCGACACGGGCGCCAATAAATTTCTTGCGCGGCCGCTGGTTGTACTCCTCGGTCTGGCGTGCAATCTGGCCTTGCAGGCGGGCGATGGCTAGCGAGCGACTGACCAGGTCGACGCCCGAGAGCACCGGTTCCGGTACCGGCCCTGGTTTGTCCTGCGGCTTTTCCGCGTTGATCGATTTATCGCCTTTCAGGCGCGTCATCATTTCCTTCTGGCGCGCCTCAAGTTCGGCGACACGGCGTTTGGCCTCGGCCAGATCACGGCCTTCGCGAGTTTTTTGCGAAGCCGGCAGCGGGGTTTTGGCGCGGCGATCCTCGGCGGTATTGCCGCCGCCGTCGAGGTTGGTTTGCGCCTTGGCCTGCGCCTTGTGAGGCTTGCTCTGGCTCTTGCTATTGACCAGGATGACGTCAAGCGCTCGCTCGCGGGCCTTGCTCAGTAAATCGGGCGGCGCGAAGCGAATCGTGAGGACCACGGCGTGGATCAGCAGGGATGCGCCAAACGCCAGTGTCAGATGTCTCTGCGGCGGGTCCATCGCGGCCAGAAAGGCCGGCATCGGCCAGGGGGACTTCCATCGGGCTGCGGCCCAGGAGGACTTCCACCGGGGTGTCGGCAGTGATTGAATAATCGCGCCGAAGAAGCGAGTCAGGCTTGGCGGATTGGGCGGTTTTCGCATGACCGCCAATTTTACTCTGCGGCTTCCTCGTCCTCGTCGCCTGCTAAGGCAGCATCAGAGCCTGTATTGGAGGCCAATTCAGGCGCAAGCTCAAGGTAGCGCAAGCGTATTTCGGCGCCGAGCAGATCGATATCCTCGACGCTGAGCCGCACCCGGGTGCCGCGCGCCAGTTCCGGCAGGGAGGGCACGCGCAGTACCAGTGGAACTGGCTCAAGCCGCACCAGCGATTCGCGAATTACATAGCCCGAGACCTCGGTCGCACCCGTTTGCAGCAGCCAGCGCAGGCACCAGTAGCGCTCCATGCCGCGCTGAAACTCTGCATAGGCGGCATAAGTAAGCTCGAAGTCACGCATGGCCGCCAGCAGGTCCGCCGATTTCGGCGGGAAGTGGGGTGGTTCGTCATTCAACAGTGCAATCAACTGCCACTGGTTGAGCAAGTCGCAATAGCGCCGCAGGGGTGAGGACGACCAGGCATAGCAATCGACACCCAGGCCTTCATGCGCCGCCGCAACGGTACTCATGCGCACCTTGCCCGCCGTTTGCACCCGGTACAGGGCGGGGATGCCGGCGTCGCGCAGCATCGCCCCCCAAGTGGCGTTGGCGAAAATCATCAGTTCGGCGACCAGCGTATCGAGCGGGCTGCCACGCTCACGCTCGCTGATGGCAACAAAGCCCTTGCCGGGTTCGGCGGCAATGCCACTGTCGGCTTCCCAGTCGACGATGAAGTTGTAATCCTTGCGGTTGCCGTTGTCGGAAGATTTGCCGCGACCGGCTTCAAGCACCTGGGCAAATTCCCAAAGCAACTTCAACTCGTCGCGGTAGGGAAAATCCGGCAGGCCAGCGGCCAGGGTGTCGGCATTGAATACCGGTTCGATATCGTGGTGGCGCAGATTCGCGACGATTGGCACGCGCTCCATCCGCGTTTCGTGCCCGAGCAGACGCAAATCGCTGGCGATATCCAGGTACAGGGAAATCGCGGCAACGGTGTGGCCCGCAGCCAGGGTGAAATGCTCGACCACGTCCTCCGGCAGCATGGTGATCTTGCGCCCGGGCATATAGACCGTGGACAGTCGTGCGCGCGCGATGCGACCGAGATCCGAGTCGGGCTCGAATCCCAGTCCCGGCGCAGCAATATGAATACCGACATGCCAGCCGCCATCCGGTCCTTTTGTGACCGAAAATGCATCGTCGATCTCTGTTGTATGCGCGTCGTCGACACTGAAGGCCTGAACTGCCGCGAGCGGCAATTCGGCAGGTTCGAGCGGAGCGGAGAACGGAGGAAACCCGGTACCGCCTTTGCTTTCGGGAAAGAACTCGAACAGAAAACGTCCCAATTGAAATTCATGGGTTGATGGCAGTGCACCGCAATCGAACAGCAGACGGGCAGCGGACTTTCCGGTTTCGGTACAGGCGGCTTCCAGCGCCTTGGTCTCGCTGCGATTTCGATCGGGTTTGTAGATGAGTTGTGCCAGCAGGGGGCCGAATTCAGCGGGCAACTGGCTGCGCGCGAGCTCCTCCACCATGCGCGCGATAGCCGCCGCTTGCAGTCGCTTCTTTTCCAGCCCGGCCAGAGCCGCTTGTAGAATTTCAGGCGGCGCCTTGCGGAAGCGGCCACGGCCCTTGCGATGAAAATAAATCGGCGCTGAATGCAGGCGCAGCAGAACCGCCGCGGCTTGTATTGGATCGGGTTTGGCGCCGGGTTTGACACCATGGTATTCGGCGGCAAGATCCTCGAAACCAAACTCGGCGTCCGGGCACACTTCCCAAAGAAAATCCACTTCGATACCTTCAGCATCCGCCTCTGCGCGCTCCAGCAACTCGCCCGGTGCCGGCGTGGCATAGCGCAACAACACATTGGCGGCCTTAACCTTGCTGCGCTTGCCCGAAGGCAATTCGATCTGCAAGGACGTCACATTGTCGGCAAGTACCGAGCCGGCACGGAAAGCGCCATCCTCTTCAAACAGGACATTCATGGGGGGCACCCCGGGAGGGGAAATGGAGAGGAAACGAGGGAGTGAATTATACCGGGCTGGCCGTGGCGACCAGAACGGTGCTGGTCAGGCGATAGCCGCTGGCAACGGCGTGAGGCTTGAGTTCGTCAGCGACCGAACGGGCGAGTTCGTTCTGCTTTTCGGCAGGCAGGCGCGACAGGCTTTCCGCCGCGCCACCGGCAAGATCGAGAAAGCCCTGCCAGTAGCTGGCGGCATCCTTGAAATTGACGGCAAAACGAAACGGCCGGATCTCGATGCCGGAAAACTCGGCGCTGGTGAGACGGCGAGCCAGTTCGTCGGCATCACCAAAGCGGAAGATCGAAGGCCGAACGACCTTGGGCGGTGGCAGCATACGGCGCATGCAGGCCAGCGCCGTCTCGACCAGCGGCACGTCTTCTGCGCGGCCCCATACCGATAGCGCAAGCCGTCCTTCGGGGCTGAGCACTCGGCGCATTTCCCTCAGGGCGGCTTGCTCGTCGGGGAAAAACATCAAGCCCAGACCGCAGAGCACGCGCTCAAAACTGTCTTCGGCGAAGGGCAACGCCTCGCCGTCAGCCGCGACCCGGAGCAGATCGGGACAACACGCGAGCTGACCCTCGCTGATATCGCTGGCGATTGCGAGCCCATCGTCGCCCAAAGTCTTGCGCGCTTCACGCGCGAGCAGGCCGGGGCCGCTGGCCAGATCGAGCAGGCGCTGGCCGGGCTCAAGTCTGGCGGCGGCAAGCAGGCTGTCGGAGATGCTCTGGCGGGCCGCCGACGCCGCCTGATAGCGTGCGCCAATTCGGTTGTAGCCGGCACGTTCGAGTTTCTTGAATTGGGTGGAGTTAAAGCTCATGCATCTATTTCCCAATAGTTGCACCGGTGTTGGTGGCGCTTATTTCGGGAGATTCAACTCCCGGCGGAGGGAATGCAAACCGTGCTTCAAGCCGTTGCCGGACGGCTAGCAGGACGCTGTTCCAGTCTCCTGGAGTTGGTTGGCGAATCAATGTGGCGCTGTCGTACCAGGGACTGTCGGATCGGTCCAACAGCCAACGCCAGTCCGGCGCAAATGGCAAAAGAATCCATACCTCCTTACCCAGCGCTCCGGCGAGATGCGCAACACTGGTATCAACCGTGATCACCAGGTCCATGACTTCGATCAAGGCGGCGGTATCACTGAAATCCCTGATCATCGTATCAACCAAGCGGATTTCAGGATGCGAATCAAGCCAGTATTGATCCGTAGCCCTGACATCATTCTGCAGACAAATATAGTCAATTTCAGACAAAAGTGCCTCGCCGAACAAGGAGAGTGGCAGAGAGCGATTATTGTCGTTCATGTGCGTCTGGCTTCCACTCCATGCGATTCCCAGGCGCGGGTGAGTGGTGCTTCTCAAAATACTTCGCCACTTGGCGACGCGTTCCGAGTCGGCGCTCAGGTAGGGCATGCCTGAAATACTTTCCAGGCGAGTACCGAAGGCCAGCGGAAGGCTCAGCATTGGACAATGAAAATCGAAGGGCGGTGGGATATCATCTTTGTTGATGAATTCCGCAACACCGGAGATGTTTTTTAGCAGCGGCGCCAGAACTATTGGGGCTTCCAGAATTACTATGGCACCTTGCGCGGCGACCCGCGAGACATACCGGCAAAATTGAATCGAATCGCCTAAACCCTGCTCCGAGTAGAGAAGAATTCTTTTCCCACGAAGGTCGGTATCACCTTGCCACAGCGGCTTGAGGTAAGAACGCGGTTGGTCCGCCCGGTTCTTTATCTTCCATCGCCACTCATATTGTCGCCAGCCTGCTTCGAAGTCGCCCAATAAAAGTTGAATCAGGCTTTTGTTCCAATGCGCCTCGGCATAGTCGGGCTTGATGGCAAGGGCGTGATCGAAACTGGCTAGGGCTTCGTCCAGTCGATTCATAGCCATCAACACAATGCCACGGTTGTCGTGCGCCTCGACATAGCGGAGGTTGAAGGCGATGGCGCGGTCGTAGTTGGCCAGAGCCTCGTCGAAGCGCCCAAGATCCTTAAGTGCATTGCCCCGGTTGTTGTAGGCAATTGCATAGCTGGGTTTGAGAATAATGGCACGGGTCAGGTATTCGATAGCGAGCTCCGGCTGGAGACTTTGTGCGGCAATCGTGCCCATCAGTTGAAGCGCGTCAAAGTTGTTGGGGTTTACTTTCAGCACCGCTCGGTAAATTTCCTCCGCGCCGGCGAAGTTTCCTTCTCGGTGCAAGACCAGCGCTTCCTTTATCCGCTGCCGATGGAGTGCGATCGTCGCAGCAGAATTACCCATCTGGGCTGCGTCGTGTGCGGGCCGGGTGTTTGCTGTTAGCGACGATTGCTTTTTCAAACGGACATCTGGAGTCTTGCTCATGAAGGCAATGGTCTGTAGAGATTGGCTTGCTGAAGTTTAAGCATTTCATTCAGTGTCAGTAGGCTCGGGCGCGGTCTCGCGCATTGGGCAATTTGAAGCGATATCGCAGCCTGGGGCCGGTGCGACTTGCCGATAGCTCAGCTCGTTGTCGCCCAGATATCTCTATTGACGTGGTCATAGGTATAGACCGCGAGCCCAGCCCAGATGGCGGCAAAGCCCGCCAGGCGACTCGGGTCCATCGGTTCGTGATACACAAACACGGCGATCAGGAAGGAGATGGAGGGGGCCAAGTACTGAAGAAAGCCCATCATGTTCAGCGGCAGACGCCGTGCAGCAATGGCAAACAGCAGCAAAGGTGTTGCGGTGACTACGCCGGTGGCCATCAGCAACAGGTCGCGCCCGGTGATCAAGGCAGGCCCGCTGCCGAAGTGGTTCTCGCCGGAGTACAGCAGCCAGCCCAGCCAGCCCAGGGCCAGTGGCGTCACGCACACTGTTTCAAGAAATAGTCCGCTGGCGGCATCCACGGGCAATTGCTTGCGCAGCAGCCCGTAGACGCCGAAAGTGCCGGCCAGCACCAAGGCGATCCACGGCAACCCGCCGGCGCGAATCGCCTCGATGGTGACTCCCATTGCCGCCAGCAGTACAGCCAGCCATTGCACGGGGCGCAGGCGTTCCTTGAGCACCACTACGCCGAGGGCGACATTGAGCAGCGGCAAGATGAAATAGCCCAGGCTGGTTTCAAGGATGTAGCCGTTATTCACGCCCCAGACGAAGGTCAACCAATTGACAATTACCAGAATGGAGGCCAGCGCAATGCGTGCCAGTTGCGCCGGTATGCGGACCACGCGTCGGGCATCGGCGAAGCCACGGCCGAAACGGATCACCAGCGTCATGAAGACCATGGCCCAAATCACGCGGTGGGCGATGATTTCACCGGCCGAAACTTCAGCGATCTGCTTGAAGAAAACCGGCACCACTCCCCAGATGAAGTAGGCGCCAAGACCGGCGAAGACACCGAGCCGGGTGCGCTCGGCTGCGGCCAATTCCTCGGCGTTCAAGTCAGCCTCGCGAACTCGATGATCTCGTCAAGGTAGTCGTTCCAGCGAGTGAAGCTGTGGTCGCCGCCGGGCAGGACGGTTTGCCGTGCGCCGGCATAGCGGCTGACGGCATGGCGGTAATCCAGCGTTTCGTCGCCTTCTTCCACCAGCAGCCAGAAGCGCTGCGGTCTCTTCAGGACCAGGATCTGGATGGCGCGCAGTTCGTCGATGTACTCGGCGCGGAATTCGAAGGATTCGCCTGTGTACAACCACTGCTGCGGTCCGATGTAATCCTTAAGCGAGAGGTGCGCCACCACTGCCGGATTGACCAGCACGCCCTTGAGATCGAAGGTTTCCGCCAGGTAGGTGGAGTAGTAACCGCCCAGCGAGGAGCCGACCACGGTCGTCACGTCATGCTCTGCGATCAGGCTCTCACATAGCGCAATGGCCTGGCGTGGCGAGGCCGGCAGTTGCGGGCAGACGAAACTATCACCAAGACCGCGTTCCTTCATGCGCACATCCAGTGCCTGCGCCTTGTGCGACTGTGGTCCGCTGGTAAAGCCGTGAAGATAGAGGATCATGTTGCGGCCCAGTCCACCAGGCCGAATTGCCAGGTTGCCAGCACCACCAGACCGAAGGCGATGCGATACCAGGCGAAGATCGTGAAGTCGTGGCTGGAGATATAACGCAGCAGCCAGCGCACGCATAAAAAGGCCGAGACGAAAGACGCCACCACACCCACCACCCACATGCCCAGATCGTCGGCGTTGAGCAGCGCCCGTTCCTTGTACAACTGGTAGGCCGTGGCGGCGAGCAAGGTCGGGATGGCAAGGAAGAAGGAAAACTCGGTGGCCGCCTTGCGCGAAAGACCGAACAGCAGGCCGCCGATGATGGTCGAGCCCGAGCGCGAGGTGCCGGGAATCAGCGCGCAGGCCTGGGCGAAGCCGAGCTTGAGGGCGTCGAGCGGGGTCAGGTCCTCAACCTGATCGACGCGTATGCGGTGTTCGCGCTTTTCGGCCCAGAGGATGACAAAACCGCCGAGGATGAAGGCGGTCGCTACCGCCACCGGGTTGAACAGATGAGCTTTGATCACCTTGCCGAAGAGCAGGCCCAGCACCGCCAGCGGCATGAAGGCAATCGCAATGTTGAGCGCGAAGCGCTGCGCCGCCGGATCACTGGGCAAACCGGTAATGGTGCGCGCAATGCGTGCCCTGTACTCCCAGCACACCGCAAAAATCGCACCGGACTGGATCACGATTTCGAACAGCTTGCCGCGTTCGTCGTTGAAGTTCAGCAGATCGCCGACGAGGATCAGGTGGCCGGTCGACGAGATCGGCAGGAATTCGGTAAAGCCTTCGACCAGGCCGAGAATCAGCGCTTGCAGCAGCAGGTGAAAATCCATGTCAGAAGAATAAATAGGCGCCGGGCGGATTGGCGGAAAAGGGCGCCGAGTCTAGCATGCGGCGGTATCGGCTTCCAACCGTGTCAGCCAGATCAGGGCCTCGTCGCGGCTGTCGCCGCACATCTCCGACGAGGGTTGAAGCCCACTGCAACAGGCCGGCCGTAGCGCGCTGTCGAAGATCGAACATCGGTAGTCGGGCGTCAAATGTGCGCAGGGTTCGCCGGCCGGCTTGTGCAGCGTGCTGATGGACGGCGCGATGCAACAGGCACCACAACCGGGTCGGCAGTTCATTGTTGCCGTTACCTGCCCGCGAAGCGGAATTCCAGGTACGCAGAGCGAGCCAGCGCCGACTTTTCTCAGCCCGCCTTGTAAATCTCGCTGCCGCTCTTGACAAACTCCACCGACTTCACTTCCATGCCCTCGTTTGCCACCTTCGCCAGCGCCTCCTGCTCTGAGACACCCAGCTTCGCCGCGTATTCGCGTACATCCTGGGTGATTTTCATGGAACAGAAATGCGGTCCGCACATCGAACAGAAGTGTGCCACCTTGGCGCCATGCTGCGGCAGGGTTTCGTCGTGGAATTCGCGCGCCTTGTCCGGGTCGAGGCCGAGGTTGAACTGGTCTTCCCAGCGGAACTCGAAGCGCGCCTTCGACAGCGCGTTGTCGCGCACCTGGGCGCCGGGGTGGCCCTTGGCCAGGTCGGCGGCGTGGGCGGCGATCTTGTAGGCCATGATGCCGTCCTTGACGTCGTTCTTGTCCGGCAGGCCGAGGTGCTCCTTGGGCGTCACGTAACACAGCATGGCCGTGCCGTACCAGCCGATCATCGCCGCGCCGATGGCGCTGGTGATGTGGTCGTAGCCCGGGGCGATGTCGGTGGTGAGCGGGCCCAGCGTGTAGAAGGGCGCCTCGCCGCAGAGGCGCAACTGCTCGTCCATGTTGTGCTTGATCATGTGCATCGGCACGTGGCCGGGGCCTTCGATCATTACCTGCACGTCGTGCTTCCAGGCGATCTTGGTCAGTTCGCCGAGGGTTTCCAGTTCGCCCATCTGCGCCGCGTCGTTGGCGTCGTAGATCGAGCCGGGACGCAGGCCGTCGCCGAGGCTGAAGGTCACGTCGTAGGCCTTCATGATTTCGCAGATGTCCTCGAAATGCGTGTAAAGGAAGTTTTCCTTGTGATGCGACAAACACCACTTGGCGAGAATCGAACCGCCGCGGCTGACGATGCCGGTCATGCGCTTCGCCGTCATCGGCACGTAGCGCAGCAGCACGCCGGCGTGAATGGTGAAGTAATCCACACCCTGTTCGGCCTGTTCGATCAGGGTGTCGCGGAACACTTCCCAGGTCAGGTCTTCGGCCTTGCCATCCACCTTCTCCAGTGCCTGATAAATCGGCACGGTGCCGATGGCGACCGGCGAATTGCGCACGATCCATTCGCGTGTCTCGTGAATGTTTTTGCCGGTGGACAGATCCATCACCGTGTCACCGCCCCAGCGGATCGCCCAAGTCATCTTGTCGACTTCGTCCTGGATGGTCGAGGCCAGCGGCGAATTGCCGATGTTGCAGTTGATCTTGGTGAGGAAGTTGCGGCCGATGATCATCGGCTCGGACTCGGGGTGGTTGATGTTGTTGGGGATGATGGCGCGGCCGCGGGCGATTTCGTCGCGCACGAACTCGGCGGTGATGACGCGCGGAATCGAGGCGCCGAAGCTCTGCCCGGGATGCTGCGTGCGCAGCAGCTCGTCGAGACCCTCGAGTTTCTGGTTCTCGCGAATCGCGACGAATTCCATCTCCGGGGTGATGATGCCCTTGCGGGCGTAATGCATCTGCGTCACGTTGGCGCCTGCCTTGGCGCGGCGCGGCTTGCGTGCGAGATCGAAGCGCAGCTCGGCGAGTTCGGTATCGGAGGCGCGCTGCTGGCCATAGTCGGACGACAGGCCGGGCAATTCTTCGGTGTCGTCGCGTTCGGCGATCCATGGCGCGCGAAGTTCGGGCAGGCCTTTGCGGATATCGATTTTTACCGTCGGGTCGGTGTAAAGACCCGAGCAGTCATACACCGCGATGGGCGGGTTGGGCTCGTCACCGGTCGGGCTCTGGGCAATTTCGCGCATCGGTACGCGAATATCGGGGCTGCTGCCTTCAACGTAAATCTTGCGTGAATTGGGCAGCGGGGCGATGGCGGCCGCGTCCACGTGGGCGTCGGCGGCGATGAATTGTTCGTTGGCGTTCATGGGGTGTTCCAGCAGGGTCGGGCAGAAGTTTGAAGCTACTGGAAAGACGGAGCGAATGCAACCCGCGACGCTGAAAGGACAATTGGCCCGAATTCGGCAATTGGACAGCCGTCGATTGGCGCTAAAGTATGCCGATTCCGGGCATCAGGCAGCAAAAGCCCGTTAGCAGACAAAGGGATAAGGATGCACGTGTTTTGCCAGCCACGGACTTTTGTCGCGGCACTGGCCATGACGGTCGTAACGACAGGCTTTTCGGTCGGACACGCGCTCGCCCGCGCTGCGGATGAGCCCTCCACCATTCCATTTTTGATGGCGGCGACGACTTCGCCACCGACGCCGTCCGGCCAACGGCCCCAGCACATACCGCTGGAGCCGATCAAGCTGGCGCCCCTGCCGGTTAAAAAGAAACCCGTCGAGCCTGTGGTTGAGGAGGGACCCGAGCCGGAGCCCGAGCCGACTCTCGCGGAAATGTGCAAGGAAGCGGAGGCACAACTGGCGAAATGCCCGGTCAAGACCGACAAGGACGAGCCCGCGCCCAAGCGCGTGCATTGGTCCTACGAAGGCGAGGGCGCACCCGCCCACTGGGGCAAGTTGCGCAGCGGTTATCGGGCTTGTGCTGCGGGGTCGAACCAGTCCCCCATCGATATCCGCGACGGCATCAGACTTAGCCTCGACCCGATTGAGTTCGAGTACCTGCCGACCCGGCTCAACATCGTTGATAGCGGTTACACGGCCGACTTCAAGGTGGGTGAAGGGCTGGATATCAGCGTCATGGGCATTCGATACAAGCTGAACAGTTTTCATTTTCATCGACCGGCCGAGGTCCAGATCGAGGGCAAGTCATTCGACATGGAGCTGCATCTGGTACATCAAAGCGACGAAGGGCAAATCGCGATCATCGCCGTGATGTTTGAAAAGGGCAGCGAACATCAGATGATCCAGACCCTGCTCAACAACCTTCCGCTGGAATGGGGCGCGGAGGTTTCGCCGCTGGACCCGTTCGATCCCATGAAATTGTTGCCGGAGAAACTCGATTACTGGACCTACATGGGCTCTCTCACCACACCACCTTGCACCGAAGAGGTGGTGTGGCTGGTGATGAAACAACCGCCGCAAATGTCGGCCGAGCAGATCGAGGTTTTCAAGCGCTTCTATCGCAAGAATGCGAGACCGTTGCAGCCGTTGAACGGACGATTGATCAAGGAGTCGCGCTGAGGCGCCGTGTTGCCAGCGCCGAGTTTTCGGCGCCGTCATTCTGACACCGTCTCACCATCGCCGACTTTTTGGTCTGAGCTCTCAACAAACATGCCGGGACTCGCCCCAGCGAACCTTCCTCGCTCGGCGGATCAGAGGGGATTGAAAAGCGCCGTATTTGGGCGACCGCCATGAAATCAAGTACGAAGATGAGATCTTATCGCTCGAAAGTATCCAATGCTTGACGTTTAACGCGTAGCGTTATACATTGGCTCATGTCGATTCGTTCATTCCGCTGTTCGGACTCCGAGGCAATCTTCGAGGGAAAGCATCCCCGGCGGTTTCGGAACATTGAAAGTGTCGCGCAAAGAAAGCTGCAAATGCTGGACGATGCCATGGAGCTAAGGGATTTGAAGTCACCCCCGGGCAACCGGCTGGAAGCGCTGAGTGGCAATCGCACTGGCCAGCACAGTATTCGTATCAACGGGCAGTGGCGCGTCTGCTTCACATGGACCGCTGCCGGGCCCGAGAATGTTGAAATCGTCGACTACCACTAAGAGGTACACCATGGCCATTAACAAAATGCGACCGATACATCCCGGTGAAATTCTTCGGGAAGAATATCTTGTGCCGCTCGACATGAGCGCCCATGCCCTGGCGATGGCGCTGCACGTCCCGGCGCCGCGAATCAACGACATCGTGCTTGAGCGGCGCGCCGTGACGCCCGACACCGCATTGCGACTGGCGCGCTACTTCGACACGACCGCGCAGTACTGGCTCAACCTGCAGAGTTCGTTCGACCTGAAGCAGACCGAAAGCACGGTGGGTCCCAGGATCGAAAAAGAGGTTCATCCGATGGCTCAGGCAGCGTAGTGACTGGGTCGAGCCAGCCGTACTTCTTGGTCGGCCATCGCCGTATCGCCATCGCCGACTTTTTGGCTCCGTCATTCCGGCGAACGCCGGAATCCAGTGCTTCTTTGATTCCTTCGCCGTGTCACCAGCGCCGACTTTTATGGCCGTGCCCTTGACTCACATGCCGGGACTCGCCCCGGCATGTCACGAGATCTGCTGGATTCCCGCATGCGCGGGAATGACGGCGCTGAAAAGTCGGCGCTGGTGATACGGCTATTCACACTTATTTCGCGTAGCCGATTTCCCTCAGCGCCTCAAAAATCTTCGTCGCCAGCAGCGCATGCCCGGCGGCATTCGGGTGCAGCTGGTCGCCCTTGAGGTTGGTATCCGAAAGCACTTCGGGCAGGGCCTCGGCGATCAGGGGAATCTGGTACTGCTTGGCGACCTCGGCGTAGAAATCAGGCGGCGACAGGTTGTTGAAAACGGCGCCGGCAATACTGGGTTTCGGGGTGGCGAGCAATACCGCCTTGGCACCGTGCGCTTTGACCAGGTCGATCATTCGTCCCAGGTTGGTCACCGTCTGTCCTTGCGGCTGGCGGCGCAGCATGTCGTTGCCGCCCAGGGTGATCAGCACCAGTTGCGGATCGTGCTGTTCGAGCAGAGCGGGCAGGCGGTCGAGAGCCTGGGCGCTGGTGTTGCCGCTGACGCCGCCATTGATTACGGCCCAGCCGGTTTTTTGCCCAAGCAGGGTCGGCCAGTCTTCGCCGGGCTGGACCCCGTGCGGTGCGGTGAGACTATCGCCGAGTGCCAGCACGCGGGTGCCGGCCGGCAATGCGTCCAGCTTCGGTTCGCTGCAGGCGGCTGCCAGCAACAGCGCCAATAGCGCGAGGAGGAAACGCGCGAACATGATCGACTTGCTCATCAGCGCTTACGACTGGCCGAACACTTCGTTGAGCTGGCGCGCGACGCGGATGAAGGTGGTACGTTTCGAAAGTTCGCGCAGTTTGTGGGCGCCGACATAGGTACAGGCCGAGCGCACGCCGCCAAGGATTTCCTGCACGGTGTTTTCGACCGGGCCGCGATGGTCGAGCAGCACTTCCTTGCCTTCGGAGGCGCGGTAGTTGGCGACTCCGCCGGCATGTTTGTCCATGGCCGTGCGCGAGCTCATGCCGTAGAAGCGCAGCTTGCGCGCGCCGTCCTGTTCGACCACTTCGCCCATGCATTCGTCGTGGCCGGCAAGCATGCCGCCGAGCATGATGAAGTCGGCGCCACCGCCGAAGGCCTTGGCCAGATCGCCCGGCGAGGTGCAGCCGCCGTCGGCGCAGATCAGTCCGCCCAGACCGTGAGCCGCGTCCGCGCATTCGATGATGGCCGAGAGTTGCGGGTAGCCGATGCCGGTCATCTTGCGCGTGGTGCATACCGAGCCGGGACCGATGCCGACCTTGACGATGTCGGCACCGTCGAGAACCAGCTCCTCGGCCATTTCGCCGGTGACCACATTGCCGGCCATGATGGTGATCTGCGGGTGGGCGTCGCGCAGCTTGTGCAGGAAGTCGACGAAGGACTTGGTATAGCCGTTGGCGACATCGACGCAGACGTAGGCGATGGCGTCGCCGACTTGCTTTTTGACGCGGCAGAACTTCTCGTAGTCCTCAGTGGTGATGCCCATTGAATAGAATACTGCCGATGCTTCCGGTAGTTTGAGGAAGAAACTTGCCAGTTCCGCTTCGCCGTAGTGCTTGTGCAAAGCCGTTGCGAGCTGGTACCTGTTCAGCGCCTGCGCCATTTCGAAGGTGCCTACCGTGTCCATATTGGCGGCGATGACGGGTACGCCGCGATACTTGCGTTCCGAGTGGCGAAAAACAAACTCACGAGAAATATCGACTTCCGAGCGCGAAGTCAGCGTCGAGCGCTTGGGCCGTATGAGGACGTCCTGAAAGTCGAGTTTCAGCTCTTCTTCAATGCGCATGGTGGTGTCCTTCCAGTAGTGCTGAGGATTGCGATCAAATGGTACGCGATTCTGCCGGGACTGGAGGCGGGCTAAAGAATCACCCGGGAAGTGCCGTTATAGCAGCATGCGGAATGTCTGAGTAGCGCAGAATCGTTGCTACACTGGTTGCGCTCTTCTGCCGACTGGCATCAATAAAAAACACGAGAAGAAGCGGTTGGCATTTAATCTGTTTTGTCACTAAGACTATTGGAGAACAAGCATGGACGGGACTCAGCGTAGTGTGATGCCGGCAGGGCTGGCTTTGGTCGCCGCTCTGTTGTGTGTTGGCGTAATCGCAGTTCCGGGTTCGAGCGAACTCATGGCCGGCCTGGCGGCGCTCTTTGCCGGCATTTCTGCCTTGCTTGGCTTCCGCTCCAGCGGAACCGAGGCCGCTCAATCGAAGGCGGAAGACGACTCGATTTTGGCGAAATGTCGCGAGGACTTGCGGGCGGCCACAATTAATTTTGAGCGCGCCGAGTCCGAGCAGGCGGTTTTGAAAAGAAGCCTTGATGAAGCCGAAGGGAGGCTAGGCAGAGGTCTTGAATCCAGAAACAGCGCCCTGGCAGACACACAAAACCTGCTCGGTTCCGTTGCACAGGCTTTGGCCGACATGGGTGTCGCCAACGACCTGGCCAAGGCAAGCGGGGCGCGGGTTGCGTCGGGACATGAGCTGATGGTCAAGGCCGGGCAGGAAATTGGCAGCCTGGGCGGCAGCCTGAATCGGGCGCAGTCGGACTTGTCTTCACTCGGCGAGCAATCGAATCAGATTGCCCGAATCGTGACGAACATCACCCAGATTGCCGATCAGACCAATTTGCTGGCGCTGAACGCGGCCATCGAAGCGGCGCGTGCCGGTGAAGCCGGGCGGGGGTTCGCCGTTGTTGCCGACGAAGTACGAAAGCTGGCAGAAAAGGCCAAGTTGGCCAGCGACGAAGTCGGCACCATCGCTTCCGAAATCGCGCGCACCTCGGAGGCCGCCGCCGAAGCCATCAGCGACTTGAGTGCGACAGTCGCGGCAGGAAGTGAGGCGGCAACCGGCGCCCAGGAGGCCATGGAAGAAATCAAGAACGGCGCCAAGCGCAGTATTGAAGTGGTGACCCAGATAACCCAAGCGCTGCATCATCACGACGATATCGGGCAGCAAATCTCGGCTGCGCTTTCAAGTTAAGCAGTACCGGAAATTTTTTGGGTAGCACTCCAGACCCGTTGCCATATCACCATCCGCTACGGCGACGAGATCTGCCCGCGAAGCGGAATACCAGGTCTGCAAAGCTGAGAGTCTTTTGCTCGACCGCCTTGTAGCGCTTTGCTTCATCAGCGCAGATTTTTTATAGGCCGGGCGTCGGGGCGTCGTTCGCGCTTGAACTATTGACTGTTCGGCCTTGTCGGCCGATGTGCAAAGAAGGCCAGGATCTAGTTGCAGGCAGCGATGGTTGGCTGGCCCGCTTCGTCGATCAGATGGGCGGTTACCACGCTGTGGGGGCTTGCCACCAAATGTTCGAAAAACGGCGCGAACGAGTCGCGATTGGCGGCGCTGTCGGGCAGTACGTGTGGAATGAAGCGCTCGCCGAGCGCTGCCGAATAGGCGGCAAAGCGCTCGGCCTTGCAGTACTTGTCGCCGGCGAAGCGGTAAGCCTTCACGGTCAAGTCTTCCCGCTCCAGGCGCTGTCGTAAGGCGAGCAAATCGTCCGGTGCGGTCTCAAGTGCGGCGGGGTTGTCCAGGGGCAGTGTCGGCTGAGACAGGACCGGCGCCTGTACGGAAGGCTCGGGCATCATTGTCAGCGCAAAGTTGCCAGTGAAACACATGCCAATCGCCCCCGCGCCCGGACCGCCGCACTCCGCGTGTGCCAGCCGTGCTAGCGCGCGGAACCACAATGTCACGGGACTCGACTGATTGCTGGCCAGGGCGCGCATGCGTTCTGTTGGAAAACAGCGAGCTGACGGTTGAGCAGGTGGCCGAGCGCGTCGGCTATGTTGATTCGATCGCGCTTCGGCGATTGATGCGCAAGGTGATGGGGCGACCCCAAGGCAGTTTCGGCCGGTCCAGCCGATCTCGATAGGCATTTGTGACGATCTTGACCTGATGGAAAGAATCCCTATAATGACTGACCGGTCAGTTAGTAAATAAGAATTCACGAATGAACGCACAAGCCCTGTCTCGTCAACGCCGCAAAGAAGCGCGTCCTTCAGAACTCATGGCTGCGGCACTCGAGCTATTTGTGGAAAAGGGCTTCGTCGGCACCCGGCTGGAGGATGTTGCAGCGCGTGCCGGAGTGTCAAAAGGCACGCTGTATCTCTATTTCGACAGCAAGGAGGCACTGTTCAAGGCGGTGGTTCAGGAAGGCATCGTGCCGGTTCTGGAGGCAGGTGCCGGATTGATAGACAGTTTTGAGGGTAGCAGCGCCGATCTTCTGCATACGCTGTTGCAGGTGTGGTGGCAAAAAATAGGCAATACCCATCTGGGCGGCATTCCGAAACTAATCATCAGCGAGGCGGGAAATTTCCCCGAGCTGGCGTCCTATTACAACGAGGCAGTTATCGTGCGCGGACGAGACCTGATGCGGCGCACTTTGCAAAGGGGCATCAACTCGGGTGAATTTCGTGCGGTGAATATTGAGATCGTCATCGATGTGCTGTTTGCTCCGGTGTTGATGATGATGATCTGGCGCTATTCGCTCGGTATTTGTTGCGGCAATTCGCACGACCCCGAGACTTACCTGAACACCCATCTAGATCTGGCTTTGACAGGACTGGCAACACCGGCCGTGCCGAGTCAGAGGAGAAAAGCCAAGTGAAACCCGCCCTCCAACCCACCCTCCTGCTGGCCCTGAGCCTGCCGCTATTGCTTGCCGCATGCGGTGACAATGATGTCGAAGCGACCAAGCCGCTTCTACCTGCGCCATCGGTAACTGCTGCAGCCTACG
This sequence comes from Sulfuritalea sp., assembly GCA_021738385.1. Classification (GTDB taxonomy): domain Bacteria; phylum Pseudomonadota; class Gammaproteobacteria; order Burkholderiales; family Rhodocyclaceae; genus Sulfuritalea. Next base: position 4,417 of record JAIPCF010000017.1, on the reverse strand, counting down.
AAACACTGCGCAGCTATCCGCAGCGTGAGGCGCCGGCAAGCGTGCTTGGCAAGAATGAAACCCGGTTGGCGGCTGAAGTTTCATCACGCATTGTGGCAATTCCGGTGGATGCGGGTGACCGGGTTCAAAAAAACCAGATTGTCGCCCGACTGGATGTGCGAGACGCCGAGCTTGCCCTCGCGCGCGCGGATGCTGCGTTGGCACAGGCGAAAGCAAGAACAGCTCAGGTTCTAGCCCAGGCGCAGCGGGCGCGCAGTCTGCGCGAGAAGAATTTCATTTCTGCCGAAGCTTTGACTCAAAGAGAGACGGAGCTGGTGGTTGCAGAGGCAGACACCCGCGCCGCGATGGCGGCGCGTGCCACCGCAGCACGCGGTGTGGAGAAAACAACACTGCGCGCACCGTTTGATGCGATCGTGAGGGTACGCAACGGACAAGTGGGCGAGATTACTGCGCCGGGCTCCCCGCTGCTGACCTTAGCTGACATCAGCGATTTACAACTTGTTGCGCAGGTGCAGGCGCGCGATGCGGCGAGCCTGGCGCAGGCCAAGTCTGCTGAATTTGTCGCGGGTGGAGTGAGTCATGCGCTGAAAACTTTGCAGGTTTCCGACGCCATCAGTCGCGAGGCACGAACCGTCGAAGCACGTTTCTCATTTGTTTCCACTCCGCCACCGCCGGGCCGCGAGGGGCGACTGATGTGGCTCGATACCCAGGCACATATTCCGTCTGATCTGATTGTGCGGCGTGATGGCCGTTACGGCGTCTTCCTGCTGGACGCGAACAAGGCACGCTTTGTCGCGATAGAAGGCGCACAGGAAGGTCGCCCCGCTCCACTTGATCTGCCGCCTGGCAGCATGGTGGTGCAACAGGGCCGAAACGCGCTGCAAGATGGCATGCTCGTTTCCGTGCAGCCGGCCAGGAAGTAGCAATGAAGTTTTACGCTGCGCTGCTGCGCAATCATCCGCTGGCGAACATTGCCTTTGCGGTAGTGCTGGTCATGGGTGCAATCGCCTACCTGACAATGCCTCGCGAGCAAGACCCGGAGATCAACTTCAACTGGGTGATGGTGACAACGGTACTGCCGGGCGCGTCGGCAGAAGACGTCGAAAAACGGGTGACCAAACCGCTGGAAGATGCGATCAAGGGTATTTCCGATGTGCGCTTCGTGATGTCATCTTCACGCGAGAACGTCGTATCCATCCTGGTGCGTTTCCGCGATATCGACGAACGCACCTTTGACAAGCGCATCAACGATCTGCGGCGAGACATCCAGAACAAGGCGAAGAGCGAGCTTCCACCCGAGGCCAAGGACCCGCGCATTATCGAAATCACCACCTCGAACGGTTTTCCTACAGCGATGGTGCTGGTGACCGGACAGGCTGCGGATGAGCTGCTACGCAATCGGGCGCGCCTGACCAAGGATCAGATTGAACGCATGGTGGGCGTGGATCAGGTGTTTGCCACCGGCTTGCGCGATCCCGAGTTGCAAATCGAACTCGATCCGGTGGCGTTGGCGAATCGCGGTCTGACGGCCACCGATGCCGCTGACAGCATCTCGGCCTGGTTTCGCGACACTTTTGCCGGCAAGGTTGAGACCTCCGGTGCCGAGGAGCGCACTGCCTGGCTGGTCAGGATGATCGGACAAAGTGCCGACCCCGAGGAGATTGCGCGCATTCCCCTGGTTAGCGCGACACGTCGCGAGCCCACGCCGCTCGGCAGCGTCGCCGAGGTTTCGCGGGGGCGGGCCAATGCCGGTAGCCTGGCGAGTTACGGCGGCAACCCGGCCGTGATCCTGGCGGTGACGAAGAAGAGCAGTACCAACACCCTCGAACTGGTGGAGCGTCTGTCCGCCTTCATTGAGGAGCAGAACCCGCGCTTTGCTGCCGAGGGCGTCAAACTGCAATTGCTCGATGACCAGACGGTACCGACGCGCGAGGCCATCGGCACCATGGAGCGCAACGCGTTGCAAGGTCTGTTGGTGGTGCTGGCCATTTGCTGGCTGTTTCTCGGCACGCGGATTTCGATGCTGGTCGGTGTGGGACTGCCATTCTCGCTGGCAGGCACTTTCGCGGTATTGAACGCGATGGGCTACACCATGAACATTTCGGTGCTGCTCGGCGTGGTGATCGCGGTTGGCATGTTGGTGGACGACGCTGTGGTGGTGGTCGAGACGATTTACTACCGAATGCAGCGCGGAGAAGCCGTGCTGGACGCAGCCATCAATGGTGTGCGCGAAGTCTTCGCTCCGGTGACGGCCTCGGTAGCGACCACACTGGCGGCTTTTCTGCCACTGATGCTGTTGCCGGGTATCGTCGGCAAGTTCATGTTTGTAATTCCTTTCGTGGTGACTCTGGCGCTGACCATCAGCCTGTTTGAAGCCTACTGGATGATGCCGGCACACATGATCCTGCTATCGCCCAAGGTGGGTGACGGACACCTGAATAGCTGGCGCGATCGATTCAATCATTGGTTGCGCGTCAAGTATTCGCTTCGCCTCCTGTGGGTTTTGCGCCGCCCCAAGCGTTCGCTGATTATCGCGGTAGCCCTGATGCTGGGGGCGGTGGTGGCGGTCAACGTCGGACTGGTGCGGATACAGTTTTTTGCTTTCGATCCGTTGCGGCTTTTCTACGTCAATGTCGATATGCCGGCCGGTGCTCCGATCGAACAAACCCTGGTCAACGCGCAGCGCTTGGAAGCAGCGGTGAGCAAGCATCTCAAGCCGGGTGAGGCGCGAAATCTGGCCTCGTACGCAGGAGTCAAGTTCTCGGATACCGAGCCGCTGTATGGAGCGTCGTACGGGCAGGTGACCGTCTCGCTGAATCCCAAAGACGGCGGACGCGGCACCGAAGAAATTGTCGAAAGCATGCGTGCTGAAATCGAGGCGTTACCGACGCCCGGCAAGATCACATTCACCATGATTTCGGGCGGGCCGCCGCTGGCCAAGCCGATCAAGGCGCGGGTGCGCGGCGACGAACCGGAAGAGCTGCGCGCCGCCGCGGATGCGCTGCTCAAGGTGGTGCAGGCCGTACCGGGCTCAAAGAATGTGGCCGATGACGATGTGCCGGGACGTCCCGAACTGGTGCTGGCACTGGATCGGGTCGCCCTTCGTGCCGCCGGTCTCAACGCAGCGCACGTGGCGCGACTGGTGCGCCTGCATGCCGATGGCGAGATTATTGCGACCATGCGCGACAAGGGCGAGAAAGTTGAACTGAGAGTGCGTACCCAGCATCGTGCGGACGGCACGGTCGGCGCCGACATCACACGCCTGCTCGACGATCCCGTGGCCTTGCCCTCGGGCGGGACGACTACCTTGCGCACGCTGGTCACGGAAGAGACACATATCGGCAAGGGTGTGATCAAACACTACAACCTGCGCCGTGCGATCACGGTGGAAGCCGATCTCGACAAGAAGCTGACCGATACCGTCGAGGCCAACAAGATCATTGCCGCAGAGTGGAAAAAGCTCGCGACGCAGTTCCCCAGCACCGACATTGATTTTTCCGGGGAACTTGACGATATTCAGGAAAGTCTCGACGCTATGGCACTGCTGTTCCTGATGGGCTTGGGACTCATTTACCTGATTCTCGCCACGCAATTCAAGAGCTATTTCCAGCCATTGTTGATTCTCGTCACGGTGCCACTGGCATTTACCGGCGTGGTGCTGGGTTTGATCGTGGCGCGCATTCCCTTGTCCCTGTATACGCTTTACGGCGTTATCGCGCTGACAGGGATCGCGGTGAATTCGGCGATTGTGCTGATCTCCGCCGCCAATGAACGCCTGGAAGGCGGTATGGGCGTGCTGCATGCCGCGGTGTATGCCGCGCGGCGGCGGGTAGTGCCGATTTTGATCACGTCAGTGACGACGATCGGCGGCTTGTTCTCGCTGGCTTTTGGCCTGGGTGGCTATTCGTTGCTGTGGGGCCCGGTGGCGGCATCCATCGTCTGGGGTCTCGGCTTCTCCACGGTACTGACCCTGTTCGTCATGCCACTTCTATATTGGATGTTTATGCGTCGCAGTCACCGCCCAGTAACGCTTCCGGAGTAGCGCCATGAAATCTGTCTTTTTGTTGATTCCCGTTGTCGCCATGGTTTCCGCATGCACCGTGGCCGAGCCACCCGCTGCGCCGCCCAAGGTCGTGCGCACGCTAAAAGTCGGCGCTGGGGCTTTGCATGACGGGAATTCCCCTTCGGGGGCCGTCCATACGGCAACGATCCGTGCCTACAGCGGCGAAGTGCGCGCCCGCATCGAAACCACGCTGGCTTTTCGCGTCGGCGGCAAGATTATCGAGCGCAAGGTCGACGTCGGCACCGCGGTGAAGGCGGGGCAGACGCTGGCCCGGCTTGATCCGGCGGATATTGCCCTGCAGGCGGTGCAGGCCGACGCGCAACGCCGTCTGGCTGAAGCCGATGCCAGGCGCTT
>JAIPCF010000143.1 GCA_021738385.1 Sulfuritalea sp. | reverse complement strand
CTTTGCTACAGATTTTATCGGTCACCCTTTTCGAGAAGATGCCCTTGCAGCAAGCCTTTCCAGCCAGCGAGTACATTCCTCCAGAGGGCATGCCGTGCAATCAATTGAATCTATTCACGATTTAACCGGACAGTAGTGAAGACGTATAAGAACTTCCAAGGAGATCCGATGCGCATCACGATTTTTGGCGGTGGCCACGGCTGCTATACCGCTGCCGCAGACTTGTCCGAGCAAGGACATGAGGTCACCCTTTGGCGACGGGACGCCCAGTCGCTGGAAGCCCTAAACCAGGGCCTCTCGCGGTGAGTCAGCGCCAGGCTCCGGCTGTCCGGCAACTTCTCAAGGGTTTTTCGGAGGTCCATTGACTGCCAGGCGCAAGAAAAAGAATGGCCTGGGCGACGCTTACAGCGGCCATAGCCGCTTCCTTCCCTACGTCCTGAACCGCGTAACCAATCGCCTCAATGCGGACTTTCAAACCGCCTTGCGCGAACGAGGACTGACGCTGACGCAATGGCGCGTGTTGGCCTTTCTCAACGAAGCGGACGGACTTGGCGTGAGCGCCCTCGGCGACTGCACGGTGACCGACCAATCGACCCTCAGTCGGGCGCTGCAACAGATGGAACGGCAAGGATTGGTGGAAAGACTGACGGACCCAGCGGACAAGCGCTTTGTCGAAGTGCATGTCACGTCTCGGGGCCAGATCCTGTTTGGGGAAATTCTTCCCCTCGCGCTTCAACTCCGCGACCGCGCGCTCGACGGCCTGGCCGAAACCGACCGGGAGCGCCTGCTGGACCTGCTTTCGCAAATTCTCGACAACCTCCAGCGCTGAGATGCCTATCTGGATTACGGCCTGCAGACCAGCGCAGCAGGTCACTGAGGGGAGCAAGACATGATGGCCGAACTAGTCAAATTCAAAGTACCCGAGGGCATGAGCCGTGATGAATTGCTCGCCTTGGCCCACGAAACCACAGCTGACTGGGCCGCGAATCCGGATCTGCTGCGCAAGCACTACCTGCTCGATGACCAGGGTTTTTCCTACGGCTTCTACCTGTGGAAATCGCGCAACGCTGCCGAAGCCGCTCACGGCGAGGCATTTCGCGCACGGGTCAGGGAGAAGTTCGGCTGCGAGCCCACGTCCAGCCATTTCGACGTCCTGCTCAATCTGGACAATCTGACCGGCAGCATCGCGGAAGAACTGTCACCGGAACAAGGCGCCGCCCGTCCGGCTTGAGATTCGCCCCGGCGACGGCCAGCCTGACGGTGCGCCTTCGAGAACTTACTCGTCCGAGAGTGCAGCAATTCCCGGCGCCGGTACCAGGTCAAGCTGACGCAGCAGCGCGAGCTGGCGTTGCATGAGCCCGCGCCGATGCGCGGCGGCATCGACCTGCGACCAGTCGAAAAATCCCTTGCCGCTGCGCAGGCCGGCACGACCCTCGGCCATGTAGCGATCGACGATAGCTGGCGGACCGTAGCGCGGATCATCGAGGGCTTGCGCCAGATAGTGGCTGGCGTAGTACAGGATGTCGAGCCCGCCGACATCCACGAACTCCATCACGCCCATGCTGGCGAAGCGCGGCCCGAAGCCGTAGCGCACCGCCCGATCGATGTCCTCCGGCGTGGCGACGCCCTGCTCCACCATGCGCGCCGCCTCGTTCATCACCATGGCCTGAAGCCGCGGCACGATGAAGCCGGGCGCCGCCTGGCAGATCACGGGTTTCTTGCCGATCGCTTCGAGCAGGCTGCACAGGCTGGTTACAACGCCGGGATCGGTCCCCGCATGGGGCGAAACTTCAACCAATGGAATCAGGTAGGCAGGGTTCAGCCAGTGGGCGTTGAGGAACTGCCCGGGTCGGGCCACCAGCGTCGCCAGGTCGGTTGACAGCATGGTCGAGGTGGTCGAGGCGAGAAGCGCATCGTCGCGCAGATGAGGGCAGGCGAAGGCGAAGGCCTCGCGTTTTGCCTCGATCACTTCGGGCACCCCTTCGAACAGCACATCCACCGTTTTCAAGACCGCTGGCGCCGCATCACGGCCGGCGAAGTGAATGCGCGCCAGCATGGCTGGCATGTCCTGCGCGTCAAACACGCCAAGTTCCGCCAGGGTGCTTAGACTGCCCTCGATTTCGCGCATGGCGTCCAAATGCAAGCGCTCGGCGTCCGCGCCGTCTCGCGGCTTGATGTCAATCAGCCAGACCTCGTGCCCGGCGTAGGCAAAGGCATGGGCGATGCCGCGTCCCATGCGCCCGGCGCCAAGCGCGCCGATGCGCGCGGCCATCAGACCAGCCCTTCGTTGAGCAAGCGGCTCATGCCGGCGCGGTCAAGCGTCGACACGCCGAGCGCCTCCAGCGAGCGCGGACACGCAGCGTAAAGGTCTTCGGCAACCACCGCCGAGGCAATCGCGAGCAGGCCGCTGGCCACCGGCATTGGCAGCCCGGCCCAGCGCCCGACGGAAACGAGAAACGCCAGCCCAAGCGCCACATCCTCGCGCATGTAGCGGTGGGACTGAAGCTCAATGTGTTCGCGCCAGTCGCCAGATTCTGTGAGCCGGTCGTGAGCATCGCCGTACATCCACTTGTTGCTCGTGTAATGGTCACGCAGCGGATAGTGATACGGCTTGTAGCCGAGCGCCTCGCGCAGCGCAATGCGTTCATCATCGAGCGCATCGGTGACGCGCCGGATCGCGGGCTGGGTGCCTTCGTTGTGTATGTCCCAACTCTCGAAATGCTCCAGCGGCCCGGCATTCATCAGGATCAGCGGCGGATGGATGATGGGCCCGGCGTTCATCAACGCGCCGGAAAGCGCGTCCTCGATCGGCTCAACGCTGGGATAGGCCTGACGCAGTATGGCCAGGGCGCGCTGCGTGTCGCATGCCGGAAAGACGCCGGTCGGCAAGCGCACGGCGCGGATGGTGATGGCGACCTCGGCCGGGCCGTGCTTGCGTGCGAGATAGGGCAAGGTGCCGGTCTCGGCAAACGATACCCTGGCGGTACAGCCCGCCTCACGCAGCACCTGTGCCATGACCAGGCTGCCAAAGGTACCCGGCGGCAGGAACACCACCTGTCCGTCCTCGGCATGCGGGGCCATGGCGCGGGCGACATCGGCTTGCGCCAATGCCGGCGTCGGAACCAGCAGGAGTTCCGCACCCGAAATTGCCGCAGCGATCTCGGCAGTGGCGAGCGCCAGCTTTACATCGCGGCTGCCACGCACGTCCTTGAGGCGGATCGACTGCGACGCGAGCACCGGCGCGAACGCGGCCGCATCCCTGCGCCACAGGCGAACTTCATGGCCCTGCTCGGACAAGTCGGCGGCCGCGGCGTAACAGCCGTGACCACCGCCCAATACCGCTATTTTCATTTCTTCTCCAGAGCCTTGATCTGGCCCCTGTAGTACTCCAGCACCGCCTTGCCGTCCACGTTCTTCTTCTGAGCTTCGGCCAGCCAATCGGTTTCAAACTTGGCAAAACGCGTGCGTACCTCGGCCAGCAGGCTGGGCGATGCATACACCAGTTGCACGCCCTCTTTGGTCATCTGCTCGATGCCGTCAGCATTGGTCTTGTCCCACACGTCACCCCAAAGGCGCGCCCAGTGCTCGCCGAGCAGCTTTTCGATCGCGACCTGATCGGCCGGCGAGAGCGCCTTCCACTTGCTTTCGTTGATGATCAGCGCGAACAGGCCCTGGTTGAAGCCGCCCGGCACGTGGATACCGTGGCGCACCGCACTGGTCACCTTGAAGCCGGGAATCGACTCGGGCGGGAACAGCACGCCATCGCCGACGCCCTTGGACAGCACGTCGTAGGTCTGCGGCGCCGGGGCGAAGAACGGCGTCGCACCGAGAGCCGTTACCGCGTCCTTGGTGATGCCGCCCGCTTCGCGGATTTTTTGGCCCTTGAAGTCATCAATGGTATTGATGGCCTTCTTGGTGGTGTAAATCTGGTAAGGGCCGACGATCGACAAGCCGCCCAGCTTGAGCCCTTCGAATTCGTTGGCGCCCTTCAGGAACTTGTCGTAGGTTCGCTGTGCGGCAATCGACATGGCCGAGTTCTGGTCCGACATGAACGGCAATTCAAGGGCGCGGGTCAAGGTGAAGCGGCTCGCGGTGTAATTGGTCGTGATGCAGGCCGCGTCGGCAACGCCGTTCTTCACCAGATCGAGATGGGCCGGTGGTGCGCCGAGCGGCGAAATCACATCGACCTTGACGCGTCCCTGCGTGGCTTCTTCGACCTGTTTGGCCCAGACCTTGATTACCTGTTCGCTCACCGGGTGGGTAGGGGGCAGCCAGTTGGAAAATTTCCAGACCGTCTGGGCCATGACCGGGGCCGCGACCAAGGCGCCGCAAAGAAGCATCGCGGCGGCAAGCACATTCTTTTTCGTTTTCATTTATTTCTCCTCTTAGCGCATCATCGAAGGCAACACCAGCACGATCCACGGCACGAATACCAGGATCGCGATCCGTACAACATCTGCAACCAGAAAAGGGGTGATTCCGCGAAACACCGTTGCGGTGCTGATGTCGCGGAACAAACCACTTATCACGAACACGTTCAAACCCACCGGCGGGGTGATCAGGCTGACTTCCGTCACCACGACGACAATGATGCCGAACCATACCGGATCGAAGCCGAGTTGCATCACGATGGGAAAAAACACCGGTATCGTCAGCAAGATCATGGTCATGCTCTCGAGCACGCAGCCGAGCAGAACAAAAATGGCGAGGATGGTGAATAGCACTGCGGTTGGCGATAACTGGCGCTCTGTGACCCAGCCCGATATCGCCTCCGGCATGCCGGCGATGTTTATAAAATTTGAAAACACCAGGCCGCCGATCAGTACCATGAACAGGATTGACGAAGTGCGCACGGTTTCGGCCAGAACCCGCAGCATGACCAGCACTGTCAGCGTGCCGCGCAACAAGGCAATGACGAAGGCGCCGAAGGCGCCGATGCCGGCGGCTTCGGTCGGCGTGAATACGCCCTGGTAAATGCCGCCGATTACCACAAGAAACAGACCTGCCGCCGCCCACACATTGGCCAGAGCTTTCCAGCGCACCGTCCAGGGCAGACGCGGTCCGGGAGGTCCCGCTTCCGGATCACGCCAGACAACATACTTGACCGCAGCCATGTAAAGGCCCACGCCCAGCAGGCCGGGCAGTATGCCCGCCGCAAACAGCTTGCCGATATCGGTTGACGTCATGATGCCGTAGATCACCATCACCACCGAGGGCGGGATCAGGATGCCCAGCGTACCGCCCGCCGCCACCGATCCCGCTGCCAGCGAATCGGCATAGCCGAAGCGGCGCATTTCGGGAATCGCCACCTTGCCCAGTGTCGCCGCCGTGGCAACGCTGGAACCGCACACCGCGGCGAAGCCGCCACAGGCGACGATGGTCGCCATGGCCAGGCCGCCGCGTCGATGCCCAAGGAAAGCATTGGCGGCGTCGTAGAGCTCCTTCGACAACCTGGAGTGATTGATCAGGTTGCCCATCAGGACGAACATGGGCACCACAGACAGACCGTAGTTCTGCGCCGTTTCGTAGGAGATCTGCCCCGCCATGTAAAAGGCAGCGTTCCAGTCCTTGAACAGGGCGAAACCGACCAGGCCGATCGCCAGCATGGCAAAAGCCATCGGCACCCCCGCCAGCGAGACGCCAATCAGCGCAATGAAACCGAGGATGCCGGCCAGCACGCGTCAGGCCCTATCGCGCATCTGGCGGCGGACGAACAGGATAAAGCCGAAGACGGCGAGCGCCGCACAAAAAGTCAGGAACGCCGCAAGCCAGCCAAGCGGGAAATTCAGGTGCGACGAGCGCTCGTCGTAGGAGAGCAACTCGGCTGCCCGCAGCCACAGCCGCCATGCCACGACGCCCATCACCAACGCGGCAAAGCCGCCGCCGAGAACGGCGAGAATCCGCCGCGTCCTCTGTCCCAGCAGGTGTCCCAGCAGATCAATGGTGATGTGCTCGCCGCGCGCTGCGGCCGCTGGAATTCCGGCAAAAATGATGACGGCGAGCAGTATCTCGGTGGCTTCCGACGAACCGCTTACCGGTGAATTGAAAAAGTAGCGTCCAACCACGTCCACGAAGGTCAGCAGCATCATGCCGAACAGCAGCACACCGGCGGCCAGCACCAGCCAGTCCAGCGCACGGCTCGGCCAGTCGGGGCCCTCGTTCCACGGCGTCTTCACCGTGATGCCGCCTTTTCGCGGGCCCGGCGCAGCCAGCGCTCGGCCAGTTTCGGCGCCCGTCCGGGCGTGCTCCAGGGGCAGACCGCGATGCAGATTCCGCAGCCATAGGTTTCATTGAAGTAGGGAATGCACTTGTCGAAATCGACGAACCACTTGAACTCGCCGCGCACCTGTTGCTTGGAACTGAAAATCGCATCGGGCGGACAGGCATCCGTGCACACCTGGCAGCGGGCGCAAAAATCATCGGCGCCGATGATGTCGGGCTCATCGGGCAGCAAGGGCATGTCGGTTTCGACGGCAGCGAGGCGGAAGGACGAGCCGAACTGCCGGTTGATCAACGATCCGTGCTTGCCGAGTTCGCCCATGCCGCAGGCCAGTGCAGCGGGCAGCAGGTTGAGCGAGCCGACCCAGGGACCGCAATGCGCGCGCGACCGGTAACCTTGCCCGCGTATCCAGTGTGCCAGCCAGTTGGCAACCCGCGCACCGCGGTTGTACTGGTCGCATACTTCGAGCTGGCCTTCGGGATCCTCCGCCGAGGACGGCACCCGCGACAGTCGCTCGTGGTTCATGGCAATGCCGAGTATCACCAGATGCGTATGGTCGGTCTCGCAACCTTCGTAGATCCACTCGGGTTTAATCCGGGCGATCCCCACCAGTTCGGCCTCGCTTCCCAAACCCGGATAAGCGCTATCGCGTGCGCCCGGCTGATTGAGGGCAAACGCCTTGAGCCGCTCGGTCCAGCGTTCGGGCGTTGCTTCGACTTGCGGCCCCGGATCGGGCAGTTTGCGCGGGCCACGATCGGCGCCGGCGTAGACATCACGATATGCGGCAACACTGGTGAAACGATCCACCACGGCTTTTAACACGGGTGCGTAGGGATGGCTGCCGGGGGTACGCAGCCAGTCGATCTGCCAGAAAACCTGCCGTGGCCGACGCCGGGATGTCTCGCCCAGACCGTTGTATTCATTGCCAGTGACCGCCGGCAAGGGCAAGGAGTTTTGTGCAGGTGCTACCCAAACTTCTTTGCTCTTTCGCGCCACCGGAGCCTCCTTGGAAGTTCTTATACGTCTTGTGAATTTAGTATATGCAAGTGCATGCACCACTGTCAACGAATACTACGTCGGACAGGAAATTCAATGAACTTTTGGAGCATGACTGAAAGGACAGGAAATTCAACGCGACCTCCGGTTCGGGCTGGGCGGCTTGATCCCACTGAGGATTGTTCTCCGCCTGCTCCGCCGCTGCCGCCTCCCTCAACGTTGGACTGCGCGCAGGGGCGATGCGCGGTGATGGAACGGCGACAATGGACGCTTGGATTCAACCGGTCGATGCAACAGATTGGCTGAATCGTTCAGCGGGCGTTTCGTAGTTTAGTGTTTTCCTTGGGCGCTCATTCAATTTCCTGGCCACCGCATTTAGCTGTGCTTGGGAGTAGCCCGAGATGTCGGT
>JAIPCF010000142.1 GCA_021738385.1 Sulfuritalea sp. | reverse complement strand
GCGTGGAAGCCGCACTTCGCTACGCTGCGTGCGGCTTCCACGCGCTCTATCATTCGCGACAATTTCGATGGTAGACCCCTTTGGCTCTTCGAATTAGGTGAGTGAAAAGGGGCCAGGCTCGAATTGATTTGGAATAGCTGACACAAGCGGCATGGGTGATTCGCAGTCGCCGCGCCAACCGCCTTCTCGCCGTATCGCCATCGCCGACTTATGTAATCTTACGCATTGCATGATGCAATTGGTTGCATTACACTGACGCACATGATCAAAAGCTTCCGGCACAAAGGCCTCGAGCGATACTTTCGCAAGAGCGATCCTCGCGGAATTCAAACGCAGCATGTCAGCCGCATTGAGCGAATCCTGGGTCTTCTGGACGAGGCGGGCAGTCCTGAGCAGTTGATCATTCCGGGCTTGTTTCTTCATCCACTGAAGGGCGAACGGAAAGGTGAATGGGCGATGACCGTGTCGGGCAATTGGCGCATCACGTTTCGCTTCGAGGGTGAAGACGTGATCGTAGTTAATCTGGAGGACTATCACTGATGGCCAAATCCCTGAGAGATTCGAAACGGCGCCCGACGCACCCCGGCGCCATCCTGCGCGAGGATGTACTGCCTCACCTGGGCATGACCCAGAAAGACTTCGCTGATCGCCTCGGCGTATCCCGATTGACGGTGTCCGAAGTGATTCACGAGAAGCGCCCGGTGACGCCGGACATGGCCATGCGCCTTGGCAGACTTCTGGGAAATGGCCCCGAAGTCTGGTTGCGGATGCAGCAAACGCTTGATCTGTGGGAGCTTGAGCAGCGCGGTAGCTACGGACATATTGAAACCTTGAAAGCCGCTTGAGAGCGAAAATCGTGGCGTGTTGCCCCGCTGGGCGTTTCCGCCGCGACACGGTACCGTAGCCAGCCAGTCTATCAATGGTAATTGGCGACACCCGTTGGCTGCTCCATGTCAATGTCGGTACCGGCGCTTAATCGAGCTGAAACCGGCCTGTGCAGCCCTTGCCCAACACCTGTGCTTGGTGCCACAAGATTGCCGAAAAATCGCTTGCAATATCAGTAACTATCTATATAGTGATAATTAATTCCGTTATTGTTCACTATATCGATATGTCTAGATCCTCGGCGGGTGTGAGTGCGATTCCGCAGGAAGTCATCGAGAGCCTCTCGATGCTGGGTGCCCGACTGCGCGCTTGCCGCATCGAGCGGGGGTTTTCGCTCAGCGACATGGCGGGCAGGATGTTCTGTTCAATCAACACCTATCGCGCGCTGGAGGCAGGAAAGCCAACCAGTAGCGTGGGCAACTTGTGCAGCGCGCTGTGGTTGCTCGGCCAGCTCGACGGCATCGAGCGCCTGGCCGTCGTGCCGCCCGCTCTGGCCGGTGCCCGTAGTGGCCGGCGCAAGGCCGGCCGCGCCAAGGCAGGGGACCATGAACTCGACTTCTGACGAGGCCCCAAAGCCGCCCGACGGTCGGGCAAAGCGCGCTCGTCCCGACACCGCCGATGAGCGCGCGCTTTACACCGGGATGTACCTGCCCGATGCACGCAACCCGATACCAGTCGGCCTGCTGACCCTGGGCCGGCGCGGCGTCACAGAATACGGCGGTTTCGAGTACGGCAAGCAATATCGGGCGCGGGAGGATGCGATCGCGCTGAACCCGGGCTTCATGCCCACTGCTGGCGCATCCTTTGATTTCGCCCCGCGCCGGCTACGCGACGGCGGCGCGCTCAACCTCAGCTTGCGCGATTGCCTGCCGGATGCCTGGGGTGAGCTGGTCTTGCGCTACCAAAACAACTGGAAGCCGCTGTCGGCCGACGAGATGCTACTGAAGACCAACGACTACCGGGTGGGCGCCCTGGTCTTCTCGTCCACGCTGACGATGCCGCCGTCGCTTGTCGAGCGCGCACCGGTTCGCCTCGAGGACCTGGCAGAAGCTGCCCGCTGCCTGGCCTTCGAGATGGAGGTGCCGACGCCGCTGAAGCGACTGCTGACCCAGGGCGGCACCCTCGGCGGCGCGCGACCCAAGGCCTCGCTGGTGCGCGACAGGGCCTTGTGGATGACCAAGTTTCCCGCCAAGGACGACGAGGTCGACGTACAGGTGCTGGAAGCCTGCACACTAAGGCTGGCGGCCTTATGCGATATCCGCGTGCCGGATTTTGAGCTGAAGCCTCTGCAAAAAATCAACGCCTTGCTGCTGCGTCGATTCGACCGTCCGGGCGCGGTCACCGACGGACTGCGAATTCATTACCTGTCCGCAGCTGCTTTCACCGACAGCCCCTACGACTCGAACAAGGGAAGCTATGTCGGCCTGGCGAATCAGCTTCGCCTACATGGCTCGGCGGTAGCGCGCGACCTGCCGGAATTGTTCCGCAGACTGGTATTCAACGTGCTGATCGACAACACCGACGACCACGTCAAGAACCACGGCGTGCTGCATACGGGCGGCAACCTCTACGAGTTGTCGCCCGCCTTCGACATGGTGCCGCAACTCACCAACCTGGGCTACATGGGCATGGCCATCACCGAAGGCAGCGAAACGCCGCATCTCGACGCCGTGCGGGAGGCTGCCAATCACTTTGGTATGTCGAAGACCGCCGCCAACGAAACCATCCAGCGGATAAGCCAGGTTGTTGCGGGGTGGAAGGTGGTGTTTGCCGGCGCTGGCGCGGATGCGGTTCTGCTGCGGCGCGTCGAGCATTGTTTCAAGGTGCAGGAGAAGCTGGTGACCGCCTAGCAGGCAAGCCTTGGCCGCGCAAGGCTGAGGCAATAATTCCGACGTGGTTTCGTCGCGGCCAAAAAAGGAATCACCAGTTCCGGATAGCCAAAACTACCCGCTACACCAAGCCCTCAGGCGCCCCCGACCCCAACAAGCTGTGCGCCGCCAAACCCTGCCGCGCAAAATGTTCCAGCAGTTCATCCTGGTGAGCAAAGTCGCGGGTTTCGATCTGCAAGATCACCTGTGTCATGCCGACCGGCACATGAAGTTCGCCGCGGCGGTGCTCGACGTGTTGCACGTTGATGCCGTGCTCGGCGACCGTACCCAGCAATGCGGCAAGGTGGCCCGGCGAATCGGGCATGGTGACCACCAGACTCATCAGCCGACCGCTTGAAGCCAGGCCATAGTCAATAGATCTGCCGACCAGGCTCATGTCGGCATTGCCGCCGCTGACTACGACGGCAACCGACTCACCCTCGCGCGGCACTACCAGTCGCTTCATCAATGCGGCCAGCCCGACTACGCCGGCACCCTCGCCAATAGTGCGCGTGCGCTCCAGCATCGTCACCATGGCCTCGGCGATTGCGTTGTCGTCGACCACGACAATCTCATCCACATAGCGGGCGATCACCTGCCGCGTCAGTTTGCCCGGTGCTTTGACCTTGATGCCATCGGCGATGGTATGCGCACCGGGTGTCACCGTTTCCAGCGAGCCGTCGACCAGGAAGTTGCGAAAGGGTGCGATGGTTGCAGTCTGTACGCCGATGATTCGCGTTGCGGGACGCTGCAGTTTGATGGCCAGCGCTATTCCCGATATCAGGCCGCCACCACCCAGCGGCACGATAACGGTACCGACCTCGGGCAGAGCATCGAAGATCTCCAGGCCGACGCCGCCCTGACCGGCAATTACATCCCAATCGTCATAGGGGTGCACGAACTCCAATTGACGTTCCGTTGCGAGCACGTCAGCGACTTGCTTGGCGTCTTCCAGCGTGTTGCCTGAAAGAATCACTTCAGCACCCAGCGTTTTGCAGGATTCGATCTTGGTCAGCGGCGCGCTGACCGGCATGACCACGGTTGCTTGCAGTCCTGCCGCCATGGCAGCCCGTGCCAGACCCTGGGCGTGGTTGCCCGCCGAGGCCGCAACCACGCCGCGGATCTTCTTGCCGCCGGCAAGCAGGCGATTGATCTTGTTGCTGGCGCCGCGCAACTTGAATGAACCGGTACGCTGCAGGTTCTCGAGCTTGAAGAAAATCTGGGCGCCGAATTCTCGGCTCATGAAGTCGTTGGCCCACAACGGCGTTTCGATCACCTCGGAGCTGATGCGCTGGCGTACAAACAGGAGTTCAGTCAGATTCAGTGGCAACTCGTTTGCGCTCATGTCATTTCCCCAAAATGGGAAACAGTTTTATCAACCCGTCGGACATCACCTCCACGGCAATCGCCGCCAGGATCAGGCCCATTAAACGCGTCATCACGTTGATACCGGTCTGGCCCATGAAGCGCGCAATGCGACCCGCCAGCGATAGCGCAACCCAGGTTGCCAATCCGATGATCAATCCGTAAAGCAACAAGGTACCCAGATGCCAGAAACCCTTGGCCTTCTCGGCATAAATAACGACTGTCGAGATTGCTGCCGGTCCGGTCAGCAAAGGAATGGTGAGCGGCACCACGGCGATGCTGGCGCCGGAATCCGCCCTGCTCGCCCCTTCGTCAACGTCGCTGGATTGCGATTCGGCGGGCTGGGCCTGCAGCATCTGGATCGCACTCATCAGCAGCAGCAATCCTCCCCCCACCTGAAACGAAGCCAAGGTGATACCGAAGTACGCCAGTACCTTGAGTCCCATCAGCGCACTTATCGAAATCACGACGAATACGGCAAACGCCGCAGTTCGTATGGTTTTGCTCCGCTGTTCAGGGCTGAAGCTGCGAGTGAAGTGAATATAGAAAGGAATCACGCCAATCGGATTGACGATTGCCAGCAGGGTAATCAGCGGTTTGACGGGGAAATCCATGAGTTTTGGCGCATTCGACGGACTGCCAGTCTAGCCGTTTCCTTTCGGCAGAGGGCCGGTGATCCAGCATAGTGATAACCTAGTCGCATTCAGGAGAGCGTAATGAAAGACTTGGCTAAGAATGTTCTGGGTGGCGTCCTGCAAACTTGCAGCACTGACCCGATGACTGGTTTCTTTCGCACTGGCGACTGTCAGGTTACCGAAGAGGATATCGGCAACCATGGCGTTTGCATTGTT
The DNA here is from genome assembly GCA_021738385.1 of Sulfuritalea sp. Taxonomy (GTDB): domain Bacteria; phylum Pseudomonadota; class Gammaproteobacteria; order Burkholderiales; family Rhodocyclaceae; genus Sulfuritalea. Next base: position 2,697 of record JAIPCF010000142.1, on the reverse strand, counting down.
GCCAGCGCGGAATTTCTGGCTTACTCAAAATCCCGTGGCAATGACTTGTCCACCCCGCATCCGGAATTCGGGTTTCCGGGCATCAAGCCTGGAGATCGCTGGTGCCTGTGCTCATCCCGCTGGCAGGAAGCACTGCAAGCCGGCATGGCGCCACAGGTGGTACTGGAGTCGACTTCCTCGGCAGCACTGGAAGTAGTCCGCCTCGCCGATCTCAAGCGCTACGCCGCCAAACTTGATCAGGAGAAATGATGAGCGCACTTTACAAGTTGTCGGCCAAGGGCATCGACGGCAGCACGCGATCGATGAAGGACTGCAGGGGCAGGGTTCTGCTATTCGTCAACGTTGCGAGCGGTTGCGGCTTTACACCGCAATACGCTGGCCTTGAGGCCTTGTGGCGAAAATATGGCGAACAGGGATTGACCGTGCTCGGCTTTCCCTGCAACCAGTTCGGCGGACAAGAGCCGGGTAATGAAGCCGCTATCGGCGAGTTCTGCAGCCTGAACTATGACGTCAGCTTTCCGATGTTTTCCAAGGTGGATGTCAATGGCGATAACACCCACCCCATCTTTGCCTTCCTCAAGGCTGGCGCGCCGGGCTTGCTCGGCACCGAAGGCATCAAATGGAATTTCACCAAGTTCCTGGTAGACCGCAAGGGCAAGGTGATCGATCGCTACGCTTCATCCGTCAAGCCTGAAGACATCGCCGCCGACATCGAAAAACTGCTTTAGCCGGGCAGCGGTATTGAGCCGGTCTGGTCCGGTTTTTCGAGACGAGCCAAGCTGATGTCGCCTCAATACAATTTGTAGCGACTGCATCGGCCTGCTAGGATGAATTGAGGGCTTGGGAATCCAGCCAAGCCCAAGATTAAGGCTTGCCCTTTCCATGAATCACACCTTGCCCACTCCGGAACTGGTCGCCATTTTTGTCGGCCTGCTGCTGGTGGCTGCCGCCACCAAGGGTTTGGCTGAGCGCTTCCGTCTGCCATTCACCGTCACGCTGGTGCTGGTAGGAATCGGCCTCAAGGAACTGGGCGAAATCGGGCCCGAAGCCTTGCACTTTTTGGCCGATATCCGGGTAGCTCCTGAAGTCATTCTGTTTGTCTTTCTGCCGACACTGGTGTTCGAATCGGCCTACAACATGGATGCGCGACTGCTGCGGCGCAATCTGGCGCCCGTGTTAACGCTGGCCGTGCCCGGCCTGATTCTGTCCACCGGCCTGATAGGACTCCTGGTCTGGGCCGCGACACCGCTTGCCCTTCCCGCAGCCCTGTTGTTGGGCGCGATTCTGAGCGCCACCGATCCTGTCGCGGTTATCGCCCTGTTCAAGCAGATGGGAGCACCGAAACGCCTGACTATTCTGGTCGAGGGCGAAAGCCTGTTCAACGATGCGACAGCGTTGGTAGCGGCCAAAATTCTCGTTGGCGTGGTGTTGGCCGGCTACTTCAGCTGGGACGCCGCACTGGCCGGCAGTGGGGAATTCTTCCGGGTATTTCTTGGCGGCATCGCAGTAGGCTGGCTGGCCGGGCTGGCCACCGGCTGGGTGCTGGGCAAGGTGCAGAGCTCGCCTGAAATCGAAATATCCCTGACCACCATTCTTGCCTACTGCTCTTTCCTGGTCGCCGAACATTGGCTGCATGTCAGCGGTGTGATGGCCGTGGTTGCTGCCGGCGTGGTGCTGGGCGGCTGGGGCCGAGCCAAGATATCACCTTCGGTGCAGGGCTATATGGATCACTTCTGGGAGTACATGGCCTTTGTCGCCAACGTGCTGATCTTCCTGCTGGTCGGCCTGTCGGTGGATTTGCAGGCGCTTTGGGATTCGCTCGCCTATCTGCCCTGGGTGGTGCTGGCGATGCTGCTCTCACGCGCCGTGCTGATCTACGGCCTGATGCCGCTGGTGGGCCGGCTACCTGGATCGCAGCCGGTAGGCATGGCTTACCAGATGGTGATGTTCTGGGGTGGTTTGCGCGGCGCCATCGCGCTGGCCATCGTGCTCAGCCTTCCCGAGTTTCCGCATGCCGAACTGTTCATGCCGCTGACCACCGGCGCAGTGTTGTTCACCTTGCTGGCCCAGGGACTCTCCATCGAGACACTGATGCGGCGCCTCGGTCTCGACCGCGCGCCACTGGCCGACCGGCTGGCCTTGCTCGAACGCGACCTCGCCACCCAGGAAATAACTCTGGAACGCATCCCCGATCTATTGCGCGGCGGCCTGTTTGGTCAGCACATCGCCAAGCGACTGGAGCACCAGTGCCAGAAAAATTCGACTCGAATCCGGCACGCGATCGCCGAGCTGCGGCGCAAGGAAATGGGTCGCCACGAAGAACTGATGCTGCTCTATTTGCGAGCGTTCTCCGAAGAGCAGGCCTACTATCAACGGCTGTTCCACAACGGACACTTGAGCGAGGGCGCCTACCGCGAGTTGCTCGCGGTACTGGTGCTGCAGATTGACGCGATCCGCTATCAGGGCCAGTTCGAGCATGTTCACTCGCACCACTTCAATCGACTCGTGGAACAGGGGCTTTATCGCCTGATCGACTATTTCGGATGGTCCTGGCTGGTGGATTTCGGCGAGCGCATGCGCACCCGTCGCATCGTGCGCAATTATGAAGAAGTGCTTGCTCACTACCAGGGAAATGGCTGGGTACTGGCGAGTCTCGACAGAATCGCTACTGACGAAGGCGTTCCTGCGGAAGTTGCG
>JAIPCF010000016.1 GCA_021738385.1 Sulfuritalea sp. | reverse complement strand
ACCGGTCACCAAGGCCAGCGCAAAGGCCTCGTCGAATGCCTCATGTGCGCCGTCCTGCAGATACCAGGAAAGTGCCATGGGCACTGCCAGGCATAGCGAAAAGCCGATCAGCAGTGCGCCAAAGACGCGAATCAGGGGACCGAAACGGGACATGACGACTGCCGGTTAGAGGAAGTGGAATCCGACCTGGAACAGCTTTTCGACTTTCGGCACCTGACGCCTGCCGGTGCAGAACACCACCACATGGTCCTCCGTCTCGATCACGGTGTCGTGGTGGGGAATTATGATCTGATGACCTGAAACCGATGTTGGCATACCGTCCTTCAAGCCGGTTTTTGAAGGTCCATTGCGCAATATCGCACCAATATGCGCGCCCTTGATTACGGGCAGCTCCTCGATGCGGCGGCCGACCACCTTCGAGGTGCTGCGATCGCCGTGCACGATCAGTTCCAGCGCTTCGGCCGCGCCTCGCCGCAGGCTATGCACCCGCGCCACATCGCCGTGGCGAACAAAAGTCAGCAGAGCGCCAATCGATACCTGTGCTGGTGAGAGACCGATATCGATCGGGCCGCCTTGCACCATGTCGGCATAGGCACGGCGATTGATCAGCGCCAGCACGCGTTTGCAGCCAAGGCGTTTGGCCAGCGAAGCGGCCATGATGTTGTCTTCGTCGTCATTGGTCAGGGCGAGAAACATGTCCATCTCGTCGATGTTTTCCTGAGCCAGCATGTTCTCGTCGGTTGCCTCGCCGCAAAGTACCAAAGTGTCATGAAAGCGCGTAGCAATCGCCTCGGCACGTCGTGCATCGCATTCGATTACTTTGACCTGGTGGTCTTTTTCCAGCGCCGCTGCGACGCGAGCGCCAATGTTGCCGCCACCGGCAATCATGATCCGCTCCACCGGTTTTTGCATGCGCTGCAACTCGCGCAATACGGGGCGGATATGTCGCGTGTCGGCAAGCAGGAAAACCTCGTCGCCTGCCTCGATCACGGTTTTGGCGGTGGGGTCGACCGGCTGGTGCTCGCGAAAAATTGCCACGATGCGAGCATCAACGCCCTTGGGCAGGTGCTCTCGCATTGACTGGATCTGTTTACCGACCAGCAGCCCTCCTTCATAGGCTCTTACGCAGACCAGAGTCGCCTTGCCATCGGCGAATTCGAGTACCTGCAAGGCCTCGGGAAAGTCGATCAGTCGCGCAATGTAATCGGTAACGTCCTGTTCCGGACAGATGGCATGGCTGACTGAAAACATGTCATCAGACAGCAGCGATTCATCGGAGAGAAAATCCGACCCACGCAGGCGGGCGATCCGAGTGGGGACGCTGAACATCTGCCGAGCGATTTTGCAGGCCACCAGATTGGTCTGGTCCGACTGGGTCACCGCCACCAGCATTTCGGCATCCTCGATACCCGCGCTCTTGAGCACCGATGGCAACGCTCCATTGCCCGACACGGTGCGTACGTCGAGGCGGTCGGCCAACTGCACCAACGCCTGACTGTTCAGGTCAACGACCGTAATATCGTTGGCTTCGGAGGCAAGCGCCTCGGCTACGGAAGCGCCGACCTGGCCGGCGCCGAGTATTACGATTCTCATGATTTTTAACGGAGTCCGAGGTCTTTCAGTTTGCGATACAAATGGGTGCGTTCGAGGCCGGTTTTTTCGGCCAGGCGCGTCATGTTGCCACCGTCCTTGGCCAAGTGGTACTCAAAGTACATCCGTTCAAAAGCTTCACGTGCCTCCCGCAGCGGCAGCTCGATCACTTCCGGCGCCAAATTGGCCGGCACGATGGAAGGTTCACCGGCGGGTGCCAGAAGTGCAAGGGTTTCTTCATCGCTGATTTCCTCGCTCAAACTAGCCAGCGCCAGCGATTTTACGGCGGCTTTGAGCTCGGCGTAACCTCCACTCCAGGTATGCTGGCGCAGGATGTTGAGAGCAGCGCTGGAAAAGCGCCTTAGCGAGATTTCGTCGTTCTCCATCAACTGTGTCAGCAAGTGGCCGGCGATGTCGGGTACTTCGTCTTTCAGTTCAGCCAGGCCCGGCACGCCCAGTCCGGTTTCGAACAGGCGCAGCAGGCCGGCTTCTTCCCAGCCCATTTCCTGCAGTTCCGCGTTGCTGTGCGTGGTGGCGGCGACCAGGCGCAGGCTGTAGCGATCCAGACGATCAGCGGCGAACAACAGGTTTTTCTGTTGCAGCCGGGTCAGTCGTGCCAGCTCCTCGCACCAAAACACGCCCCCGGTGGCGCGTTGCAACATCTCGATACTGAGCGGATTGGATTCGTGCGCCAGATCAACCCAGGATTTACCCGGGATTTGTGCCGATCGTGCGACCAGCTCAACAATCCCACCGGGCGCGGAGCGCAGCAATAGCAAGGAGCTTTTGCTCAGCACTTGATCGAGGCGGCGTTTGAGATCGCGCAGGGGGCCGGGACGGGCAAAGGCAGCCAGCGACAGCCCTCCGTCGGCGTGTTGCGCGCCGCGTTCCAGCGCTTTTTTTACCGCCGCCAGCAACTTCTGCATGCCGATCGGTTTTTCCAGAAAATCCAGGGCGCCGATTCGCGTGGCTTCAACCGCCGTGTCGATGGTGGCGTGCCCCGACATCATCACCACCGGCATGTTGAGCTGGCCGCTCCCCGCCCATTCCTTCAACAAAGTGATGCCATCGGTATCCGGCATCCAGATGTCGAGCAAGACAAGGTCGGGTCGTCCCGTCTCGCGCGCGGCGCGTGCCGTTGCTGCATTCTCGGCCAGTTGGACGTCGTATCCTTCGTCGCGCAGTATTTCAAAAAGCAACTCACGTATGCCGATCTCATCATCGACCACTAGTATCTTGGGCATTTTCTAGACTCCTATTGCTGCATCCTGTGCTACCAACGGCAGCCAGATGCAGACTTCACCACCATGATTGTTCGTCAGCCGTATCTCGCCACCGTGGTCATCCATGATCTTCTTGACAATGGCCAGGCCAAGCCCGGTACCTTTGGACTTTGTTGTGACATAGGGCTCGAAGGCACGCGACAGAATTTGTGGCGGGAACCCCGGTCCGGTGTCCTTGATGATCAGCTTTGCTCTTGAGCCGTCCCGTTCGGTGGCGACCGTGATTTTTGCATCCGCAATGTCAGCGAGTGCATCCTGCGCGTTGGTCAGAACGTTGTGCAGTACCTGGCGCAACTGGTTGGCATCGGCAAGAACCGGCGGCAAGGGCTCAAAGGTCGGCACTGGCGCGTGCAGCGTATCGGGAATTCCACTTCGCGGGCCGACAATGGTGACCGGAACATCCGAATTTTCATAAAGGCCCAGAATTTCGCTGATCAGTGCATCAAGATCAACGCTGGCAAGTTGCGGCAAGGGTGTGCGTGCATAGTCGCGGAAATCATTGACCATGTTCTTCATGGCCTCAACCTGGCTAACAATGGTTTGGGTGGCACGATCCAGCAAATCCCTTGAGGCACCGGTCAGCTGGTCGGCCAGTTTGAGTTGCAAGCGCTCGGCGGAAAGCTGGATCGGCGTCAGCGGGTTCTTGATTTCGTGGGCCAGACGCTGAGCCACTTCGCCCCAGGCTGCAGAGCGTTGCGCGGCAATCAGTTTGGTGATGTCGTCAAAAACCACCACGTAACCGCCCCCGCCCGTTGCCGGCAACGCAGTGCCGCGCACCAATAGAGCTTGCGGCATGCCGTCAGGACGTGCGATTTCGAGCTGTTCCTGCCATTCGTCACCACGCCGCGCGAAGCCGCCCAGAATTGCGCCGGCCAACGTCTCGTGACGTGGCCAGTCTTGCAGCCGGGTCTGCTCGAATCCGGAAAGATCGTCGTCGAGAATCGCCAGGGCTCCGCGGTTCGCGGCACGCAGGCGGAAGCGCATATCAAAGGCCAGTACGCCTGCCGAAAGGTTTGCGAGTACCGATTCGAGATAGGCCTGAGCGGCTTCCAATTCCTGGCGATGATGCTCAGCCTGCGTCCGCGCCTCACCCAATTGCTGAGTCATGCTGTTGAAGGAATGCGTCAGGACGCCCAACTCGTCAGAAGCTTCCACCGTGGCGCGCGGCGTGAAATCGCCCGCTGCAACCGCCTGCGTACCTTCAGCCAGGATCAGCAACGGTTGAGCCAGACGTTCCGCCAGAAAAAAGGCGAGCGCAATTGCGGAAAACAGCGCCAGCAACAGGGCCAGGGTGAGTGTCAATGTGTAGATTCGCTTAAGTCCTGTACGGCCAAGTTGCAGTTCCTGGTAATCACGGTGTGCCGCTTCAACACTGCCGGCACTACTCGTGATCGAGTCAGGTACCGCCTGTGTCAATTGCAGGATTTTCGGATCGGAATTGAGCCCGCCGCCACTGACCGGTGCGAGTGCGCGCACCATCAAGCCACCTTTGTCGTCTTCACCCAGCAAGGCCAGGCCGCGGGTGTTGCGCGCGGCGCGCAACTGGCTGTGCGCCGGGATTGAAGGCATCAGACTACCCAACTCGCCCGAACTGTTGCTAAGCACCTGGCCGGAAAGCGTCATCAAGGTTGCTGAATGTGCACCGGTTTGCTCTCGCAGGCTATTCAAGCGACTGGGACCCACAAACGAGCCGTCGCTCAGATCAAGTGCCGCGCTTCTGGCTTTTTCCAGCAAATCCGCCTGAAGCGAATCGAGCACGCTGCGGCCAAGATCGAGACCACCTTCCAGTGCGGCATCGACTCGGACATCGAACCAGGAATCGATGCTCTTCACGGCAAACTGCATCGAGACTCCATACACGAGTGCACCCGGCAGCACCGCCATCAGGGACAGCATCAACAACAAGCGGAACTTCAGGCGCGAACCGAACATGCCGCTGCGCAAGTCGCTGCGCAGGCGTCTCAACTGAAGGCCAACCAAAACCAGCAGCGCAACCGCGGCGGCGCCGTTGATCGCCAGCAGCCACGAGTAATTCTCGGCAAACAAGGCGGTATTGGCTGATGCAGAGGCCAGCAGGAACAACAGGATTGCGCCAAGCGCCGCAATGACCGCTAAAGCAACCCTCATTGTGTCTCCGCGGGTGTCACGGGCGCCACGAATCGCCAGCGCAATACCGTGGCTTGGACATGCAGGGCGCTATCCGTGATGGCGTCAACCTGAAAAGGCTTGGGTAACTGGCTACGGTCGAGCGAGAGTCGCACTGCCGCCTCATAGGTCTCCCCGGGGTGCACCAGACTCTTGTCGACCACGGGTAGTGCCGCTATGCGGCCAACCACACGCATCGCTTCCGCCAGGCTGCCAAAGTTCTGGTGCAGGTGGCCGGTACTCAAGCGGTACTGGCGCATCAGGCTGCTGTAGGCCAGCTTGTAGGTCAAGTTGCGCGAGGCGATGTGTTCATCAACCCAATATTTGCGCTGGCGTTCAAGGATGAACTCGAGATTGAAGTAAAGCGGAACGCCACGTGCCACGGCGTCTTCCAGTCGGTAGCCGAGATCGATGGCAAACTCGGCAGAGAGTGTGTAGCTGTCTTCGCCAGGCGTAAGTGCAGCACGCGTCGGCTCGATACTGCCGGCGTGGGCGATCGCGCCCGGCAGCAACAGCAGCGCCAACAGCAGCGTCGCCATTCCGGCTTCAAGTTTTTTGCAGCAGCGCGTAATAAAAGCCGTCATGTTCGGCATCGGGTAATAGTTGCAGTTGGTTGTCGCGTGTTGTGCTACGGATAGTGGTATCGGTTGTTGTAACGCATTCAGGACCGATCTTTGGACCATAGCTTTGCAATTGCGTCGGCAGTTGCCGGGCATCGGCATGGCGGCCAATGAAGGCTTCTACCTGGTGGGCATTCTCCTCTTCAAACACCGAACAGCTTGCATAAAGCATTTTGCCACCTGGGGCGAGAGTTCGCCACAGCGCATCGACGATAGTCTTCTGGGTTGTGGCGAATCCGGCAAGGTCGGTTTTGCGCCGCAGCCATTTTGCGTCCGGGTGTCGGCGCACCACGCCCGAGGCCGAACAGGGCGCATCGACCAGAACACGGTCAAAGACGTGGCCATCCCACCACGCATCAACCGCACATGCATCAGCTACCTGAACATTGGCCGTGAGTCCAAGACGCCTCAGATTGCTTGTGATGCGGGTTGTCCGTTGATCATCGACATCCAGCGCCGTCAGTTCGATGTCCGCGATTTCGAGCAAGTGTGCCGTCTTGCCACCGGGTGCGGCGCAGGCATCCAATACGCGCATGCCGCTGCCCAGATCGAGCAAATGGGCAGCTGCTTGTGCACCCCAGTCCTGTACCGAACACAAGCCTTCGGCAAATCCCGGAATTCGATCCACCGGAACCGGTCTGGCAAGAAGAATCGCGTCGTCATCTAGCGCGCGCGCGGCAATGCCATCGGCGGCCAGCTCGCTCAAAAAGTCGGCGCTGGTGGTACGGCGGCGATTGATACGCAGACACATGGGTGGATGCGTGTTACCCGCGGCGAGGATGCTCTGCCAGTGCGCCGGATGATCTTTCCGCAAGCGCTCAATCCACCAAGCCGGATGCCGCCATTGCGCAACCGGATCGGCGTCGGCTGCCGCCAGCAATTCTTCGCGTCGTCGCAGAAAACTACGCAACACGCCATTGACCAGACCTTTGAACTGGCCATGGGCCAGTCGTGTCGCAGCCTTCACCGCTTGATTGACGATCGTGGGTGCGTCATCCGGACGTGCCTCAAGACGCGCTAGCGCTGCAAGCAAAAGGCCGCGTGCAGATTTGTCTTTCAAGGGCCGCTCGAGCAACTGGCCGAGCAGGAAATCGCCGCGGCCGAAGGCGCGTAAGGTCGGGTAGACCAAATCCATGGCGGCAGCACGCAGTTGTCCGGATAGACCTGTGCGTGACAGCGCGGCATCGAAATTACGCCCGCTGAGTACAGCGGCAATCAAACCAGCGGCCTCATAGAGGCTTTCAGCAAGGGGAGGAAGCATCAGCATTGGCCAAGAATACCAGCCTGTTCGCATGGGGATTGATTCGGCGGCAAACAACCCCATCGACTAGACTTCATTCCTTAGTGTCCCGCTTTGGTTCTCGTGATTCGCACTGCCGGCACAACAGATATCCCACACAGTCTGGCGGAAGATATCCAGGCCGTGCTGGTCGCTCATTTGTTCGTCGCGTTTGCGGTGATGCGGTTACCCGGTCTGATTGCCGTGCAGGACATCAATCCTCTGATTGTGGCTGTCATGGGTGGGTTTCTGGTCGGTGAGGCGCTACCTGCGGCAGTGAATCGCCGTATCGCCAGCGCCGACTTTTTGTGCTGGCTAAACCGCCGGCCCGGCGCGGGATCGCAGCTAACGGTGGGTCCCGGGCAGATGGGAGAGCTTGCTGCCCGGTTTCGCAGTGCCTGTCGATAGCCCCTTGAGCACGCCGCAAGCCGCCATTTGACCCGGTGAGGCGCAGGCATCGAGCAGTTCGCGCAGTTGTTTTTTCAGGGCGCGCAATTCGCGCATCCGGTTTTCAACGTGCAACAGATGCGTATTGACCAGATCATCAATCGCACGGCAATCCGGCGTTTCTGAATCGCGCAACTGGAACAGGCTGCGAATTTCACCCAGGCTCATGTCTAGCGAACGACAGCGTCGAATGAAATTCAAACGCTCGAAGTGAATCGCCGAGTAGATTCGATAGTTGCCGCTACTGCGCACTGTAGGCGGTAGCAGGCCTTCGCGTTCGTAGTACCGAATGGTTTCGACGGGGCAAGCCGCAGCTTGCGCGATTTCACCAATTTTCATGGGGACTGACCGGGTGGACGGGAATTTGATTTTAAGCGCTTGACTCTGTAGTTGCTTCAGGGTTTGAAATGGTGGCTCCATCATTCGGAGCACGACAATGAAACCCGATACATCACCGCAAAAACTCCTGGCTGTCACCCCTTTGCTGGATTTCCGACATCCTGCCTTGCAAAAGTTGATCGACGAACGTGGCTGGCATGTTCTGCCCGAGTTCGAGCGAATCGGCGCGGCCTATGATTTCGTCCGCAATGAAATCGCCTTTGGTTACAACGCGTCGGACGATCTGTCCGCCTCGCGCGTGTTGGCCGACGGTATCGGCCAGTGCAACACCAAAGGCACCCTGCTGATGGCCTTGCTGCGCGCCGTCGGCATACTCTGCCGCTTTCACGGCTTCACCATCGACAAAACGCTGCAACGCGGGGCCATTACCGGCCTGGCCTTTTTGCTCGCGCCGCGCAGCATCATCCATAGCTGGGTTGAAATCTATTTCGAGGGGCGCTGGATCAATCTCGAAGGCTTCATCCTCGACGCGCGCTATCTGGCCAGCCTGCAGCAGCGCCATCCTGCTGCCACGCGCTTTTGCGGCTACGGTGCGGCGACGCCGAATCTGGGCAATCCGCCAGTCGAATGGATCGGCACCGATACCTACATCCAGAAAGACGGCATCAATCACGACTTCGGCCTATTCGACAGTCCGGATGCCTTCTACGCAAGACACGGTGCCAACCTGTCCGGCTTCAAACGCTGGCTGTATCAGCATGTCGTGCGGCACTGGATGAATCGGAACGTTGCGAAGCTGCGCACCGGTTGAGTGTTTGGAAGCCGGATCAATGCTGGAATTGTTTGTCGACTCCTGCAATCTGGAGGCGGATTGCAAGGGCGGCACGGTGCTCACCGGATAGCGGCCCTGGTGTGCAGCCCGGTTTCAGTCCGGCTTCAGCGAGGAGCCGTGCAAAAAGTCGGCGCTGGTGACACGGCGAGCGCCGGGTTTTTGCAGTTCGGTGATGCACAGCACGCCCTCACCGCAGGCGACGACGATACCTTTCGCGTCGGCCGCCAGCACCTGCCCTGGGCGCCCGTTACCGCTCACGACTTCAGCGCGCCAAGCCTTGATTTGCTCACCGGCAAGCGGTATCACCGCGCCGGGAAAGGGATTGAAGGCGCGTATCTTGCGGGCCAGGACCGCGGCGGGCTGCTCCCAGCCGAGTTTGGCCTCAGTCTTGTCTATCTTGTTGGCGTAGGTGACACCGGTTTCGGGTTGGGTGGTCGGGATCAGTTGGTCGAAGCGCGCCAGCGCATCGACCACCAGTTTGCCGCCCAGAGTTGCCAGACGATCGTGCAGGCTGCCGGTGGTGTCATCCGCCGCGATCTCAGTGGCCTCGGCGAGCAACATCGGCCCGGTATCCAGTCCCGCGTCCATTTGCATGATGGTGATGCCGGTCTGTGTGTCGCCTGCTTCAATGGCGCGATGAATCGGGGCCGCACCACGCCAGCGAGGCAGTAGCGAAGCATGGATGTTGATGCAGCCCTTGCTTGGCAAGTCGAGCACGGCCTGCGGCAGAATCAGGCCGTAGGCGGCGACCACCATCAGCTCGGCAGCGTGTTCTAGGCAGGCCGCGCGTATCGGTTCGTGCGTCGCCGGGTCCTTGAGGCGCTCTGGTTGATACACTGGAATACCGTGGCTCAGCGCCAGTTTCTTGACGGCGGAGGCCTGCAAGCTCATGCCGCGCCCGGCGGGCCGGTCGGGCTGGGTCAGCACCAGCACGACTTCATGGCCGGCAGCGAGAATTGCTTCAAGCGCGCTTGCGGCAAAATCCGGCGTACCGGCGAAGACCAGTTTCATTAAAAAGTCTCGCGCGCCTGCTTGAGCAGTTTATTCTTGATGCGCTCCCGCTTCAGGCGCGACAGGTAGTCGACAAAGACCTTGCCCTCCAGATGATCAATCTCGTGCTGAATACAGACAGCCAACAATTCGTCAGCCTCCATTTCAAAAGATTTGCCATCGAGTCCAAGCGCGCGGACCTTGACGTGGCTGGCCCGTTTGACGGTGTCGTAGATGCCAGGCACGGACAGGCAACCTTCTTCACCCTCGATTTCGCCCGAAGTCTCCAGAAGTTCCGGATTGATGAAAGTTTGCAACTGCGATCTGTCATCGGAGATGTCGATCACAATAAGACGCACATGCCGATCAACCTGAGACGCGGCAAGACCTATGCCTGGTGCGGCATACATGGTTTCGGCCATGTCGGACGCGAGTTGGCGGATGCTCTCATCCACCGCTTTGACCGGGGCTGCTTTCTGGTGCAACCGGGGGTCGGGATAACGCAAAATCTGCAATAAGGCCATGAAAGCGCTCTTGAAAGAATTGATGCTGGGGGAATTGTCGGGCAGAATCCGGCAGATACTCGGGTGGTTCGCCATCCACACAGACACTCGGCCAGGAGATCAAGCCATGCGTCGCATTATATCTGCGCTGCTCATCTGCATTTCAAGCACTCTGGTGCTCGCTCAAGGAATTCAACCCAAGGATATGGCCGACGGCGCGCCTGACCGTCATGTCGTGGTTCGTGGCGACACCTTGTGGGGCATTGCTGCCAAGTTCCTCAAGAACCCCTACCGTTGGGGCGAATTGTGGAAGCTGAATGCCGAAGATATCAAAAATCCGCAGCGCATCTATCCCGGCCAGGTGATCGTGCTCGACAAGAGTGGCAATGAGCCGCACCTGAAACTGGTGACAATCAAACAGCAGCGGCACGAGTACGTCGAGCCGCTCAGAAAAGGCATTCCCACCATCCCGCCGCAGGACATTGAGCCATTTCTCAGCGAGCCGCGTGTGCTTGATAAAGCCGCGCTCGACAGTGCTCCCCGTGTTGTCGCCCTGCAGGACAACCGCGTGATCGCTGGGGCCGGCGACAACATCTATACGACGGAGGTCAAAGACCGGCACAAGGTTTGGCAGATTTTCCGTCCCGGCAAGGCCTTGCTCGATCCCGACACCCAGGAAACGCTGGGGCACGAAGCAGTGTTCCTTGGTACTGCGCGCATGACCAGGGATGGCAACCCGTCAAGTTTCACGGTAATCACATCCAAACAGGAAATCGTCCGTGACGACCGGCTGCTGGCGGCTCCGCCGCAGGATGTGCCCAGCTATATTCCGCGCGCCCCGAAGAAAAAGATCAATGCCAGGGTATTGTCCATTTACAGTGGCGTGAATTTCGGCGGCCCGCAGTCGGTGATTACGCTGAATCGCGGCAAAGCAGACGGAATGGAACCCGGCCATGTGCTTGCTGTCGATCTGGCGGGAGCCAATGTAAGAAACCGCTTCGAAGGCGAAAAGACCGACTACCAGCTGCCGGATTCGCGCAATGGTCTGTTGTTTGTGTTTCGGGTTTTTGACCGGGTATCGTATGCGCTGGTTATGAACTCGATCCACCCGGTTGTCATTGGCGACACCGTCCGCACGCCCTGACGCCGGCGGAACGTACAAAGAGCACATCATGGCGGACCGCCAAGAACTTGCTTCCTGGCTCCGCTTAACGCTGGTTCCTGGAGTCGGTGGCGAATCCCAGCGCAATTTGCTCAAGGCCTTTGGCCTGCCACAAGCCATTTTTGAAGCCGGACACGGGGCGCTCTCTGCAGTTATCGGTTCGGTGTTGGCCGAGCGTTTGCTGGGGCACGAGTGCAACTCGGAATTGGAAGCCGCACTTGATTGGGCGGATCATCCGGTAAACCAGTTGCTGACTCTGGCGGACTCTGATTACCCGCAGAGCCTGTTGAGCTCGGACGACCCACCTGTGCTGCTCTACGCAAAAGGCAAGGTCGCCGCACTTAATCGTCCGATGCTGGCCGTGGTTGGCAGTCGCAACGCGACGGCGCAAGGCTTGCGCGATGCCGAGGCATTCTCGAAGGTGCTGGGCGAGGCCGGTTTGACGATTGTCAGCGGTTTGGCGCTGGGCATTGACGCCGCTGCACATCGCGGAGGGCTGGCGACAGCGGCCAGCACCGTAGCCGTCATCGGTACCGGAGCCGACCGTCTTTATCCGGCCCGCAACGAGGAACTGGCGCGCAAGATCGCGGAAAACGGTGTTGTCATCAGTGAATTCCCGCTTGGTACGCCAGCGCTGGCGGGCAATTTTCCGCGCCGCAATCGCATCATCGCGGGACTCGGGATGGGCTGTCTGGTAGTCGAGGCGGCCACCCGCAGCGGCTCTCTGATTACGGCGCGGCTGGCGGCTGAAGCGGGGCGTGAAGTATTTTCCATTCCCGGGTCGATACATTCACCGCTGTCGCGTGGCTGCCATCAATTGATTCGCCAGGGAGCAAAGCTGGTCGAGTCGGCCCAGGATATTCTAGAAGAATTGCGCTGGAAATCGCCGCCGAAACCGGCCGTGACTGCAGAAACTGCTGCTACCCTGGTGAGTAGCACTGACAGGGAAGAGCAAGTGCTTGCAATGCTGGGTGAAACTCCCTGCAACATAGACATGCTTTCTGCACGCTGCGGCTTGACGCCCGCCGACCTTCTTGCCATGCTGTTGCCCATGGAACTCGTCGGCCGCGTTGCACAATTGCCCGGTGGCCTCTACCAAAGACTTCATACACCCTCATGATTGATATTCTGGTTTATCTGTTCGAAAACTACCTTCCCGATGCCTGCCCGGAACCGGCCGTGCTGGCCAAGAAACTTTCTGCGGCAGGTTTTGGCAATGACGACATCACGGCCGCATTGTCCTGGCTCGATGGCCTGGCAGGAGAAGATAGCGGGCGTTGCAGCAGTCCGCTTGTAGAGGGCGCCGTGCGGATCTACAACGATGAAGAACTGGAGAGGCTGCCTGCCGCGTGTCGTGGCTTCATTACTTTTCTTGAGCAACACGACGCTGTCGACGCTCCATTGCGCGAAACCATCATCGAGCGCGCTTTGGCCCTTCCCGATGCCGAGGTCAGTCTCGACCGCCTGAAGGTGATCGTACTGGCAGTAATCTGGCGCTATCGTCATGAAGTCGATGCGCTGATACTCGAGGAACTCCTCGTTGAGGACAGCGACGACGAAGAGCTCGGTGTAGACGAGGAATTCACACGCGTTCTGTTCAACTAGATGGCGGTGCATCGCCGGGTATCTGCGTCGCTCGGTTGAGATTTGCACTGTTTTGGGTCACAATCGCAGCTATTTCCTTGATTCGGCTCGCAAGTGATCACTTACGAATATCCTCTCAGCGAGCGCGTTCGCACGTTGCTGCGGCTTGAAGATCTGTTTGACAAGATCACGCATTTCAGTGCCGCCGAGGGTGCCATGGAGCACCATGTGGCGCTGCTCACACTATTCGAGATACTCGAGGTGGCGGGGCGCGCGGAACTGAAATTTGATCTGGTGCAGGAACTAGAACGCCAGCGACAAATTCTTCTGTCATTTCGCAACAATCCCGAAATATCGGAAGATGCGCTTTCCGGGGCGCTCTACGAGATCGAGCAGGCCAGTTCAATGTTGCTGGCCATGCACGGCAAGATCGGTCATTACCTGCGCGAAAACGAATGGCTGATGTCGATCAAGAACCGCTCGGCGATTCCTGGCGGTGTGTGCGAATTTGACTTGCCGGGCTACCATTACTGGCGCCACCGCGATCCGGCATTGCGCCAGCAGGACATCAATGGTTGGATAGCGCCAATGATGCCGATTAGAGCCGGACTGGCCATCGTTTTGCGATTGTTGCGTGCTTCGGGCCGATCAGAGCAGAAAACTGCCGAGCGTGGCGCGTTCCAGCTCATGTTAAGTGGCCGTAGCGCACAGTTGATTCGACTGAGAACGGGACAGGGAGAGCCTTGCCTGCCCGAGATATCCGCTGGGAAATTTGCGATAAACATCCGTTTTCTTCGCCCGGACATGGACCAGAGACCAAGGCAAGTCGATTCGATAGTGACTTTTGAACTCACGCTTTGTAATTTGTAACGAGTAACAGAGTGTTGTCCTGTCTGGACAGGCTTCAAAATTGCCGTGATTCCGTTACGTGAGAAGTGCCTGAAGAGAATGGGTTCCAGATTTCCCGCCGGGTTGCCTCTGGGACTCTGATGGAATACCATGGTGTTTCACTGCAATAAAAACAGTCCGGATCAACCGGACCAATCAATGAATTGGGGCTTGCTCCCAGTTCCTTCAATTTCACCGAAGGAGACAAACTCATGAAGAAAATTACGGCTCTCGCCGCTGCCCTTGCCATTTCCGCTGGCTTTGCCAGCCCTACAGCTCTAGCGCAACAGAAGTTTGTAACGATCGGTACCGGTGGTGTTACCGGCGTGTACTATGCCGCAGGCGGTGCGATCTGCCGCCTGATGAACAAGGACCGCGCCAAAACCGGCATTCGTTGCTCCGTCGAAAGCACCGGTGGCTCGGTCTACAACATCAACACCATCAAGGCGGGTGAACTCGACTTTGGCGTCGCTCAATCCGACGTGCAGTACAACGCCGTCAAGGGCGCCAACCAGTTCAAGGATGGTGCTGTCAGCGATTTGCGCGCCGTATTTTCAGTTCACCCCGAGCCGCTGGTCGTCTTGGCGCGCAAGGAAGCCGGTGTCAAATCTTTGGCTGGCTTCAAGGGCAAGCGTTTCAACGTCAGCAATCCCGGTTCAGGTACCCGCGCGACGATGGAAACGCTGCTTGAAGCCAGTGGCATGAAGTTGAGCGATTTCAGTCTGGCTTCCGAACTGAAGGCTGATGAACACGGTCCAGCGCTGTGCGACAACAAGATCGACGGCTTCGCCTATGTTGTTGGCAATCCCTCGGCCAACATTCAGGATCCGACCACGACCTGCGGCGCCAAGCTGGTGAATATCACTGGCCCGGCGGTAGACAAGCTGGTCAAGATGTATCCGTACTACGCCACGGCTACGATTCCGGGTGGCATGTACGCAGGAAACCCGGACGCTACGACGACCTATGGTGTAGTCGCAACGTTCGTTTCGTCATCCAAGGTTTCTGCAGAAACGGTCTATCTGATGGTGAAGGCGGTTTTTGAAAACTTTGACGACTTCAAGAAGCTCCACCCGGCTTTTGCTCATCTTGATCCGAAAGACATGATCAAGAACGGTTTGTCGGCCCCGTTGCATGATGGTGCTGTGAAGTACTATAAGGAAAAAGGCTGGATGTAATCAGTTTGAAAGTGTCCGGGGAAAATGGGGCGACCCGATTTCCTCGGCGGGTATTCTGGCGGCTCCGATCGGGGCCGTTTTGCATTGGCGCTTCAGGAGACACTTGAATGAGCGAAAAAGAAACCGAAGCGGTTCTGTCTGACGAGCAGCTGAAACAATTGGTTGCCGAGGCCGACACCGGAGGTCGCAAACCCACGGGCGTGGTGGCGAAGATTCTGATGCTTACGGCCTTGGCCTGGTCCTTGTTTCAATTGTGGATCGCATCCCCCCTGCCGTTTGTTTTTGGTTTCTTTGTGCTCAATGACACCCAATCGCGCGCGATACACCTGGCCTTCGCGGTGTTCCTGGCGTTTCTTGCCTATCCAGCCTTCAAGCGCTCGCCGCGCGGCTATATACCGGTGCTCGATTGGGTACTTGCGCTGGCCGCTGCGTTCTGCGCCTCCTACCTGTTTTTGTTCTACACCGAGCTGTCCACGCGCCCCGGCCAGCCAAGCATGCTTGATTTGACGGTATCGGTTGCCGGCATTGCGCTCTTGCTTGAAGCGGCGCGGCGCGCCCTCGGCCTGCCGATGGTCATTCTCGCCATTACGTTCATCGGCTATATCTTCCTGGGCCCGCACATGCCGGACATGATCGCGCACAAAGGGGCCTCGCTCGGCAAGGGCATGTCTCACTTGTGGTTGACCACTGAAGGCATCTTCGGCGTCGCGCTCGGCGTTTCGTCCGGTTTCATTTTCCTCTTCGTGCTGTTTGGCGCGCTGCTCGAAACTGCCGGCGCCGGCAATTATTTCATCAAGTCCGCAATTTCCTTGCTGGGCCATTTGCGTGGCGGCCCGGCAAAGGCAGCGGTGCTTGCTTCGGCTGCCACCGGTGTAATTTCCGGCTCATCAATTGCAAACGTCGTTACCACCGGCACCTTCACCATCCCGCTGATGAAGCGGGTCGGCTACCGGCCCGACAAAGCCGCCGCGGTGGAAGTTGCGGCATCGGTCGATGGCCAGATCATGCCGCCGGTGATGGGCGCCGCTGCGTTCCTGATGGTCGAATACGTCGGCATTCCCTATACGCAGGTACTCAAACACGCCATTCTGCCGGCGCTTATTTCCTACATCGCGCTGTTCTACATCGTACATCTGGAAGCGATGAAGGCAGATATTCGCGGCATTCCGCGCCGCAATCCCGCGCCCTTCAAAGACCGGGTGATATCCACCATGATGACCGTTTCCGGCGTCATCCTCCTCGCCGGGGTGGTCTACTATGGATTGGGCTGGATCAAGGATCTTACGGGTGCCGCCTCGATGTATATCGTTAGCGTGCTGATGCTGGGCACCTATGTGGCTTTGTTGAAATTCGGTACGGGTTATCCCGAACTGCACATGGACGACCCGAACCTGCCGATGGAGGTTCTGCCCGACGTCAAGCCGACACTCAGGTCAGGGCTGCATTTTCTGCTACCCGTCGTGGCGCTGATCTGGAACCTGATGGTCGAGGAACTCTCGCCAGCCCTGTCGGCCTTCTGGGCGACCCTGTTTCTGATGTTCATCCTGGTTACGCAACGGCCAATCATTGCCTACTTTCGCCAGCGCGGTAATTTGAGCGCGGACATTCGCCACGGCTTTCAGGATCTCCTTGACGGACTGGGAACCGGCGCCCGCAACATGATCGGCATCGGCATCGCTACCGCCACTGCAGGAATCATCGTAGGTACCGTGACCCTGACCGGGGTTGGTCTGGTCATGACCGAACTGGTCGAACTGATCTCGGGCGGCAACCTGATGATCATGCTGGGCATGGTGGCGGTGATCTGCCTGATTCTGGGCATGGGTTTGCCAACCACGGCGAACTATATCGTGGTGTCCACACTGATGGCGCCGGTGGTAGTCGAACTGGGTGCGCAAAGCGGCTTGCTGGTGCCGCTGATCGCCGTGCATATGTTCGTTTTCTACTTCGGTCTGATGGCCGATGTGACACCACCGGTGGGCTTGGCGTCCTATGCCGCCGCGGGTATCGCCCGCTGCGATCCTATCAAGACCGGCATCACTGCCTTTGGCTACAGCATCCGCACGGCGATCCTGCCCTTCATGTTCATCTTCAACACGCAGTTGTTGCTGATCGGCATCGACAGTGGCTGGCATTTATTCCTGACCATATTTACGGCGATTGTGGCCAATCTCATCTTCGCTGCGGCAACCCAGGGCTGGTTCATGACGCGCAACAAGATCTGGGAGTCGGCATTGCTGCTGCTGGTTACTTTCACTCTGTTTCGACCGGGTTTCTGGATGGACATGGTGCATCCGCCTTACGACAGGATCTCGCCGACCAAGATCATGGAAGTGATCGGCCAGGCACCGGCTGATGAACGTCTGCGAGTCTGGATTGAGGGTGAGGACATCAATGCCCGCAAAGTGTCCAAGGGTGTTCTGCTGCCGCTCGGCGATAAAGCGCCGGTGAGCAAGCGCCTTGATGCGATCGGCTTGCGTCTGCTACCCTCGGGCGACAGCGTAGACATCATCATGGTCAAGTTTGGCAGTCGGGCCGAAAAACTCGGGATCGAGCAGGGCTTCAAGATCACTGCGCTCGAAGTGGCGGCCGACCGACCTGCCAAGGAGTGGTTGTACATTCCCGCGTTTGTCTTGCTGGGTTTCGTGGTCTTTATCCAGCGGCGGCGCGCCCGGAAAGTGGCGACTTGAGCTCAGGCGGGTAGCTCGAACAGGCGCTTGGCGGCCGGCTCCGGGCGGTCGGAAGCTGGACGCAAATGCGGCTCTACAGATAGTTCCTGCCAGGATAGAAAGCCGGAATGATCGGCGCGCAGCCAGTCCGGCTTCGTAGCGCAGGCGTATCCGATAGCTGAACCGGTGCTCTCATGAGTGCATGCCACTCGGGCAAGCCATCGATGCAAAACTAGTATTTCAATGAGTACCCATTTACTGAAACGAGGAAGGCGAGCCGAACATGCAATTTGAATCCATTCTTTACGAATCGAGCGACGGAATCTCGGAGATTCGACTCAATCGTCCGCATCGACTCAATGCGGTGACTCAGCAGCTCTATGACGAACTCAATACCGCGCTGGGCGTGGCTGAGGCCGACCAGAACGTGCGGGTGGTGATTCTGACCGGTGAAGGAAGGGCGTTTTGCGTTGGAGCCGACCTCAAGGAACACAAAGTGGGACGCACGGCATTCGAGCGCCGCCAATATACGCAGGGAGAGCAGATCGTCTGCAAACGGCTGATGCGTCTTTCCAAGCCGGTGATTGCGGCAGTCAATGGATATGCTCTGGGGGCTGGTGCCGAAATGGCGATCGCCTCGGATTTCATCTTGATGGCGGCGAGCGCGCAAATCGGTTTACCCGAAATCAGTATCGGGACATTTCTGGGTGGCGGAGTGACCTATATGCTGCCGCGCCTGGTGGGTCTCGCCAAGGCGCGTGAACTGGTGTTTCTTGGCGAGCGCATCAAGGGGGATGAAGCGGTTCGCATCGGCTTGGCCAATCGTGTACTACCGGATGAAGGCTTTCTCGATGCGGCGCGCGAGTTTGCACGAAAGATCGCCAGCAAGGCGCCGCTTTCGATGCAATTGGCCAAGGAACAACTGAACATGGCGGCCGAGGGCACGCTTGATACGGCGTTGGTGGCGGAACTGGAGGGCATGATGTTCGCCGGAACCACACAGGATTGGCAGGAGGGCATCGACGCCTTTGCCGAAAAGCGCACACCAATATTCAAGGGGGTTTAGACATGGACGCGACCCAAACAACGTCGCCACAGCGCAGCCCGCTGCATGACTTTCTGGCTCCGGATTCGATAGCCATCGTCGGTGCTTCAGCCGACCCCACCAAGCGCGGCTACAAGGCCATGGTCGGTCTGGTCAAGGACGGTTACAAGGGCACAATCTATCCGATCAATCCCAAGGCCGACATGATTCTCGGCATCAAGGCCTATTCGGCATTGGCCGATCTGCCTGGCCCGGCCGATCTGGCGCTCATCTGTACTCCGGCCGCCTCGGTGCCCGGGTTACTACTCGAATGTGGCAAGAAGGGCGTCAAGGGGGCGGTGATACTGGCCAGTGGATTTCGCGAGACAGGGCCCGAGGGAGCAGTACTCGAGCAACAGGTACTGGATGCCGCGCGCCAGGGTGGTGTACGCATCATCGGCCCGAACACCTCGGGCATGTTCAATCTGCACAAAAAGGTCAATTTGCTGGCGTTGGCCAATGTCAAGGCGGGAGACATCGGCTTCATTTCGCAATCGGGGAACATGCTGCTTTCGCTCGTGCTCGAAGCCGAGCATAACGGGCACGTCGGCTTCAGCACCTATGTCGGGCCGGGCAATCAAACAGATATCGGCTTCAATGATTACCTGCGTTATCTCGGCGAAGATCCACATACCCGTGTTGCGACGCTCTATGTCGAGGGTTTTCGCGACGGGCGTCGCTTTCTGAATGTGGCGCGCGAAGTTACCGCCACCAAGCCGGTGGTGGTGTACAAATCAGGGTCCACCGAGCAGGGCCAGAAGGCTGCCAGTTCACACACCGGGGCGCTCGCCGGCAGCTACGCGATGACCGTCGACGTATTGCGTCAGGTCGGAGTCAGCGTGGTGCAGAATTCTGACGAGATCCTGCCGGTGGCCGAGGGCCTGGGCTTGCTGCAGATGGCACGCGGCAAGCGCGTCGCCGTGATTGCCGATGGCGGTGGCCAGGCCACGATTGCCTCCGACCGGCTGGCCGAGGCGGGTCTGGAGCTCGCCGAACTCAGCGAAACTACTCGTCAGCGTCTCGGCGCGATTCTTTTGCCGCAGGCGTCCCTGGTCAATCCGGTGGACGTGGCCGGCAGCAGCGATGCGCGACCATCCCTGCTGGCGAATTGCATGGAGATCGTCGCCGAGGATGACAACGTCGACAGCATATTTCTGGTTGGGATGTTCGGCGGCTACAACATCCGCTTCGCGGAAACCTTGCTCGGCGACGAGATGCGCGGTGCCGAGTCTATGATCGAGCTCGCTCAGAAGACCAGCAAGCCTCTGGTGATCTACAGCCTCTATGCGCCGATTCGGCCGCCGGCATTGCGTCGCTTGCACGAGGCCGGCCTGCCTGTTTATTCTTCTCTCGAGCATGCGGTGCGTGTCTTGTCGGCGCTGGGCGAACGCGGCATTTATCTCGCTGCCAGCCGAGAGCATTCGAACGCGCCGGCGGTGACGCCGGACAGTCAGGTGCAGGCCCTTTTTGCCCAAGCTCAGGCGGAGGGGCGCGATCTGCTTGAGTTCGAGGCAAAAGCCTTGTTGCGCACCCATGGCGTATCCATGCCGGCGGAACAGGTGGTGCGCTCGGAGGACGAGCTGAAAGAAGTCGCCGCGAGTTTTGGCGATCAGCCATTGGTGATGAAAGTTGTTTCGAAAGACATCCTGCACAAGTCCGATGCCGGTGGCGTCAAACTGAACGTGCACGGCGAAGAGGCGATGCGCAAGGTCTATGCCAAAATCATGAAATCATGCAAGGCCTACAATCCGGATGCCGATATCCATGGCGTACTGGTTACGCCAATGGCGCGCAAGGGGACCGAGGTAATCATCGGCGTCATGCGAGACCCGATTTTTGGCCCGGTACTAATGTTTGGCCTGGGCGGTATATTTGTCGAGATCCTTGAGGATGTCGCATTTCGCGCCATTCCGCTGTCGCGTCACGATGCCCGCTCGATGGTCGAACAAATCAAGGCGCGCAAGATTCTCAAGGGGGTGCGTGGCGACGCCGCAGTGGACAAGGAGGCGTTGATCGATCTGCTGCTGAAAGTTTCCAGCGTCGTCGACGCCTATCCACAGTTGATGGAGCTGGATCTCAACCCGGTAATCGCCTATGACGATGGTTACGCGGTGGTCGATGCCCGGATCATTGTTGATCGTTTGGCGGCCAAGTCGAAGGACGCTTTGTTATGACCCTGCCCACACTCGGCGATGCGCTGCTGAACCTGGACCAGCGCGTGGCGACGCTGACGCTAAATCGTGACGACGTACGCAATGCGCTCACGGGCACCCGCCTGATCGACGACATCGTCAGCGTGGCCGAATGGGTGAATCACTGTGACGACGTGTCGGTGCTGGTCGTCACCGGTGCGGGCTCGGCCTTTTCGGCTGGCGGCAACGTCAAGGACATGGCCGAACGCGGCGGCGATTTTGCGGGCGATGTGGCGGAAGTGGTCCAGCGCTATCGGCGCGGCATCCAGCGTATCCCGCTGGCGCTGAACGCCGTCGAGATTCCGGTGATCGCGGCGGTCAATGGCCCGGCCATTGGCGCCGGCTTCGATCTTGCGAACATGGCCGATATCCGCATTGCGTCGAACCGGGCCAAGTTCGGTGAAACCTTCCTCAATCTGGGTATTATTCCGGGCGATGGTGGCGCGTGGTTCATGCAACGACTGATTGGCTACCAGCAGGCATTTGAATTGACACTCACGGGGCGTATTGTCGGCGCCGAAGAAGCAAAGACGCTGGGTATCGTGCTTGATGTAACGGAGCCGGAGAGCCTGATGCCAACAGCGCTCGAACTTGCTGCACGAATCGCGAAACAGCCGCCCAAGGCGTTGCGTCTGACCAAGCGCCTGATGAAAATGGCACAGCGCATGGAGTTGAAGGATTTTCTCGACATTTGCGCATCATTTCAGGGCATGTGTCACAACGAGCCGGAACATCTGGAAGCCGTGCAAAGGATGCTGCGGAAGTAGTCTTGGTATACCGTGACGGCAGAGCCGATTCGATTCGGCCGGGATCGCTGCCGCACCTTAAGAACAGGAGACCCCAATGAAGTACATCAAGCGGATGGACCAAATCCCGCAAATTACCGAGGTAGAGCGCACTGCGCTGCAGCCTGTCGCAGAAGCTTACGCGTTTCGTGTCAGCGAGTACTACCTTGGTCTGATCGACTGGAACGATCCCGCCGACCCGATTCGGCAACTGGTGATTCCAAACAAATCAGAGCTCAACGACTGGGGCAAGCTCGACGCCAGCAACGAGTTGGCCAATACCGTCGTGCCCGGCGTGCAGCACAAGTACCCGGACACTGCGCTGCTGTTGTGTAACGAAGTCTGCGGCGCCTACTGCCGCTACTGCTTCCGCAAGCGCCTGTTCATGAACGACAACGACGAGGCGGTAAAGGATCTCAGCGCCGGCTTCGAATACATTCGCAATCATCCGGAAATCACCAACGTACTGCTCACCGGTGGCGACCCGATGCTGCTCAGCACGCGTCGGTTGACTGAAACCATCGAGACATTGCGCGAGATTGACCATGTCCAGATCATTCGCATCGGCACCAAGATGACCGCCTTCAATCCCTGGCGCGTGCTTGACGATGCGCCATTGCTTGAAATGCTGGGCAAGTACTCGACGCCGCACAAGCGCATCTATTTCATGAACCACTTCGACCATCCGCGCGAGCTGACCGATCCCGCGATCGAGGGGCTCGACAAGCTGATTCGCGCCGGTGTCATCATGACCAATCAGTGCCCGATGATCGCCGGCATCAACGACGATCCGGAGGTGCTCTCGGAGTTGTTCCGCAAGCTGTCCTGGATTGGTTGTCCGCCCTACTACCTGTTCCAGGGGCGGCCCACCGCTGGTAACGACCCCTACAAAGTGCCAATCGTGCGCGGCTGGGAAATCTTCCGCGAGGCCTTGCGCCGGGGTGCGGGACTGGCGCGCCGTGCGCGTTTTGCGATGTCGCACGAGACCGGCAAGATCGAGATTCTCGCCGTCGATGAGAAGCACATCTATCTGCGCTACCACCGAGCCAAGGACCCCAGTCTGCGCGGCCGCTTCCTGATCTATGAGCGTGACGACGAAGCCTGCTGGCTAGACGACCTGAAGCCGGTCGGTGATGCGCCGAAATTTGAGCATGAATCCCTGCAGGAAGTTCTTTCGGGTCCTGAATGAGCGGAACGAAATGCAGCTAAACACGGCGACACGGCGACACGGCGAAAGGCCAAATCATTGCTTCTCGCCGTGTCGCCGTGTTCGCCTTGGTAAAAAGCCTTTCATGGATGACCCGAGACTTCAATCGCAATGGCAACGCTGAAGCCGGCCAAAGTCCGCACCGTTGCCTGTCCGAGCTGCGGTGCACTTGTGGAATGGGTGCCGGAAAACCGCTACCGGCCGTTTTGTTCGGCGCGCTGCAAGGGCGTCGACTTCGGCGCCTGGGCCTCGGAGCAGTATCGCGTCGAAGCAACCGACGAACCGGGGCCGGACGACCCGTCCGAGTAAGCGCCTAATCCGCCCAGGCCGCGCGTACCGCGGCGATACCGTGAGCGCCGGCGCGCTGCGCGGTATCCAGATCGGCGGCAGACAACCCGCCCAGCGCAAAAGTCGGCGCTGGTGACACGGCAAGCAGGGACGCAAAAGCCTCCCAGCCGATGCCCTCGATCCACGGGTGGCTGGCCGTGGCCTGTACCGGGCCGAACACCGTGAAGTCGCAGCCCAATTCAGCCGCGCGCTCCAGCTCTGCACGTGTATGGCATGACGCCGCCACCAGCGGGAAATCGGGCCGCACTTTGCAGGAAGCAAGTTGCCGCGCCGGCAAGTGCAGCCCGTCGGCACCAGACGCTTCGGCCAGCGCCGCATCGCCATTGACCAGCGCGCGCGCACCGAACTGATGACACAGATCGACGGCAGCATGGACAAAGGCCGAGCGCCGCGCCGCGTCCAGTGTTGGTTCGCGTAACTGCACCAGCTTCAGGCCGCCTTCCAGCGCGTGCGCCAACGCCAGTAGCTGGGCGTCGATGCCGATTTCTGCGGCATGGGTGATGGCATAAAAATCCGGCAGAGCCAGCGCGGCGAGCACCGGGGCGTTGGCCGGCAGCATCGGCGCAACCGTTGGCGGAACTGTCGGAAATTCGGCGCGCTGCCAGGAGAGAGCGCTATGCACATGGTCTTGCAACTCGCCATGCCATTGGCGCACGCGAAAAAAATTCAGCCGGACGTGGGCATGCTCATAAACATGTTCGCGTCGCAACCAGGGATCGGCGCGCAGCACTTCGATGCCCAACTCTTCGCGCAGTTCCCTCACTAACGCGGCATGCGGCGTTTCGCCTGCTTCCACCTTGCCACCGGGAAATTCCCAGTAGCCCTGGTAAACGCTCCCGGGCGCGCGCTGACCGAGCAGGAACTCGATAGCGCCATCTTCGCCCGGGCGCTCGATGACCGCAGCGGCGACTTCGGTGAGTTTCAAACTGATTTACCGGTGCGCGCTTTCCTGACATGGCGCCCCGCATAGTCGCGGGCAAACTGCCAGGCCACGCGGCCGCTGCGTGAGCCGCGCATCAAAGTCCACTGCAAGGCTTCGCTGCGCGCAGCGGCAATCTGTTGCTGCGACATGCCGAACTCGGCCATCCAGTGAGCGCAGATTTCCAGGTAGTGGTCCTGGCCGAAAGGATAGAAGGACAGCCAGAGGCCGAAACGCTCCGAGAGCGAGACCTTTTCTTCCGTGGTTTCGCCGGGATGGATATCGCCGTCCGCGTTGTATTTTGTCTCGAGGTTTTCGGACATTTTTTCCGGCATCAAATGGCGGCGATTGGAGGTCGCATAAACCAGAAGGTTGTCCGGCATGCCGCTGATCGAGCCGTCGAGAATGCTCTTCATCGCCTTGTAACCGGGCTCGCCCGATTCGAAGGACAGGTCGTCGCAGAAAATGATGAAGCGCTCGCGCCGATCGGCAATCAGGTCGACAATCTCCGGCAAATGCACCAGATCGTCCTTGTCCACTTCAATCAGGCGTAGTTTCTTGGCGGCAAACTGGGTGAGTACGGCCTTGACCAGCGAGCTCTTGCCGGTGCCGCGCGCGCCGGTCAGCAATACGTTGTTGGCACTGCGCCCGGCGACGAACTGCTTGGTGTTCTGGGCGATGCGCTGCTTCTGATCGTCGACACCCTGCAAGTCTTCAAAGCGGATTCGGTGTGGCTGCTTGACGGCCTCCAGCCAGCCGCGACCGGCACGGGTGCGCCAGCGAAACGCCGTAGCCGACCAGTCGGTGGGAGGCAACGGTGGCGGTAGCGCTGCCTCGATGCGGTCGAACAGCGCGTCGAGGCGGTCTATCAAAGGCGCAAATGGATGGGAGGGGTCGGTCATCGCGATCTCGTAAACAGGTGGTTTGGATTGGGGGTCTGGGTGCCGCCCAAGGCCTGTTGTTCTGTGGCGGCTGCCCAAGGATGCACTCCACATCGGTTAAGCTTGCAGGCTCTTGAAAGCACCGAACTTTAGCAGAACCATGTTTCGATTTCTTCCCGTCATTCTCGTCCTGCTGGTTCTTGCCGGCTGTGCGCAAACTCCTTCTCAAACACGCACGCGAGAACAAGCCTGTCCCGCACCGGGCGCTGCATCGGTCTGCCCGGTGTGTCCAGTCTGTCCCGTGCCTCCAACGGTTGAGCCACCCAAGCCGGCAGAAAAGCCGATGCAGGAAGCCGCTTGGGCTGACTTGCCCAGCTGGAACGACGATGACCCAGCGACGGTATTCGGCGCTTTCCTGACCAGCTGTTCCGGCCTCGAAAGAAAGGACTTGTGGAAAGCGGTGTGTAGTTCGGCGCGCGCCGTCGAAGACAAGTCCGCGTCAGCGTTGCGCGCCTGGTTCGAATCCCAGTTCCGCCCCTGGGCGCTGGTCAATCCCGATGGTTCGCGCAGCGGGCTGGTCACCGGATACTACGAGCCCATTCTCAAAGGCAGCCGCAGCCAAACCCGAGGTTTCCAGAACCCGGTCTTTGGTCCACCCGAGGACATGATCGTGGTGGATCTGGCCGAACTCTATCCCGAACTCAAACACCTGCGTCTGCGCGGACGGATCGAAGGGCGCAAGCTGATTCCCTACTATTCGCGCGCGGAATGGGCTCCCGAGGAAAGCAAGCGCTCACCGCAAGCGTTGCTCTGGATAGACGACGCCATTGATCTGTTCTTCATGCAGATTCAGGGCTCGGGCCAGGTGCAACTCACCGATGGCAGCCGCGTGCGCTTGAACTACGCCGACCAAAACGGGCACCCCTATCGTTCGATCGGCCGCTGGCTGATCGATCAGGGCGAACTCAAGATCGAGCAGGCGTCGATGCAAGGCATCAAAGCCTGGGCCAAAGCCAACCCGGCGCGCCTGGCGGAAATGCTCAACACCAACCCCAGCCTGGTGTTCTTCCGAGAGTTGCCCGCGACGGGTAGCGGGCCGCAAGGCGCCATGGGTCTGGCACTGACCCCGGAGCGATCAATAGCCGTCGACCCGCGCCATGTGCCGCTGGGAGCACCGATCTGGCTGGCGACCACCCGGCCGTACAGTGACCAGACGCTCAATCGGCTGATGTTGGCGCAGGATACCGGTGGCGCAATTCGCGGTGTGGTGCGTGCCGATTTCTATTGGGGCAGCGGTACCGAGGCGGGTAGTCAGGCCGGCAAAATGCGACAGCAAGGCCGCATGTGGGTGTTGCTGCCGCGCGCCTATCAGCCACCCGAAGCCACGAGCAAGCCAGCGAACTGACGCGGGTCCCGCACCCGCCCGTCAACTCGCCGTATCGCCACCGCCGAGTTTCCAGTCTCGCGGCTATCGCACACCATTACAGTGCAACACGTGCGTGCGACGCACCGTTTAGGTGCGCTCCTTTTCAGGCTGACATTCTAACTTGTTGTTTTATCAGCTATACAAAGGCAGGAATGGTCATTGCTTTCATGCATCTCATTCGTGCCTAAAGCCTTTCAGGAGCCCCACAATGGAGAATTTCAAAACATCCGCCGACGTACTGTTCATTCTGCTCGGTGCCATCATGATTCTGGCCATGCATGCCGGTTTTGCCTTTCTGGAACTGGGTACTGTGCGCCGGAAAAACCAGATCAATGCGCTGGTCAAGATTCTCTGCGACTTCTCGGCATCGACCCTGGCCTACTTCTTCATTGGTTACAGCATCGCCTACGGCGTGAATTTCCTCGCCGGCGCCGAAACCCTGGTGCAAAAGAGCGGCTACGACATGGTCAAGTTCTTCTTCCTGCTGACCTTCGCCGCCGCGATCCCGGCCATCGTCTCTGGCGGCATCGCCGAGCGAGCGCGCTTCGGCCCGCAACTGGCCGCCACCGTCCTGCTGGTCGGTTTCGTCTATCCCTTCTTCGAAGGCATCGCCTGGAACCAGGCCTTCGGCATCCAGGCCTGGTTCAAGTCCAGCTTCGGCGAGGAGTTTCACGACTTCGCCGGCTCGGTGGTGGTGCACGCCGTCGGCGGCTGGATCGGGCTCGCCGCCGTGCTCATGCTCGGTGCGCGGCGCGGACGCTACAACAAGGACGGCGGCATCTCGGCGCATCCGCCTTCAAGCATTCCCTTCCTTGCGCTCGGCGCCTGGATCCTGATCGTCGGCTGGTTCGGCTTCAACGTCATGAGCGCGCAAACCATCGACAAGATCTCCGGCCTCGTCGCCATGAACTCGCTGATGGCCATGGTCGGCGGCACGCTGGCCGCACTGGTCGCCGGCAAGAACGACCCCGGCTTCGTGCATAACGGCCCGCTGGCCGGCCTGGTCGCTGTCTGCGCCGGCTCGGACCTGATGCACCCGATCGGCGCCCTGATCACTGGCGGCGTTGCCGGCGGCCTCTTCGTCGTGATGTTCACCCTGACCCAGAACCGCTGGAAGATCGACGACGTGCTTGGCGTCTGGCCGCTGCACGGCCTGTGTGGCGCCTGGGGCGGCATCGCCGCCGGCATCTTCGGCGCGAAGGCGCTGGGCGGGCTGGGCGGAATCAGTTTCATGAGCCAGCTGGCCGGCACCGCGCTGGGCATCGCCATCGCCTTCGGCGGCGGCCTGATCGTCTATGGCGCGCTGAAAGCCTTCGTCGGCATCCGCCTCGATGCGGAAGACGAATTCAACGGCACCGATCTCACCATCCACAAGATCTCGGCGAGTGCGGAGCGGGAGACGCTCTGGTAGCTTGTCAGTGGGTGACGTCTGATGATTTCACCCTGCGATCTCGTGATAGTATGCATTTGTACACACGTTAACACAAAGGCTTGTAAATGGAGACCACGACACTGACTTTGCGCGTTCCAACAGAAATGAAGGAGCGACTCGACAAGTTGGCTGAAGCCACTCATCGATCCAAGTCCTACCTCGCTGGTGAAGCCCTTCGACAATATGTCGACCTTGAGGCTTGGCAGATCGGGGAAATTCAGCAGGCGCTTCAGGAAGCGGACGCCAACGACTTCGCATCGGATGAGGAAGTCGATGCCGTGGTGAAGAAGTATGCCGGTTAAATGGCTACGTCGCGCCCTTGAGAACCTGGACGATGAAGCTGCCTACATTGCCAAGGATAGCCCACGCATAGCGGCGGAATTTGTGGTGCATATACGCGATAGCGCCGCAATGCTCGCGGATCACCCCGAGATGGGGCGACCTGGTCGAATCTCCGGGACTCGCGAACTTGTCGTAACGCGGTTCTCCTATATCCTGCCCTATCGAGTGCGCGGCGGTACTGTGGAAATTCTGCGTGTCTTCCATACGGCAAGGCAATGGCCTAGCCGGATGAGCTGATCGCACCTTGCCCGTCAATATCCCTTCGATTGAAAGGACCCCATATTCAGGGGCCGACTGCATTGGCGTGAGACCAGACGGTTGATTGGTTCCTGAAGATGGCCGGACTTAAAATGCGGCCATGACAACGAACAAAACCAACGAAACCATCGCGGCGGATGCACCCGACCTGGTCCAGGAAGCGCGGCTCTGGCGCAACAACGGCTGGACCGCGCGCATCGTCAAGAACGAAGACGACGAGGGCTGGGCCGTCGAGATGATTCTGGACGGCGAGTCCGAGCCGGCCCTGATCGGCCCCTGGACGATGGGGCGCGACAAGAAGAATCCGAAGCCGCTCGATGCGCCGGCCTTCAGCACCCTCGTCAAAACAGCCGGCGAATTCCGCCAGCGCCAGGTGCAGCAGCTTCACGCCATGCTGCACCAGAACATCACGATCAACGCGGCGGCCGGGCGCATCGGCGTCACGCTCGACATCGTGCCCGACGAAGATGATCCGCACGCCCTGCTTGCCGCCCACGATGCCGCCGGTGAAGAACTCGCTCAGGTGCGCGTGGCCAGCGGATTCAAGCTCAACAAGGCCAGCGCCAGCGCATGGATCGATGCCGGTTTTCGACGGCCTGATTGAAGCGCCTGCGGCAATGTCGGGCAAGCCAAGGAAACACTGATTAAGCACCAAATCGTCATTCCGGCGAACGCCGGAATCCAGCACGTTCCTGGACACCGGCCCCGGATCGGGGTCCGGGGTGACGTTCTTTCGCCGGGATGACGAATTTGTCCATCAATTTACCCGTGACTGACAACTAAGCATCGCCCCAAAGCACCATGGATAAAGAGCAGGCGATACGCAAGGCGCAAAAGCTGATGGCCGTCGCCATGGACGGCCGCGGCAACGGCCACGAAGCCGAGCGCGCGCTGGCCCAGGCCGAAGCGCTAATGCGCAAATTCGGCATCGAGCAGGCCGAGATCGCCAGCACCAAAGCGGCGACCGATTTCGATTGGGCCGAGGCCTTTCACGCCTACGGCCCGCCGAAGAATCCCGCCAGGAGTTGCCCGCGGTGGTTTCAGTTCATCAGCACCGGCGTCGCCAACTTCACCGACACCATCGTGCGCCTGCACTACGACCCGGCGCAGGGCTTCGGCGTCGGCTTCTATGGCGAGCGGGCCGACACGCTGTTTGCGCAGTGGCTGGTGGGATACCTCAAAGCCAGTGTCTGGGAAGCCCTGAATGCCGCGCACCGGCAGCATCCCGAATGGAACCGCAGCGACATGGAGGACTTCCGCAAGGCCATGGCGGCGCGCCTGTCTCCCGGATGCGCGACCTGCGCCGCGAGCGCGACGCCGAATTCGCCGCCGCAATCAATAGCCAAGGTACCGGCATGGCGCTGGTGCTGGTCACCGACAAACTGGCAAAGCGCGATGCGGAATTCGGCTCCCCGAAATACAAGCACTCGCGCATCACCGTGCGCGATCAGATGGCAGCGCACAAGGGTAGCCTGGCGGGTGATCAGGTCGGGTTTGCGAAACCCATCATGAACGGGCAGGGGCGCGCGGTCGCCTGAGGCGATTCGGGCGCGGGACTTGTTCCGGTGGGCGCAGCAAACGAGTGAAAAGTCGGCGCTGGCGGGACGGCGAGCAGATCAAGTCGCAGCGATGGAGACCGGCCTACGCAAATTGGCAGATGTAAGTGACGGGATTCAAGTTGCAATGTTTTTCTGGCGAACCAGGAAGATCAAAGAGTTTCGGTTCGCGTCTGAAATCGAATAGCCGATAGATGTGAAACCCGCCCTCATATTCCTTGGCAAATCTGAGTTCCCCCCTGCTGATGAAAAAGGGAGTCTCCTTCCCAAATGCCGTTGTCTTTACTTCTATGAAGCGTTCACGGCCAGTGACATCGAACGATAGGATGTCATACCCCGACCCATCCCCTCTCGTCCTGGAAATGTGCTCGACACGATCTGCCAAGTCCTTTTTCCCCAATGCATGAAGTCGATAATGCTCATAGTTGAGAGCAAACTCTTCTCCAGCCAATCCAAGTGAGGCATTGCGAGCTTCTCTGGCCAAATAGTCTCTTTTCTGCGGAACTGCGCTATAAGTTCCAGTAACTTCAGGTTCGCGCGCTACATGATGGAGCTTTGGTGGATCAACCAGCAAGTTGGAATACTCGGACAACAACGGCGATACAGCCGGTACTGAGCAGGCAGCGTCAACCGCCCGCTCAAAAAGAGAATCGGCCCTTAATCTTTCCTCAACCACATCACTCAGAAGTGCCTGATAGTTACCGAGCGGTTTGTAGCCAGATATGTAAGGAACTCCATACTCGATGAGTATGGCGCTGATGTTTTGGTGCTTTCTCTCGATTGCTGAATCAGTTCGGCCATTCAGTTTTTGCAGCAGCAGCTTGCGATGGGCCGACTTGTTATACGACTGACCTGACAACTCCAACATCAGCATGTGGAAATAGTCAGCAACGGTGGCCTCTACCTCTTGCCTATTCCACGCCATTGGTGTCCCTCCCTCTGTCACTGATCGCCGAACCCGCAGCGCAGTCTCGAAAAAATTCAGTCATACCAGACACCCCGGCCAGCCCCGTGCTGCGTGAGCTGGCCGCGATTGACCAAGGCCCGGAAATGCTGCTTGAGCGTGTTGCGATTGCCGCCAGTCAGCCGCATCGCGTCCCCCATCGTCACGCGTCCATGCTCCCGCGCGAACTCGACGATCTGCAGCGAGAGCTCTGGCAAAACGGCTAGCACGATCTTTTCGCGCTCCACCTTGCGATTCAGGCGTCGTACCTGCTCGGCCAGCGCGCGCAGGAAGAAGACCAGCCAGGGCTGCCAGTCCGGAGAATCGGTCCGGATCGTCCCTTGCGTCTGCCGCAGCGCGAGGTAATAGGCTTCCTTGCTCTGCTCGATCACGCTTTCGAACGAACTGTAGGGCACATAGGCATAGCCAGCCTGCAGCAGCAACAAGGTGGTCAGCGCCCGGCTCAGACGGCCATTGCCGTCCTGAAAGGGGTGGATCTCCAGAAACACCACGACCCAGATGCATATCAGCAACAGCGGATGGAGCCGCGCGGCGGCACGCTCGTCGTTGAACCAGGTGACCAGCTCGGTCATCAGGCGCGGCGTGTCGAAGGGCGTGGCGGTTTCGAAGACCACGCCCAACTGTTTGCCATTCTCGTCGAAGGCGACCACGCTGTTGGTGGAGGTCTTGTAGTCGCCCCGATGCCTGGCGTCCTTCTCACTCCAGGTCAGCAGATCACGGTGCAGTTGCTTGATGTGGTTCTCGGTCAGCGCGATGTCCTGCCAGGACGAGAAGATCAGTTCCATGACCTCGGCGTAGCCCGCCACTTCCTGTTCGTCGCGGGTGGCGAAGGACTTGATCTGCAGATTGGACAGCAGGCGCTCGACTTCTCGGTCCGACAGTCGGCTGCCCTCGATGCGGGTGGACGAGCCGATGCTCTCGATGGTGGCAACGCGGAGCAATGCAGAGAGCCGGTCCGGCGCCAGGTTGCCGAGCGCGCGCCAAGCGCCCTTGAATTCATCGATGCCGGCGATGAGGCTAAGGATCTCGGGAGTTATCTGTAGGGAATGGGATCGGATCATGGGTGCCAATACTACACCCATTTACACCCATTCAGCCAAGCCAACTGGATTGGACGCCGTTCATGAGCCCAAAGAGTAGAAGCTGACCGAAAATTGACTTCAGATGCTCCACTATTCCTGCTTAATTATTTGTCAGGAAAAAGCGGGCGAAAACCTTGGAAATGTTGAGCAAGATTCGACGGATGCATCCCGACAGACTTTGCTCGACTTTCACCAATTATCTGAGAGTGGATAGTCAATCAGTCGGTCACCGGCCCCGCCAGACTTCATTGTTCCTGATTTGATCGGGAGTGTTTTTGGCCGCAAATCAGGGCTGCAGATACAGCTCTGTCCAAGGGCGCTGTTTGTCGCTGAAACCCGCCGTCAAACAGCGCTCAATTGGGCAAGCCGGCGTACAAATTGACTGCAGTGTCCATGCGCTGCAACAGGTTCTCGCTGGTGGTGAACACCTTGCGGGCAACGGGAGAGAAGTTCAACTCCCGGTCACTGCGTATTGCCGATTGCAGCGCATCCCAGTGTTGCGCCACTTTGTCCAGTTCGATTTTGATCCTGGGCTGGTCGTGCGCCGTCGAGCAAAGTTGTGCCAACGTGGTCGAAAATTCTTCCAGGGTATGCTGCAGTTCATCCTGGCATCTGGATACCTGAATGCCCATGTTCTGGAACATGAAGAGCTTGGCTGCGCGTTGCGACAGCATGCGCTCGCGGCCGGCCATATTGACCATTCTGCCCAGCGGCGTGCCATCCGCCCTCTCCAGGCTCAACACCAGGTGTTGGGCCGCGGCAAGAACATCTTCATTGATGCTGAACAGTTCCTGCGCGCCTTTTGGGGTCGGATCCGAATCAAGCAGCAGTCGGTAACTCGGCCATAGGTGCCGGAGTTCATCACAGGCGGCACGACACACGGGTTCGCTCACCTCGGCGGCAAGTTCTATCATTTGTCGGTCGAACATTTCTATCGATTGCTTGATGATCAGTCGCGCACGACGAGACATGATGCCTCGCTCCAGCATCAACCATGACTTGGCCATGCGTTGCGAAAGCATGCGCTGACGGCCGGCCTTGTTGATCGAATCGCGGATCGGCGGGGCGACGGCAATTTGCTCAATCGTGTTGGAAACCGAGCTAACGACCGCGTAGCCGTTTTCTCCCGTGTGCGGCATGCGCAAGCGCTCGGGCAGGATGATCGACTGTTCCGAGGATTCATCCTCAAGATATCGCTGGATATTGGCGTTTTTCAGACTGATGTGGGTTTTGTCTACTGAAATCAATCCGGCGGCGGTGAGATCACGCAACGCGCGCGACAGGGTTTCGGGTTGCATGTCGAATCGAGAGGCCAGCAGCCGTTTGCTGATGCTCAGCGTCACCCGGGTTTCACCGGTCTTGGCCAGATTTGGACCCGCAAGCTGCAAGAAGAACTCCAGCAGGCGATGGCTGCCAAAACAAAAATGGCTCGCGGCAAGCTCGGCTTCCATCTGAATCTGGCGATGCGCCAGTATTGAGACAATGCGCTCTGCGACGCGTGAATCCATGGTCATGACGCGGCGAACAGATTCCCCGGCGATGCACAGCAGTTGGGAGGGTTTTACCGCTTCCGCGCCAGCGAGATAGACGCGAGGCCCGAACAGTTCTGCCTCACCAAATGAGCGCCCGGCACCAATCACGTCGAGAATCTTCTCGCTGCCTCGATTGGACGACAAGGACAGCTTGACCTGCCCCGACAGCAGAACAAACATCTGCCTGGCAGGGTCACCCGACCGAAATATCGCCTCGCCGCGATCAAATGTCTCGCTGCGGGAGCCAAGGGTCAGTTCGTTGATAATGTCGGATGGGAGCTTGGCAAACAGCGGAAGCTCTTTCAGCACTCGCTTTCGGTCAATATCGCTTTCGAATGGCATGTATCCTCCAAATCTTCTACGGCCTCTAGGCGGGCCATTGATTTTCGTGACGCTCTGGCGGCGTCAGCGTGGTGCAGCAGTCACTCCAGTTCAACCATCCCAAAGTGCGAGCAGTTGGCGCTTGCCGGTATCAGCAGGTTCGACGATTCAGGCAAGTGAGCGGGCATTTCGGCGTGACCTGCCAAACTATAGTGCGTGCAACCGATACACCTTGATTTTGATCAAGGTCGCGGGTGAGTATGCGCTGGTGCGGCCCCCATTTCTCAGGGTTGGACACGGATAGGAGAAAAGTCGGCTGCGGCGTTGCAGCGTTTGCGTTTGGAGTTTTCAGCGGAGAGCGATTGCCCGATATTTGCGCCAGTTGAGAAACCAAGGGTCTTCGGACCCCACGAGTTGACGCTGCTGCTTGGATTTTTTAAGCGCGGGTATTGATGAAGCTGCCGACAGTACCGTTCGTCAGGGGCTGGTCGGGATTTGACTGGACAGGGTTCAGTTGAGGCGTTTGCACAGCCTCATCGTCACGCGGCGATCGTGCCGCGGCCGCCTCCATACGTGCTTTGAGGGCATTGATCCTGGCTTCTACGGCCAGAATCTTGGCCTTGCCCAGCGCGGTCTTGGCAGTCGCACAATTGACGCAATCGGACAACTCCTTTTCCAGGCGCAGGAGCTGGGCATCCGAGGTGACCGGCGCGGCACCGGCACCAACGGATAAGGTTACCGCGGATGCTCCGATCGCGATCATCATCCAGCTCCAAACATCGCTCTGGTAACTAAGCGCTTGTATTGATGATGCTTCCAGTCGCGGCGCCAGGAGTGGGCCGGTTCTCTGTATTGGCCTGATTCAATTTAACCTGTTGTGTTTCTGCCGTATTGCGGGCGGGCTTGGCCGCTTCATTCTTTTCTGCCTGTGAGTTTTGGCTGGCAGCGGCAAGGGCGGCGAGACTGCTAGCCTGCTGTGAGGTGGCTCCGGTAAGTTCCATGATTGGTCTCCTTGGTCCGACGGTCAATTGAATCATGTCGTTCCGTCCGAAGCAACAAGGTACGCCCCGTCGGAATCATTGAGTCGGCGGACTCATGGTTACCTTTCATTCATTTTTTTTATTTGTCGCCGCTGGCAACCCGAAGCTCACCATCGATTTGCATTGCGGCTCGACCCAGGTCCGACCAGCTTTTTGCGGCTGACGGAGTCGGCGGATTCAGGGCTACTCAGCTGATTTCTGGCGCTTTTTCAAGATTCAAATACGGCACATACGCCATATCGGTCTTGGTGATGTGTTTGGTCAGCCAGACTTGCAGAAATTTGACGGTATCCATCGAAATATCCTCGGAGATGGACTTGATCTGCAATTCGCCGAGTTTTGCGCGAAACTCGGCATGCTCAAGTATGTGTCTGGCGAGATCGGGATAGCCGACCGACTTCATCATGGCTTCCTCCTCGGAGAAGTGCTCACGCATGTAGCGGTTCAGCCGGGTAATCGCATAAACACCGAACAGCGTGCGCTCTTCGAGCGCGGCATTCTCCAGCTCGGTGAGCCATTGGAAAATCTGCTGATGCTGTTCGTCGAGCGACGCAACTCCGGTGCTGAGGGCGGGGGTCCATTTGATCATGATTGAAATGGTATCAGTTGTGAATGCGGACGGATACATAAAGGCGATCAAGCCCCTAATTGCCCCATCTCTTTTAACGTGAAATAGCAGGTTCGGAGCGACTGGTGATAGTCGAGCGAAGCGAGCGAGACTGGTAGCCTCGCCCTGGGGCGATTCAGCGCGGCATCATACGTGATACTTGAGATCTAAGTATTTTCGTATCCGGGTTTTCGCCGTGACCAACAATCCAGTATCTGTCAGCG
The DNA here is from genome assembly GCA_021738385.1 of Sulfuritalea sp. Classification (GTDB taxonomy): domain Bacteria; phylum Pseudomonadota; class Gammaproteobacteria; order Burkholderiales; family Rhodocyclaceae; genus Sulfuritalea. The sequence goes on along the minus strand of JAIPCF010000016.1, from coordinate 6,256 downwards.
GGAGCCACAAGCCAAAAAAATCCGGCGAGATTGCTCAGGCCGGAATTGAAATCCCCGCATTGCGCGAGGTTGGAGTAGGAGCGGGTGATCGGACCAAGGTGAATACCTCAAATCTGACTTGCCAATCACACTGGCATCAGGCTACGGGTTTGAACGTGACAATGGAATACCCGGATGTTCGTATTTTGGCTACCGGTAAACCGGTAGCCTGGGCTTGAATTGCGATCTGAGCTCGCATTGAGTTCCGAGCCTGCAGATTCTGGCTGTCACTGATCGTAAGAAGTTCGCCTAGTCGAAATAGGTCCGGCCTCCCTCAAAGCGCGCGGCGAACCAGCGGTTTTTGAGGCTTTCGGTGCGCACCTTGCCGTTTGTCTTGGGTGCATGGACGAAGCGATCGTCGCCGATGTAGATGCCGACGTGCGAGCGCGGCCGGTTGCGGGTGTTGAAGAACACCAGGTCGCCGGGACGCAGTTGCTCGGTCGGTACGGCGGTTCCTTGCCGGGCCAGGTCTGCGGCCGATCCGTGGAGCGGGATATTGGCGGCCCTATTGAAGACGTAAGTCACCAGACCGCTGCAATCAAGGCCCGCTTCCGGATTTTTGCCGCCGAACTGGTAGCCGGTTTCGATCAAGCCAAGCGCAAACAGCACCACGTCGTTGGCCTTGCCGTTGGCAGCGCGCACGGCGGCGGCGGCCGCCGTATCGCCATCGCCGACTTTCGCCCTGACTGGCGCCGGCCTGTGTGCGCGTGTCTCAAAGGGCAGCACACCGCAGGCGTTGAGCACCAGGGTTGAACTGGCGAGCAGGGCCACCAATGAGCCGGGTGGTCGGCGCGAAGCTTTCATAAGCTCAAATCTATTCCTGTAGACTGCTTCGGATTATCCCAAGCAAGGCAGAAAACCTCATGCAAATCCGTGCCGCAGTGTTAAGCCAGATGGAACAACCGAGCCCCTATGGGCAGTCCCGGCCGATCACCATCGAGACGGTGAATCTTGCAGGACCGGGACCCGACGAAGTTTTGGTCAGAATCACGGCTGCCGGCCTGTGCCATTCCGATCTGTCGATTGTCAATGGCGACCGCCCGCGTCCGATGCCCATGGCGCTCGGCCATGAAGCCGCCGGAGTGGTCGAGGAAGTCGGGCCCGGCGTGGACGATTTGGTGCGCGGCGATACCGTGGCGCTGGTGTTCGTTCCCAGTTGCGGACATTGCCTGCCCTGCCTCGAAGGCCGGCCGGCGCTGTGCGAACCCGGCGCGGTGGCGAATACCGCCGGCACCATGGTGGGTGGCCATCGGCATTTGTCACGCAGCGATGGCACGCCCTTGAATCATCAGGTGGGAGTGTCCTGTTTCGCAGACCATGCCGTGGTCAATCGCGGCAGCGTGGTCAAGGTTGCGCCGGATTTACCGCCGGATGTGGCCGCAATATTCGGTTGTGCGGTGCTGACAGGCGTCGGCGCGGTGATCAATTCGGCGCAGGTCCGTCTCGGGCAAACCGTTGCCGTGGTCGGCCTGGGCGGGGTCGGGCTGTCGGCGGTACTCGGTGCCCTGTCGGTCGGCGCACGCGAAGTCGTGGTGGTTGATACCTTGCAGTCGAAGCTCGACATGGCGCTGGCTCTGGGCGCCACGCGGGCGTTCCGGGCAGACGATCCGGATCTGGTGGCGCAGGTCAAGGCCGTCACCAATGGCGGCGTCGATGTCGCCATCGAGGCAGCCAGTTCGGTGAAGGCGCTCGACGCCGCCTATCGGATTACCCGGCGTGGTGGCATCACCGTCACCTGTAGTCTGCCGCCGCCCTCACACACCTTCAATGTGCCGGCCGTCAATCTGGTTGCCGAGGAGCGCACGCTGAAAGGCAGCTATCTCGGCTCCGCCGTGCCGGCACGCGACATTCCGCACTACATTGACTTGTACAAGGCCGGCCGTCTGCCCGTCGACAAGCTGATCACCCATCGCCTGACGCTGGACCAGATCAACGAAGGCTTCGACAGACTGGCAGCGGGTGAAGCGGTGCGGCAGGTGATCTTGTTTGACTAGGCCGTAAAGCGATTCACCACGGCGTGCACGGCGACACGGCGCAAAGCAAAACCAAAAGCATTGTGATGCTTTCGCCGTGTCGCCGTGTTCGCCGTGGTTAAATGGTTTTCAACATGAATGCAAGGCACTACCTATTCACTTCCGAGTCGGTTTCGGAAGGCCATCCGGACAAGCTTGCCGATCAGATTTCGGACGCGATTCTCGATGCCTTTCTGGCTGGCGAGGCAACGGCAAAGGTCGCCTGCGAAACACTGGTTGCCGACAATCTGGTCGTCATTGCCGGCGAGTTCCGCACCCGCGATGAAGCCTTGTTCAATGCGGTCCATGATCGTGCCGAGCAGATCGCCCGGCAAGTGTTGCGCGATGCGGGATACACCGACGCCACAACCGGCATCGATCCGGAGCGCTGCGAAGTCCAGGTGCGTTTCAATCATCAGTCGATTCAAATCAACAAGGGCGTGGTGCACGCCGACGGCCAGCTCGGCGCCGGCGACCAGGGACTGATGTTCGGTTACGCATGCGACGAAACGCCGGATTTGATGCCCTACCCGATCTGGCTTGCGCATCGACTGGTCCAGCGCCAGGCCGAACTCAGGCGCAGCGGCGCACTGCCCTGGCTGCGTCCTGACGCCAAGAGTCAGGTGACGGTGCGCTACGAAGGGCATCGAGTGATGGGCGTCAATGATGTGGTGATTTCAACCCAGATCGCTCGCGACCTTGACCCGGCCTGGGTGGCCAGCGAAGTTACGCGCGAGATCATCGACCCGTTGCTGCCGGTCAAGCAGCGCACGGCGGATTTCCGCGTCTGGGTCAATCCCGCCGGCCCTTTTGAGATCGGCGGCCCGAATGGTGACACGGGGCTCACCGGGCGCAAGATCATTGTCGACACTTATGGCGGCGCCTGCCCGCATGGCGGCGGTGCTTTCTCCGGCAAGGACCCGAGCAAGGTCGATCGTTCAGCCACCTACATGGCGCGCTACATTGCCAGGAACATTGTCGCCGCCGGATTTGCGCGGCGCTGCCTGGTGCAGATCGCCTATGCCATCGGCGTGGCCGAGCCGGTGTCGGTGATGATCGACACACAAGGCACGGGAAGCGTGGCGTATGAGGTACTGGAGGCGGCGGTGAGAAGCGTCTTCGACCTGACGCCGAGCGGCATCATCGCCACGCTTGACCTGGCGCGGCCGATCTACCGCCAGACCGCCGCCTACGGGCATTTCGGCAGAAGTGATATCGAGCTGAGCTGGGAGCGGAGCGACCAGGTCGCGGCGCTGAAACAGATTGTCGAGGAACTGTCGGCGGCTACCTGAACCGGGAAACGATTCGCTACTTGAGAATCTCGAGCAGTTCGACCTCGAATACCAGCGTAGCGTTGGGTGGAATCGTGCCCGGTATGCCGCGATTGCCGTAGGCAATTTCAGACGGGCACAACAGCCTGGCCTTGGCGCCTACCTTCATCATCTGCACGCCTTCGGTCCAGCATTTGATCACCCGGTTCAAGGGGAACGTGGCGGGTTGTCCGCGTCCGTAGGAACTGTCGAACTCCTTGCCGCTGGTGAGCGTGCCCCGATAGTGAACTTTCACCCTGTCCGTGCTTTGAGGTTTGGTGCCCGCGCCTTCGGCAAGCATGGTGATGACCAGCCCGGATGCAGTTTTCACTTCCTTGGGTGTGGCGGCGACAGCGAGCGCAGAAAAAGCAAACAGGAACGCGGCGGCGGTAACGGACAGAGTCTTCATGGCAGGCCTTGGTAGAGGTAAGTTCAAAAAAATGGACGCCGGATTTTAACCAGATGCGGGTTCAGGCTGCGGGAACTTCGCGCTTGCTGCCGTCATCGTTGATCGCCACATAAGTAAATTGCGCTTCGGTGACCTTGACTACCACCGGGTTGGCCGGATGGCGTTCGGCAAAGACCTGGATGTCGACCGTGATCGAGGTGCGCCCGACATTGACGATCTCGGCGTAGAAGCTGACGATGTCGCCGACCGAGATCGGCTGCTTGAACAGGAAGGAATTCACCGCCACCGTTGCGATGCGCCCGCGTGCGCGGCGCATGGCGGGGATGGCGGCGGCGATATCGCATTGCGCCATGACCCAGCCGCCGAAAATGTCGCCATTGCCGTTCATGTCTGCCGGCAGGGGCATGACCCGCAACACGGGTTCCTTCCCGGGAATCTTTACACCGTCGTGACCCATCAGGTTTTCGCACCAGTCATATAGTTCATCGGGCCGCCAGTATAGGGCGCAAATCCGGTGCCGAAAATTACACCGGCGTCGGCCAGATCGGCATCGGCCACCACGTTGTTGTTGACCAGGCGCTGTGTGGCGTCGAGCAAAGGCTTGAGCAGGCGTTGCGCGAGCTCGGCCGAGCCACCCGTGTCACCAGCGCCAGCGCGGTGGGTCCCTTCGGGAATTTTCTGGGCCTTGCCCTCGACCCAGGTGTAAAAGCCCTGGCCGGATTTCTTGCCGAGCTTGCCGGCCTCGAACAATTCGACCAGTTTCTTCGGCGGCACGGCATCGGCGACGAGCTGCTTGCCGGCGTGCACCGCCACATCGAGCCCCACGGTGTCGGCCAGTTCAATCGGCCCCATCGGCATGCCGAAGGCGACCATCGCGGCGTCGATGGTTGTCGGTGCCATGCCTTCGTCAACGCATTTCATGGCTTCGTTCATGTAGGGGCCGAGCACCGCATTGACCAGAAAGCCCGGAGCGTCCTTCACCGGCAGCGGCAGCTTGTCGATCTTGCGCACGAAGGCGGCTGCGCGCTGCGCCACCTCCGGTGATGTCACATCGCCGGCGACCACTTCCACCAGCGGCATCATCGCCACCGGGTTGAAGAAATGAATGCCGACCAACCGCGACGGGTCCTTGAACTTCGCCGCGATATCGGCCAGCTTCAACGATGAGGTATTTGAGGCAATCAGTGCATCCGGTTTGGCGCGCGCCTCGATGTCGGCAAACAAGGCCTGCTTGGCTTCCAGATTCTCGAAAATCGCTTCAATGATCACGTCGGCCTGACGTACGCCATCCCCTTTGGGGTCGGCAATCAATCGGTCGAGGGCGAAGCGGGCGAGTTTTTTGTCGCGCAGTTTTTTCTCGAAGAATTTCGCGGCGCGGCCCACGGCCGGCGCGATGCGCTCGACCGTCTGGTCTTGCAGTGTCACCGTCATGCCGCGCAGCACGCACCAGGCCGCGATGTCGCCGCCCATCACCCCGGCACCGACCACATGCACATGGCGTGGCGAAAAATCTTTGGCGTCCTTGCCGAAGGCCTTCAGCCGATCCTGCAAAAAGAAGATGCGAATCAGGTTGCGCGTGGTCGGCGAGTTGATCAGCGCATCGAGCGAAGTCGGCTCGCCGGCCGGCACCGCCAGTGTGTTGCCGCCGTAGTTCTGCCACTGGTCGATGATCGCGTAGGGCGCCGGGTAATGCTCCTGGCGCGCGCGCTTGGCGACTTGTTTGCGCGCGCCGCTGGCGACGAATCCTTTTAGCGGTCCATTCATCAGCTTCTGCAGGAAAGGCAGTTGCTGCTGACGCGTTGGCTTGCCTGAGCGCACCAGCATGCGCGCCGCGTTTTCCATCACTCGCGGCGGCACACAGGCGTCCACAAGACCCATTTTCTTCGCCCGTTTGGCGTCGATGTTCTTGCCCGTCAGCATCATGTCCAGCGCCGCTGCCGGTCCGACAATCTGCGGCAGGCGCAACATGCCGCCCCAGCCCGGCACGATGCCGAGCATCACTTCGGGCAACGCAAACTTGGTGCCCGGTTCATCGACGGCAATGCGATAGCGGCAGGCCAATGCCAGCTCCGTGCCGCCGCCCATGCAGTGGCCTCGCACCAGCGCCAACGTTGGGTACCTGACTGCGGCGAGCCGGTTGTACGTTTCCCAACCACGCTTGATCAATGCCCGGGCTTTTTCCGGAGTATCGGCCGAGGTGAATTCCTCGATGTTGGCGCCGGCAATGAAGCCTGCCTCCTTGGCCGATTTGAAGATCAGTCCCTTTGGTGGATTCTTCTCGCATTCGTCGAGAATCAGTCCGAGTTCGGTCATCACCGCTGCACCGAGCGTGTTGGTCGAAGAGTCGGCAGTGTCGAGAATCGCCCAGGCCAGGCCGTCGGCATCGCGTTCCAGTTTCCAGTGTTTTAGTTGCACTTTTAAAAGCCTTCCATAGTGACTCTGCAATTCAAGCCGTCATTCCGGCGAAAGCCGGAATCCAGAACTCG
>JAIPCF010000141.1 GCA_021738385.1 Sulfuritalea sp. | reverse complement strand
CGCTGGAGCCGCAAGTCACCATCACCCGGCGCGGTGAAGACAAGGTTGAAGAATTCCGCATGGAAGGCAAGCTCTACATGCTGAAGGTCACTCCGCCTCATGGCGTGTCGTATTACCTGCTCGACAACACCGGCAATGGCCAGTGGGTTCGCCAGGATTCCAAGGATGCCGGCCTGCGCGTACCGATGTGGGTGATAGGAACATTCTGACGTGACGCAACACGCAAACCCATCCCGGCCATGTGCCGGGATTTTATTTTGTCAGTCGCAATGAACACCGCCGCCGTATCACCAGCGCCGAGTTTTGACGTTGCCCGCTATGGGCAGGTCTTCACACCTACCGAGATTGTCGAGCCCATGCTGTCGCTGCGCCGCAACCAAGGCCGTGTGCTCGACCCGGCCAGCGGCGACGGCGCGTTTTCCTCGCGCCTGCCGGGCTGCGTGGCGATAGAACTCGATGCCGCCCATTGTCCGGCAGGGGCGCTCAACATCGACTTCTTCGCCTATCCTGAAGCCGAAAAATTCGACACCATCATCGGCAATCCGCCTTACGTCAAGGCGCGCGACATCCTGCCGGAAACCGCGCTGCGCCTGGGCTCCAGTCTGCTCGACGGTCACGCCAACCTGTATCTGCATTTCATCGAGAAGTGCGTGCGCCACCTCGCGCCGGGCGGCGAGTTGATCCTCATCACGCCGCGCGACTTTCTCAAGGCCACGGGCGCCGGGCGACTCAACACCTGGCTGTTCGATCAGGGCACGGTTACCGATTTCGAAGATCTTGGCGATGCGAAGATATTCGCCGGTGCGGCGCCCAATTGCGCGATCTGGCGCTATGAAAAAGGCCTGCTCAAGCACCGTCTGAATGACGGACGGCGCATGGCGCTCTCCGGTGGGCAATTGATGTTCACCCGCGGTATCTACAGCCTGCCGCTGGCCAGCGTGTTCGCGGTCAAAGTTGGAGCGGTTTCCGGCGCTGACGATATCTTCGCCAATGAGGAATTCGCCAACTCTGAATTCGTCTGCTCGAAAACCGCCCAGACAGGCGCCACACGCCGCATGGTCTATCTCGACCGCGAAGGACCTTTGCCTTATCTGGAACCCTTCAAGGAACGCTTGCTGGCGCGGCGCGTGACGCGCTTCGACGAAGCCAACTGGTGGAAATGGGGCCGCCGTCACTTTGTCTCCGACGCGCCGCGTATTTACGTCAACAACAAGACGCGCAACCAGCGCCCCTTCTTTCTCCATCCCTGCAACAACTACGACGGCGCGGTGCTGGCACTGTTTCCACATCGCGCGCAACTGAGCACAACCGATCTTGAGCGCCTGACCCGGATGTTGAATGATGTCGACTGGAGCGAACTGGGTTTCGTCTGTGACGGCCGCTTTCTGTTTTCCCAACGCAGTCTCGAACAGACGCTGCTGCCCGAAGCGTTTGCCGAATTTGCGGTCAAGGGTCTGGTGTAAGATCGTTCAAAAACTGGCGCGCATAAAGCGCCAGCACACTTTTTACGGCAACAAATACCAATGCATCCACACTTCACCACGGCGCTGAGCGGGCCTCTGCCGAAGCCCGAACGGCGCATTTTCGGAAACGACGCCACGGTTGTGCATTGGCCGCTTCGCTCGAACTCGTGCCCAGTCCGCACAGGAGGTAAGTAGTGAAACTCGCGTTCATTCTCGATCCGCTGCAGGGCCTCAAGGCCTACAAGGACTCAAGCGTGGCAATGATGCGCACCGCGGCAAAACGCGGCCATGAGGTTTGGGTCTTTCAGCGTTCGGCGCTGGCATGGCGCGACGCCAGCGTCACGGCACGCGCGCAGCACATCGCGCTGACCGAGCAGGATGAACCCTGGTACAGCGTGGTCGAAGAGGCGATACAGCCGCTTACGGCATTCGATGCCGTGCTGATGCGGCAGGACCCGCCCTTTGATTTCGAGTACATTGCCGCCACCTGGCTGCTGGAGCGCGCCGAGGCTGAAGGTGCGTGCATCTGGAACAAGCCGCGATCAATTCGCGACCATTCCGAGAAAGTCGCCATCACCGAGTTCCCGCAGTTCACGCCCACCACGCTGATCGCCCGCGACCCGGTTGATATTCATGCCTTCATCGACGAACTGGGTGATGTAATTCTCAAGCCGCTCGATGGCATGGGTGGCAGCAGTATTTTTCGCGTGCTGCGTAATGACTCGAATCGCAATGTGATTGTCGAAACCCTGACCGCCTTCGGTACCCGCAGCATCATGGCACAGCGTTACCTGCCGGCCATCAGCCAGGGCGACAAACGCATTCTGCTGATTGCCGGCGAGCCGGTGCCCTATTGCCTGGCGCGCATTCCCATGGCTGGCGAGACGCGCGGCAATCTTGCCGCCGGCGGCAGAGGCGTCGCCCGCCCCCTGCTGGGCCGCGATCGCGAGATTGCCGAAACACTGGCGCCGATTCTCTGGGCACGCGGCCTGTTGATTGTCGGCCTGGACGTGATTGGCGACTGCCTGACCGAGATCAATGTCACCAGTCCCACCTGCTTTGTCGAGATCACGCAGCAAATGCGTTTTGACGTGGCGGCAATGCTGGTGGACGCGCTGGAACGGGAGTGTTCCGGCTCCTGACGCTGCTCGCCTGGGCGTGGCTGCTCGCAGGGTGCGGGCCATCGGCGCCGTGGCGACAGGAATCCTATGTGTTTGGCACCCGTGTCGAACTGCTGATCGCCGGCCTGCCGGAATCCCGGGCACGCGCTGCCGGTGCGCGTGTGTTGCGCGAATTCGACCGCCTGCACCGGACTTACCACGCCTGGCAGCCCTCGGAATTGTCGGCGCTGAACGATGCGATTGCTAGCGGGCGTGCGCATGGGGTTAGCGCTGAGTTGGCCGGCTTTATCCTCGAAGCGCAAGCCATCGCCGCCGCCGGCGACCATTTGTTCGATCCCGGCATCGGCCGGTTGATCGCCTTGTGGGGATTTCATACCGACGATATTCAGGCACGCCTGCCCGATGCTGACGCCATCAAGGTTTTGCTCGCGCAACGGCCAACGATTGCCGATGTGTTGGTAAGCGAGGGGCCATGTATTGAGCCGCGAAGCAGCAAACCAAAGCCACCCTCTTCCGCAAGGGAGGAGGGGGAATGGTGCGTTAGAAGCCGAAACAAAAGCGTGGCGATAGACTTCGGCGGCTACCTCAAAGGCGTCGCGCTTGACCGCGCTGCCGCATCGCTGAAAAAGGACAGCGTGGCCAACGCGCTGATCAACATCGGCGGCAACGTCTTGGCGCTGGGCTCGCGCAACGGCGAGGACGGCGGGGCAGCCTGGCGCGTTGGTATCCAGCATCCACGACCGCAAAGCGTGGGTGGCGCGCCTCTGGCGACGCTGGAACTGCGCGATGGCGAAGCCATTGGCACCTCGGGTGACTATCATCGCTACTTTGAATTGAATGGACGACGCTACAGCCATCTGCTTGACCCGCGCGCGGGTGAGCCGGCGCAAGGCACGCAGGCAATCACGATACTGATCGCGCCGGGGCCGTTCGCAGGAATGCGTTCCGACGGACTGTCCAAGCCAGTTTTCATTGCAGCTGGACATTGGCGCGAAATGGCGCGCAAGCTCGGTGTCGAGGCGGTGCTAAAAGTCGGCGCTGGTGGTACGGTGAGCGTAACCCCGTCGATGCAAAAAAGACTGAAGATAGAAATTTCCGACCTCACGCTGGAGGTAACACCATGAGCGACGACCCGGAGATCCAGCGCAGCGTGCGCCGCACTGTCGGCATTGCCGCCCTGCGCCGAATCCGACGCATCGTCGACACGGAAAACGCGCGCGATGCGCGTGACTCGCGCTGGGCGAGGAGGCTTGCAATAGCTTTCGTCTTGGCGGCACTGCTGGTGCTGGCCTGGATGCTGACAGCCTAGAGCAATCATCCCACCTCTCGTTTCAAAAATAGGCTCGGGTTCGCCGGTCCTGCCGACTCCCGGAAACGGCTGCCCCCCTAGGGCCGACCCGGCGGGCGGGCTGATAGAATGACGCCATGATCGGCATTTTTCTCCTGACCCATGCCAGCTATGGCGAAGCACTGATTCAGTGCGCGTGCCATGTCCTGAACAAGCGCCCGGAACGAATCATCCAGCTTGGCGTGGCCGCGCAGGATGACCCGCTGGATGCCCTGCCATTGGCAAAAGACATGCTGAAGCTGGTCGATAGCGGTAGCGGGGTACTCATCCTTACTGACATCTTTGGCGCCACTCCATCGAATCTGGCAATGAAACTGCTTGAGCCGGGGCGGATCGAAGGCGTCGCTGGCGTCAATCTGCCCATGTTGTTGCGCGCCATCAACCATCGCGAAAAAGACATGGAAACTCTGGTGACGCGCACCGTCGCCGGCGGTCGTGACGGCATCCTGAACATGCTCAAACATTGATGATGATGACAGCCTTTCCCTCGTCCCTTTTCCCATGGAAAAGGGTGACGGCAGTTCAGCCACATTGTGGCTTCCGGTTTGTTGGCTGCACCCCTCCTTGGGGCTGCATAGCGGAGACCTGACGTGCCACGCATGGATACCGAGATCATCAACAAGCTGGGCCTGCATGCGCGCGCCTCGGCCAAGCTGACCCAGCTTGCCGGTTCATTTCCCTGCGAGGTCTGGATGGAGCGCGGCAGCCGTCGCATCAACGCCAAGAGCATCATGGGCGTGATGATGCTGGCCGCTGGTCAAGGCACTACCGTGACCATCGACACCGACGGTGAGCGTGCCGAAGAGGCGCTGCAGGCCATGCTGAACCTGGTCGCCAGCCGGTTCGGTGAAGACGAATGAACTCGCACAACGGCTCAGCTTTCATTTCACAACTCGACCTGCCAGGCCGGCTGGTGGAGGTGCGCCCATGAGTTTCGCGCTGCACGGTCAGGCAGTTTCCGGTGGCATCGCCATCGGGCGGGCGCATCTCGTATCTCACGCGCAGTTCGAGGTTTCACAGTACCAGTTGCGCGAACGCGATGTCGCGGGCGAGCTGCTGCGCTTCGACAAGGCGGTGGCTGTTGCCGGCGCGGAACTTGATGCTCTGCGCAAAGACGCCAGCGCACCCGGCGCACCGGCCGAGCTCTCCGCGTTCATCGATGTGCATGCAATGATTCTCGCCGACCCGGCACTCACCGACGAAGTGCGGGAACTGATTCGCGAGCGCCGCTGTAATGCCGAATGGGCAGTGGTGCAGCAGATGCAACAGGTGGTCGATCAGTTCAACGAATTTGAAGATGCTTACCTGCGCGAGCGCCAGCAGGACATCGTGCAAGTGGTCGAGCGCGTTCTCAAGGTACTTCAAGGCAAACCGCGCAAACTGTCGCGGCGCAAGACCATAGCGACTGATGACGATTTGATCGTGGTCGCCAACGATCTTTCGCCGGCCGATACGATTCAGTTCAAGAACCTCAAGATCGGTGGCTTCGTCACCGATCTGGGGGGCTCGACCTCGCATACCGCCATCGTCGCGCGCAGTCTCGCCATCCCGGCCGTGGTCGGCATGCAACATGCCCGTCCGCTGATTCAGGATGACGACCTGCTGATCATCGACGGCACGCGCGGCGTGCTGATTGTCGATCCCGACATCGGCGTGCTGGAAGAATACCGGCTCAGAAAAACCGAGCTGGAACTCGAGCGCTCCAAACTCAAACGCCTGGTGACATCCCGCGCGCGAACCCTGGATGGTATCGATGTCGAGTTGCACGCCAATATCGAGCTGCCGCAGGATACCGTCCGGGTGAAGGACGTCGGCGCCGATGGTGTGGGCCTGTTTCGTACCGAATACCTGTTCATGAACCGTGACGAAGTTCCCGACGAAGACGAACAGTTCGAAGCCTACCGCAGTGTCGTCAAGGCGCTCGGCGGCAAGCCGCTGACGCTGCGTACGCTGGACATTGGTGCCGATAAAGACGCACGCGCATTGCGCGATCGTGCGGGTAATCGCGGCGCACCCAATCCGGCCCTGGGTCTGCGTGCAATCCGGTTCTGTCTGGCCGAACCACAACTGTTTCTGGAGCAGCTGCGGGCGGTCTTGCGCGCCTCGCACTACGGCAAGATTCGTCTGCTGATTCCGATGCTGGCCCACGCTCGCGAGATTGAGCAGACACTGGCCCTGATCGAACTGGCCAAGACGCAGTTGCGCGAGACGCGGCACAAATTCGACGACACCATCGAAATCGGCGGCATGATCGAGATTCCCGCAGCTGCCCTGGCGCTCGGACCCTTCCTGCGCCGGCTGGATTTTCTGTCGATCGGCACCAATGATCTGATCCAGTACACGCTGGCGCTTGATCGCACCGATGGCTCGGTCGCCCATCTCTACGATCCACTGCATCCCGCCGTGCTCCGCCTGATTTCGCAAACCATCCAGAGCGCGCAGCGGGTCGACATGCCGGTTGCGGTCTGCGGCGAAATGGCCGGCGATCCCAAAATGACCAAGCTGCTGCTGGGCATGGGTCTGCGGGAGTTTTCCATGCATCCGGCGCAACTGCTTGAAGTCAAGCACCAGGTCATGATGTCGGATACCGCCCAGCTTGCAACGCGAGTAATCAAAATCCTGAAACTCGACGAGCCGGACAGGATCAGCGAACAACTGGAAAAGCTCTGACAGTCCGTTGATCTGATCTGAAAGGCCTTACCACGGAGGACACGGAGAGCACAGAGAAAATTCATTCATGAACTTTGGCTCTCTCCGTGGACTTAGTGTCCTCCGCAGCGATCTTTCGGGGTTTTCCTTCATCATCCAGGTGGCCGCAGATCAACCACGACGCAGGCCATCATCACAGCGTCCTCCCAATGGCGCGCCGAAGTCCGCGCCGAAGTCCGATTGACAAGCTTCGCCGCACACGGCATAGTTTGTCCATTGCGCCAATTTGACTCAGCTTGCGGGCGCACAATAAATACGGCTAAGCGAGACGGAAGTCACAACGCCCGGATCGCTACTTAACGCGTTCTCGGGCGTTCCTGTTTTCTGGCCCGGAACAATTGCACTGCGCGCTTGACCGCGCGCGTTTTCTGGATTTGAAAATGTCAGGTGTCGGTATCGTCAGCGCACAGCGCGCACAATTCACACAACCTCTGAATCTGAAGGATGGCAGTGTGTTGCCGGATTACGAGCTGGTGTATGAAACTTACGGAGCGCTCAACGCCGCCCGATCGAATGCGATTCTGGTATGTCATGCGCTGTCCGGCAATCATCATCTGGCTGGCCACACCGCAGACGAATTTGGCAAACCCACGGCCAATATCGGCTGGTGGGACAACATCATCGGGCCCGGCCGTCCGCTCGACACCGATCGCTTTTTTATCGTCGGCGTGAACAACCTCGGTGGCTGCCACGGCTCCACCGGTCCGGCCAGCACCAACCCAGCCACGGGCAAACCCTGGGGCGCCGATTTCCCGGTGGTTACCGTCGAGGACTGGGTCGAGTCACAGGCCCGGCTCGCCGATGAACTCGGCATCGATGCCTGGGCGGCGGTAATGGGCGGCTCGCTGGGCGGCATGCAGGCGCTGCAGTGGTCGCTGAGCTTTCCCGATCGCATCCGCCATGCCCTGGTCATCGCTGCTGCACCCAAGCTATCAGCCGAGAATATCGCCTTTAACGAAGTCGCCCGCCAGGCGATTCTCACCGATCCGGATTTTCACGACGGCCATTACTACGAACACGGAGTCGTCCCGCTGCGCGGCTTGCGTCTGGCCCGCATGCTTGGCCACATCACCTATCTCTCCGACG
>JAIPCF010000140.1 GCA_021738385.1 Sulfuritalea sp. | reverse complement strand
CAGGAGATGACCGACATGGATTGGTAATCCGCCGCAACAGGGGCAGTGCACCAGAGAATCCGAAGCCGATTCTGTCGGGATGCCGGTTTTCAGCCTATCAGTACACCGGAAAATCCGAAGCCCCTTGAATGGCCGCAATAGCGAAAAAGTTCCAACGGCAGGTCCTGGCCGCACTGAGACATAGAGAGAGCGCTCATCGATAGCCGAATTGGCCGACGAGCCGCCATATCACTAGGGAAACACTGAATAAGCCGTCACACCGGCGAAAGCCGGTGTCCAGTGTCTTGATTCTTCTGGATTCCGGCTTTCGCCGGAATGACGAATTTGGACTTGTTCAGCATTTCCCTAGCGCCGAGTTTTTCGTCCCGTATTGCCAGCGCGGGCGCTTTGCGTCCCTTCGGGAAGTTTTTCGTGCCCGAGACAACGCCTAGGGCAGCGCAAATCGGCTGTCGGCCACCGTCTCGCCAGCGCCGACTATTGCGGCCGCCAAGGCCGGGGCCTGTACCGCAAGCGCATGCGCATAAAAACGCGCGAGCTCAATGAGGCCGCTCACATAGTCCGCCCCGTAGGCGTCACGGCTCGCCGGCTTGTTTGCTGCGAGTGCCACGCGCGCCAACTGCCAGCTACCGCAAACGGAACCAAGCAGGTGCAGGAAGGGCACAGCGCCGGCCAGCACGGCGGCCAGATGGTCTCTTCCGTTTGCAAGAATCCATTCCAGGGCGCGCTCAAGTGCGGCAACATCTTCTTCAAGCCTGGTGGCCATGGGTTGCAGGCCGTCGGCCTTGGCAAGCTGTTCAACCGTGTCGCGAATGTCGATGATCAGCTCGCGCAGCGTGACACCGTTTTCGCGCAGGATTTTGCGTCCGACCAGGTCGTTGGCCTGGATGCCGGTGGTGCCTTCATAGATGGTGATGATGCGCGCATCGCGATAGTGCTGGGCGATGCCGGTTTCCTCGACGAAGCCCATACCGCCATGAATCTGGATTGCGTCGTAGCAGACTTGCTGGCACAGCTCGGTGCTCCAGCCCTTGACCACCGGCATCAGCAGATCGACATAACGCCGGGCCTTTGCCGCCGCTTCTTTGTCGGCGGAATGGCGCGCGATGTCAAACCAGCCCGCAGCGGTGTAGGCCACCGCGCGTGCGGCCATGATGCGTGCGCGCATTGTCAGCAGCATGCGCTTGACGTCCGGGTGATTGATGATCGGCTGGCCGAGCGCGCCGGTAACGGCATCGCGACCCTGCACGCGCTCACGAGCGAAAGCCAGGGCCTGCTGGTAGGCGCTTTCGCCAAGGCCGATGCCCTGCACACCCACGCCGAAGCGCGCATCGTTCATCATGACAAACATGTACTCAAGGCCGCGGTTGGCCTCGCCGACGAGCCAGCCCGCAGCGCCACCGCTATCACCACCATTTTCGCCAAAGCTCATGGCGCAGGTGGGGCTGCCGTTGATGCCCAGCTTGTGCTCCAGGCCGACGCAGCGTACGTCGTTCCGCTCGCCCGGCGTTCCGTCGGCATTGACCAGATACTTGGGCACCAGAAACATCGAAATGCCCTTGACGCCCGGCGGTGCGTCGGGAAGGCGTGCCAACACCAGATGAACAATATTGGGGGTGATGTCGTGGTCGCCGTAGGAAATGAATATTTTCTGCCCGCTGATGCGGTAGCTGCCGTCGGCCTGCGGCACGGCACGTGTGCGAACCGCAGCGAGATCGGAGCCGGCCTGCGGTTCGGTGAGATTCATGGTGCAGGCCCACTCGCCGGTAACCAGCTTTTGCAGATAGGTTGATTTCAGTGCATCGCTTCCGGCCAGGTGGATGGCTTCGGTTTCGCCGGGGCAAAGTTGCGGCAGCATGGTAAACGCCATGTTCGCCGAGCACCACATTTCGAGCACCGGCGTGGCAACGCACTTGGGCAAACCCTGGCCGCCATACTCGGGCCAGAGACCGAGCCCCACCCAGCCGCCGGCGGCAAACTGGCGATAGGCATCGGTCCAGCCTTCGGGCGTATGCACCTTGCCGTCCTCAAGGCGGCACCCGCTACGGTCGCCAACGCGGTTGAGCGGCGCCAGCACGCCCGCGGCGAACTTGCCCGCCTCTTCGAGCACGGCGTCTGTCAGCTCCGGCGTCGCCTCTTCGCAGCCGGGCAGTTTTGAAATGCGTTCCAGCCCCGCGACTTCGCGCAGCAGGAAGCGCATGTCGTTCAGTGGTGCCGTGTAGCTCACACCCACTGCGCCAAAATGTCCTCGGGAATCGGCACGGCCTTGATGCGCTTTGGGTCAGCCGGATCTTCGATGGCGAAGATGCGGATTTCCTCGCCTTCCACCAGCACCGTGTCGCCGCGGCGGATGACATGGCGCAGGACGAAACTCTTGCCGCGGATTTCGGCCACGCTGGTATCGACCTCGATCGGCTCCGGATAGGTGGCGGAACTGACGAATTTTGCCGAGGCATTGATCAGCGGTGCGCCGATGATGCCTCGCTCGGCCTTTGTCTCGCGCCAGCTGGGGATGCCGCAGGCATTGAAGAAATGCAGCGCGGCGATGTCCATCCACTTGAAGAAATTTGGATAGAAAACGATTTGCGCCGGGTCGCAATCGCCGAATTCGATGCGAAAGCTGGAGGTATGGGTACGGGGCATGCTTAGCTCCTGTTCAAGCGGGCGCTCGTTTCTGCAGCTCGCCTGCATTCTTTTTCGATTCCAGCCTCAGCAGCCGAATGGCATTTTCTTTTAGGATCAGCGGCTTGACCGAGTCCTTGAAGCCGGCCTGCTCGAAATCCTCAAGCCAGCGGTCGGGTGCGATCAGCGGAAAGTCGGTGCCGAACAGCATGCGATCCTTGAGCAGTGTGTTGGCGTATTGCACCAGTTGCGGCGGAAAGTATTTGGGCGACCAGCCGGAAAGATCGATCCAGACATTGGGCTTGTGCAGGCAGACCGAGAGCGCCTCGTCCTGCCAAGGCCAGGAGGGATGCGCGATGACAATCTGCATGTCGGGAAAGTCCACCGCCACACCATCGAGCAGCATGGGGTTTGAAGTTTCAAGACGCAGCCCGCCACCGCCCGGCATGCCGCTGCCGATGCCGGAATGGCCGCTGTGGAAGATGGCCGGCAGCTTGTATTCGGCGATGACTTCGTAGAGAGGCCAGGCCATGCGGTCCTGCGGGTGGAAGCCCTGCACGGTCGGGTGGAACTTGAAACCCTTGACGCCGTATTCCTCGATCAGTTTGCGTGCTTCGCGCGCACCCATTTTTCCCTTGTGCGGGTCGATGCTGCCGAAGGCGATCATCATGTCGCTGTTCTGCTGCGCGGCCTCGGCGACTTCTTCGTTCGGGATACGGCGGTTGCCGATGTTCGACTCGGAATCGACGGAGAACATCACAAGACCGATCTTGCGCTCGCGGTAGTAGGCGATGGTCTCGGCTATGGTGGGTCGATGCGCATTCTTGAAGTACTTGTCGGCCGCCCGCTCGTAGGGCTCGAAATGCGGATCACTGGGCTGGCAGCAGGAAACTTCGGCGTGGGTGTGGGTGTCGATGGCGACCAGTTCGTCAATGTTCATTCCCGCGGCCCCTTGCCTTTGCGGCTGAGGAACTGGCCGATACGGGCGACGACTTCGGGGCTGGTCTGGGTCATGGCGGCGGTGAGCGATTCGACAAAGAAGCCGTCATCGGCGGACATGTTGCTGATGCGCTGAATCGCGGTGACCATGGCGTAGTTGGCCATCGGTGCATTTTCGGCAATGCGGCGCGCCAGTTCCTGCGCCTTGGCCAGGCCTTCGCCTTTGCCGACCACGTAGTGCGAAAGGCCCAGCGCCTGCCCTTCTTCGGCATTCAGGATGCGACCCGTAAGCATCATTTCGGCCATGCGACCTTCGCCGACGATACGCGCCACGCGCACCGAGGCACCACCACCGACAAAAATGCCGTGGCGGCCTTCGGGCAATTGATATATCACCGAAGGTTCGGCGACGCGCACGTGAGTCGACGCGGCAAGTTCCAGTCCGCCGCCGATAACGGCGCCATGCAGCACGGCCACCACCGGCACACCGGTCATGTGAATTCGGCTGAACAGACGATGCCAGCCCTGCGAATGCAGCATGACACCGAAGGGATCGCGGTGCTGGTGTTCGCTGAGATCGAGCCCGGCGCAGAAATGATCACCGGCGCCAGCCAGAATCACCACCCGGGTTTCCTCGGGCCGGGCATCCCATGCGCGCTCCAGCGCTTCAAGCAGGCGGTCGCTGATGGCGTTGCGCTTGGCTTGGCGATTCAGGGTGATGGTGTAGACGAGGCCATCCGCCGAGTGTGTTACGAGTTTGTCTGTCACTGCGTGATCCTCAAGAACATTAAATAAAAATCACGCTGGCGTCCGGCACGTCCGAATACAGTTCGAGCACGCGATCGGCACGACGGGTAAGCACTGCGCGCTGATTGATGTAACCCTTGTCGGTAAGTTCGCCCGCTTCGGGTGACGGTGCTTCGGCCAGCAACAGCGCGCGCGCCGGATAGGTGGAGGAGCCACCGCCGTCGCGCTTCATGCGCAGCAGGCCTTCGCGCACACGTTCCTTGATCGTCGGATGCGCGATCACTGCCGCCACCGGCGCTGCGTCGTCAAGTCCGGCAACCCGTCGACACTCGGGAATATTGGGAAATACCAGAAATCCGATGTCGTCCCGATCATGACCGGTAACGACGATGTCCTGCGCTATCGGTGACAGTGCGCTGATGCCGGCAACGCGCAAGGAGCCGACATGCACCCAGGTGCCGGAAAGCAGCTTGAAATCCTCGGCGACACGGCCATCAAAAAGCAAACCCAGCTCGGGCTTTTCCGGATTGACGAATTCAACGGCGTCGCCAATCATGTAAAAGCCTTCGTCGTCAAAAGCGCTGGCGGTCAGTTGGGGCTGCTTCCAGTAGCCCGGAAACAGGTTGGGGCCCTTGACCCGCACTTCGAGCTTGTCGGCCACCGGCACCAGCTTGAGCGTGGTGCCGGGAATCGGCACACCGATCACGCCGGAGCGCACGGCCTGGAAATGGCAGTCGGTACAGGCTGGCGCGGTTTCTGTCGAACCCCAACTCGAAAGCATGACAACGGGGTGACCGAGTTCCATGATCGCAAGACGTTCGAGTTCGTCCCAGGTCGACTGCGGTAGTGCGGCACCCGCATAGAAGATGATCTGCAGGCGCGAAAAAAAGTTCTTGCGCAGTGCGGCATTGTCGCGTAACTCTGCCACCAGCTGGCCGTAGGCCAGCGGCACGCTGAAATAAACCGTCGGTGCGACATCGGTGAGATTTCGCACCGTTTTTGGCAGCAAGGCCGGCACGGGCTTGCCGTCGTCGATATACAGGCTGCCGCCGAAGCGCACCACCTTGTTGAAATTATGACTGCCGCCAAAGACATGGCTCCACGGCAACCAGTCAACGATCACCGGCTTTTGCTGGTTGAGGAACGGCCAGATCACCGATTTCATTTCGACGTTGGAACACATCATGCGCTGCGTGGTGATCACCGCCTTGGGCGCACCCACGGAACCGGAGGTAAATAGAAACTTGGCGATGGTATCGGGCGTCAGCGAGGCAAATGCAGCCTTCACCGCCGCGAAGTTTGCCGTGTCGCCAGCGCCGACTTTTTCAATCTCGGCAAACGCCAGGGTATCGGGAGCTGGCGCACTGCGGCTGCCGGCCACCACCACGCCGTCGTGCAAATCGGCGATGGCCTTGATCGCCGGCAGAAAACGTTCAATGGTGTCGGCGAAAATCACGCCGGGGCGAAGCAACTCAACATTCGCCCGCAGTTTTACAAAATCTTTTGAGAGCAGCGAATTGCCGGGTGAAACCGGGCTGACCGGCACGCCGATGTGCATGCAGGCCAGCGCCAGCAAGGCATGCTCGATACTGTTGTCGGAGAGCACCAGCACTGGCCGCTCGGGCGAGAGATCCTGCCCGAGCAGCCAGGTGGCTATCCGATAGACACGCGCAAGAGCATCTCCGTAGCTGACCTTGACCCATTCGCCATCCGTGCCCCGTTCGGCAATCAGAATCGCGTCCGGCGTTTCGGCCGCCCAACGTTCCAGCCACTCGCCCGAACAGCGGGCGTACTCGGGCAACGCCAGGGCGGAGCGAAACAGACGACTGCCGTCCGGGCGGGCTTCAAGAATCACTGCCGGATCGACAAACAATTCGGCCGGCGTGCGGGCGATGGTGCTCATGCGCTGTCCTTTCTTTCTCCTGCTTTACTTCGAGATGACCTTGAAGGCGCCGTTCTGTACCTGCATCAGAATGCGGGCACGACTGTCCAGGCCAGCGTGGTCGGTCGGGCTCATGTTGAACACGCCATGCACGCCCACGACGTTTTTCGTGCCCTCAATGGCGTCCCTCAATGCCGAGCGGAATTCGGCAGTACCGGGCTTGGCTTTCTTCAATGCCACCGGAATCGCGTTCGCAGCGACTCTCCATGCATCCCACATATGGCCGCCGAAGGACGATACCGAACCCGCGCCGTATTTCGCCTCATACGCCTTGGCGTACTCCGCGGCAACAGCCTTGCTCGGGTTCGAATCCGGCAGTTGCTGGTAGGCAACGATCGGCCCGGCCACCAGGACTCCGCCCTCGACGTTCTTGCCGCCGATCTTGAGGAAAACCGGTGATGGCGCGCCATGCGTCTGATAGATCTGGCCCTTGTAGCCACGCTCGTTCAGCGTGGCGTGAGGCATTGCGGCCGGTGCACCGGAAGCCACCACCAGAATTGCGTCCGGCTTGGCGGAAATCAGCTTGACGGCCTGACCGGTCACCGAAGTATCGGTGCGCTGGAAACGCTCGATCGGGCCCAGTGTCACGCCGTACTTGCCGATCACTGCGTTGAGCGACTTGATCCAGGTCTCGCCATAGCCGTCGGCATAGCCGATGAAGCCCAGGGTTTTCAGATTGTTGGCCTTCATGTGCTCAAGAATGCCTTCAGCCATTAGCGCGAAATCCTGCGGCATGGTGAACGACCAATGCAGCTTGTCGCCACTGGCCGGAAACGGCGCCACAGCAATCAGCGGGGTTTTGGATTCGGCAGCGGCACCGGAGGCGGCCATGGCGGCCGGCGTGATACTGCCGCCGATCAACAGGTCGACTTTGTCCTCGGCGATCAGCTTGGCGACGTTCTTGGCCGTCTGGGTTGGATTGGTGGCTTCATCAAGCGCGATCCAGTTGATCTTTTCGCCGCCGATGCTGGTGGGCAACAGTGGCACGGTATTCATTGCCGGGCCGCCGAGCACGGCTGCGGGGCCGGTCGCCGATAGCGTAACGCCGATATTGATATCGGCCAGAACTGCGCCGCTCCAGGCGAGCGTCAGGGCGGCCACCAACGGGGTAATGGAACGTGTTTTCATCTGTGTCTCCTCTTTTTTAGCGGTTGTGGGTGCGTCAGGTATTGCGGTTGATACAGCTTTGTTTCAGGCGGCAATCGAATGGCTGCCGCCCAGGCCAAGATAACTCTCGATCACGCGACGATCATCGAGCAAAGCGCTGGCTTCGTTTTCCAGCGCGACTGCGCCGGTTTCCAGAACGTAGCCGTAGTCTGCCACTTGCAAGGCGGCGCGTGCATTCTGTTCCACCAGCAGCACCGAGACACCCAGCTGACGCAGGCGTACAACGATACGGAATATCTCCTTCACGATCAGCGGCGCCAGTCCAAGACTGGGCTCGTCGAGCATCAGCAGTTTTGGTTTGGCCATCAGTGCACGACCCATCGCCAGCATCTGCCGTTCACCGCC
>JAIPCF010000139.1 GCA_021738385.1 Sulfuritalea sp. | reverse complement strand
AACAGCTTTTGTCATCACAAAAACTCGGCGATGGCGATACGGCGCGCGGCCCGTAGCTGGCCCTTTCGCCCCTTGCATTTCCGCGCCTGTCAAGACTTGCCTTTGCCGTCGCCTGCCATTAAGGTGCGCGTCCCGCGTTATCCAACCCCGGTCGTCAATCATGCAGCCCTCCATCCAGTCGCGTATCGCGCAACGCATCGCCGAAGAACTCGGTGTCCCCCCGCAACAGGTTGTCGCCGCTGTGCAACTGCTGGACGAAGGCGCCACCGTGCCCTTCATTTCGCGCTATCGAAAAGAGGTGACGGACAATCTCGACGACACGCAATTGCGCAATCTGGAAGAGCGACTGAACTACCTGCGCGAGCTGGAAGACCGTCGCGCGGTGATCCTCTCCTCGATCGAGGAACAGGGCAAGCTGACGCCCGAACTCCAGGCCAGCATTGCCACGGCGGACACCAAGCAAAACCTAGAGGATCTTTACCTGCCCTACAAGCAAAAGCGCCGCACCAAGGCGCAGATCGCGCGTGAAGCCGGCCTTGAGCCGCTGGCGGACGCGCTGTTCAATGATCCGACATTGGGCCCGGAAATCGAAGCTGCAAAGTACGTCAATCCGGAACTGGAACCTGCTGAAAAGCACGTGGCGGACATCAAGGCCGCACTCGATGGCGCGCGCCAGATTCTGATGGAGCGCTTCAGCGAAGAGGCGGCGTTGCTGGCCAAGCTGCGCTCCTATCTTGGTGACTACGCTTTTCTGGTGTCCAACGTGGTCGAAGGCAAGGAAACCGCAGGCGCCAAGTTCCGCGACTGGTTCGACTTTCGCGAAAACATCAAGACCCTGCCTTCGCATCGCGCCCTGGCCTTGCTTCGTGGACGCAAGGAGGATGTCCTGCGCCTGGCCCTCAAAACCGAGCAGGAGTTGCGCGATCCTCCAGAGTCCTCGCCCTGCGCCACCATGGTCTCGGGCCATTTTTCGATCAGCGACCAGGGTCGCGCAGCGGACAAATGGCTGCTGGAGACCGCGCGCTGGGCCTGGATGGTGAAGCTGTCCTTGCACCTGGAATCGGAACTGATGAACCAATTGCGCGAACGCGCGGAAGAGGAGGCCATTCGCGTCTTCGCCCGCAATCTGCACGACCTGCTGCTCGCCGCGCCGGCAGGTCAGCACACAGTTGTCGGGCTGGACCCCGGCATTCGTACCGGCGTCAAGGTGGCGGTGGTCGATCGCACCGGCAAGGTTCTCGACACCACAACCATCTACCCGCACGAGCCGCGCCGCGACTGGGAAGGCTCGCTGGTCGCATTGCACAAACTGGTGCAGAAACATGGCGCCGGGCTGATCAGCATTGGCAACGGCACCGCCAGCCGCGAAACCGACAAGCTGGCCGCCGAACTGATGCGTCGTCATCCCGATCTCAAGCTGACCCGGATCGTGGTTTCGGAAGCCGGCGCTTCGGTGTATTCGGCGTCCGAACTCGCCGCGAAGGAGTTTCCGGATCTGGATGTCAGCCTGCGCGGCGCGGTGTCCATCGCCCGCCGCTTGCAGGATCCGCTGGCCGAGCTGGTGAAGATCGATCCGAAAGCCATCGGCGTCGGCCAGTACCAGCACGACCTGAATCAATCACGGTTGGCGCGCTCGCTCGATGCGGTGGTGGAGGACTGCGTGAATTCGGTCGGCGTCGATGTCAACACCGCCAGCGCCGCACTGCTCAAACGCATCTCGGGCCTCAACAGTACGCTGGCCGGCAACATCGTCAGCTACCGCGACACCCACGGCGCTTTCAAATCACGCGCGCAACTGAAGCAGGTGCCACGGCTCGGCGACAAGGCCTTTGAACAGGCAGCCGGCTTTTTGCGCATACGCGATGGTGACAACCCGCTGGACGCTTCATCGGTTCACCCCGAGGCCTACCCGGTGGTCGAACGCATCCTTGGCGATATCAAGCGCAGCGTCCGGGAAATCATCGGCGACAGCACCAGCCTGCGCGCGCTCGATGCCCGGAAATACATCGACGAACGATTTGGGCTGCCAACCGTGCAGGACATCCTCAAGGAACTGGAAAAGCCCGGCCGCGATCCACGTCCCGAGTTCAAGACGGCCTCATTCAAGGATGGCATCGAAGAACTCAAGGACTTGCAAGCCGGCATGCTGCTCGAAGGCGTGGTAACCAATGTCACCAACTTTGGCGCCTTCGTCGATATCGGAGTGCATCAGGACGGGCTGGTGCACGTGTCGGCGCTGGCCGATCGATTCGTCAAGGACCCGCATGAGGTGGTCAAGGCCGGCGACGTGGTCAAGGTCAAAGTGATGGCAGTGGACCCGGCACGCAAACGCATCGCACTGACCATGCGGCTGGCAGATGAGATTCCTGCACCGGGTAGTCCTGTAAAAGTCGGCGCTGGTAACACGGCGAGAAATGAAAGCAGGGGGCGCAGCAGTGCGGGCAAGCCGCCGCCAAAACAACGCGAGGTGCAAAGCTCGGGAGCCATGGCAGCGGCCTTCGCCAAGCTCAAGTCCTGATCGGGGAAAACGGATCGCCGGCCTCTGTTCATCCAGAGGCTCGGCTCCCTGAAACAATCAGCTTTTGACGCGCGCTACCAGGGCTTTCGCGTATTGATCGGTAGTCGCGCTACCGCCCAGATCGCCGGTACGGATGTTGTCCGTATTCAGCACGTCATCGATGGCCTGACGCAGACGGTCGCCGAGATCCTTGCGCTTGATGTGGTCCAGCATCATGCCGGCAGCCATCAGCAGCGCCGTGGGGTTGGCGATGCCCTTGCCGGCAATGTCCGGCGCCGAGCCATGCACGGCTTCGAAAATCGCCGCATCCTCGCCTATATTGGCGCCCGGTGTCATGCCCAGCCCACCGACCAGGCCCGACATCTGATCGGAGAGGATGTCGCCAAACAGATTGGTGGTGACCAACACGTCGAACTGCCAGGGATTCATCACCAGCTTCATGGCGCAGGCGTCGACGATGATCTCTTCCATCAGAATCTTGCCCTTGTACTCGGCGGCGTAAATATCGCGCGCGGTTTCAAGGAAGATGCCGGTCAGTGCCTTCATGATATTGGCCTTGTGCACCACGGTCACCTTCTTGCGACCCTGCTTGACGGCGAAGTCGAAAGCAAAGCGGACGATGCGTTGACAGCCCTGACGGGTGTTGATTCCTGTAGACATGCCAACAGCGTGCGGGTCGCCGTCGATCGGAATGTAGTGCTCGTAACCCATGTAAAGGCCTTCGACGTTTTCGCGCACCATCACCAGATCGATGTTGTCAAAACGGCCACCGGGAACGATGGTCTTGGCCGGACGCAGATTGGCATAGAGCTTGAACTCCTCGCGCAGGCGCACGTTGGAAGAACGGTACCCACCGCCCGACGGTGTTTCCAGCGGCCCCTTGAGGGCCAGCCGGTTCTTGCGGATGCTGTCGATGCAGGCCTGCGGCAACGGATCGCCACAGGCGGTGACACCCGCCAGACCGGCAATCTGGGTCTCCCACTGGAAGGGCGCACCGAGTGCTTCAAGCACCTCGACGGTCGCAGCGGTTATTTCGGGGCCGATGCCGTCTCCCGGGATCAGGGTGGCAGGAATAAGTGGGGTACTCATAGAGGTCTCCGCAGGCTGGATAGAAAAACATGTGCGCTGATTTGATTGCGACCGGCAAGCAATCGCTGAAACCATGGCGCCGAATGCGCGAGCATGCCATGCCCGGCTGAATGGCCGCTTACAGCACGTCTTGGCAGATCAAATTTTGCGCAAAAAGCACTGAATGCTTCAGCCCTCGCCCGACGGCATCGCCCACAAATGCGCGGCGACCAGGGCCCGCCAGGGGGAAAAATCGATCAGCCAGTCGCGGGTGAAGGCTTCGCTGATTTTCTCTGTTGAGCCAAGCAGCCTTTGCAGCTTGCGACGCACCGCGACATCTCCATGCAGGGAACCGTCGAGCCAGCCGAATCCGCGCAGCAAGGCGTAGTTCACCGTCCAGGGGCCGATTCCGCGCAGAGCGAGCAGCTTTTCCCGAATCTCGTCCGTCGGCAAACTGCTGGCCCAGGTCTCCAGCGGCAGCCGATTTGCCAGCACTTCACGACTCAACATCAGCAGCGTTTGTGCCTTGGTTTGCGAAAACCCGGCCTGGCGCAAATCCGCTTCACTCAGCTTGGCCACCTGTTCGGCATCCGGATGGCAGGACAGCCCGCCGGAATGGACGAGACCACAGGCCTGGATCAGCCGGCGCCGAATCGAAATGGCGGCGCCGACACTGATCTGCTGCCCGATAATCGCCCAGCTCAGTGCTTCGAATGGTGATGCGGCCTGCGGCACCCGCAAACCGGCCTGCCGCACAATCAGCGATCCGAGTTGCGGATGCATGCGGAACTGCTGCTCAAAATTCTCAACCTGCTGCGTCAGCCCCAGCATATGCCGCAGTTTTTTCAGCAGAACCGCCTCGTCAGTGCTGCGCGCGCCATCGATGGCAAGTTCCGCCTTGGCATGACTGCTATCAAAGTCTATCGTCAGACAAGCGGGACGGCCCTCCCAACTCAATCCCTTGTGCAGGCAATTGCCCTCGATCCGCTCCGCCACCGCCTGCGGATCGCGGCCATGAAATGCCAGTACCGCACCCACCCGGAAACCGGCTGGCAAGTCGATATTGCAGGCCACGCGGGAAACGCCCTTGCGCCTCATGCGATGAGACTCATGGAGGGTCTTTTCACCAAAGCAGCGATTGATATGTCATTGGCGGCTCGGTTGCAGCTCGGTTGCCGCTCAGTTGCCGCTCGGTTCTGAACTGCATTCAGTTTTCAGGGATGGCAGTTCGTGAGTGTCAGTCGCTGCCTGCCAGCGCCTTGCGTAATCTCGACTTCACCGCCGCCGAGATCGACTATCGCTCCGGTGATCCGCGCCGCGAGAATGCAGCGACCGGTTTCGCGCAGGCTTCCCGCGACAAACTCGATAATTCGCAGCACTGTGCGGCTCTGATCGGGGATCAGCAGGCGCTGGCGGCCGCTGTCCGAGAACAGTATGGACAGGCCGAGTTCGGAAGAGCCATAAACATGGTTGGAAAAGCCGTCGAGCGCGGCGATCTCCCGCAGCTTGTCGCCTGATCGACGAAATATTTTCAGAGTGCCACTGATGTGTGGCGTGATGATCGCTGCAAATTCCGCAACACCATCGCCATCGAGGTCTGCCGTCGCCACCGGGTTCAGCCAGCGCATCGGGGTTCCGATCGGGTCTGATCGAGCGACGATTTTCAGCTGATTGTTTTCGACGCCGAGTAGCACCAGCGCCGCTCCTTGATTGCGATGGCTGACTATGGTCAGCAGTTGAGCCGGTTCGTTTCTGGCAAGGTAAACCAGACGCGGCCGCACATCCTCGAACACTTCGCTATCCGGCAATTGATGCCACAGCCTGGCGCCCGAGCGAAGTTTGGCTTCGACACGGGCATACTCGTGCGGTCGGCCCGGCGCAAAATGACCATAACGAGACACTGGGTCGGCATAGTGCGCTGACGTGATGCCATCGCCATCTGCAATGACCGCGACTGGAAAAGCGACAAGCAGCGAACAAAGGAATGTCCGCAGCAAGAAAGCTGCGGAATCACGGGCAAATACTTTTGCCATCGGCCTCGGTCGCGCTTACTGCGCGGCTCGCAATGCGGGTAGCGCCGATTGGCGCAGCATCGACGACGCGCCCAACCAGCCCGCGCTCATCACCAGCACCATCCCGGCCAGCAGGCCAATGGCCCACAGTTCCGGTTGCGGCAGGTAGTCGAGGCGAAATGCAAAGCGCGCCAGGCCCCAGCCAATCAGGCTCGCGGCGATACCTGCGAGCAGACCCGCAAGCGCACCGAGGGCAGCAAATTCTGCCAGCAGGGCCCCCGACAACTGCCGGCGGCGCGCGCCCAGCGCACGCAGTACCGCCAGTTCATGACGACGTTCGTCGCTGCTGGCTTGCAAGGCGGCATACAAAACCGCAAGCCCGGCCAATACCGCGAAACCGAATACCAGTTGCACGGCGCGCGCCACCTGATCGATCGTGGCGTGGAGTTGTTTGACCAGCGCCGCGACATCGATCACCGTCAGATTGGGGAAAGCCCGCACCAACTCGGGTATGACGTTTGCCCTCTCCGTCGGCAAATGAAAACTGGTGATGTAGCTGGCAGGATAGTCGCGAAGTACTTCAGGAGGTGACATGACAAAGAAATTAACCCGCATTGAATCCCAGTCGAGTTTTCTCAGACTGGTAATCACCGCCTCGACCTTATTGCCGGCGATGTTGTAACTCATCCGGTCACCCAGCTTGAGATTCAAGGTCTCGGCCAGCCCCTGTTCCACCGAAAATTCCGCCGCTTGCGTGGCACCATGCCAACGACCGCCACTGACCGTGTTGCCCGGTGGCAACGCAACCGACCAGGACAGGTTGAACTCGCGGTCGACTAAACGCTGCGCCCTATCATCGGTATAACTTTCGGGGCTGACCGCCCGACCATTGACGTGTGTCAGGCGGCCACGCACCATGGGTTCGAGTTCCGGCGGCGTCAGTCCGCGCGCCTTGAAAAAGTCGGCGATGGCGATACGCTGATCGGGCTGAATATTGATGGCAAACCGATTGGGTGCGTCGGCCGGAACACGTGCCAGCCAGCTATCGAGCAAATCTCCGCGTGCCACGGTCAGCAACAAAAGAGCCGTCAGACCCAGGGCGAGCGCGACAGCCTGAACCAGTGTTGCCGCCAGACGGCGGCGCAGATTGACAAGTCCGTGACGCCAGCCATAGCCCGAGCCAGCCGGGCGCAAGCGACCCAAAACGGCCAGCAGACTTCTCGCCATCAAGGCAAAAAAGCCCAGCGCGAGGATGAAACCACCGAGCACAATCAATCCCAGACGCAGTTCGCCGGCCATCCACATCATCAACGCGGCAAGCACCAGAGCGCCCAGCAGATAGGCCCCGACCGAGGCCGACAGTGAGGAAAATTCCGACCCGTTCCATTCACGGCGCAGCACCCGAATGGTCGGCACTCGCTTGAGACGCAACAGTGGTGGCAGGGCAAAGCCGACAATCAGCGTCAAACCGACCAGGAAGCCATGAGCCCAGGGCAAGAACGAAGGTGCTGGCAGTTGCGTCACGATCAGTCCGGCCAGCAGTTGTTGCAGCCCGGCCTGCACGCCATAGCCGACGGCGCAGCCGGCCAGTGTTGCTGCCAGACCGAACAGCAGGAACTCGCCGCCATGTATCAGCAACAATTGTCGGGCCGAGGCACCCATGCAGCGCATGACCGCGCAGCCGTCCAGATGCCGCCGCATGTAACGCTCGGCAGCCAGTGCTACCGCCACCGCGGCCAGAATCACCGCGAGCAGGGCCGCCAGCCGCAAGAAGCGTTGTGCCCTCTCGGTCACATTACGTATTTCGGGGCGGGCGTTGTCCAGGCTTTCAATCTTTTCACCGCGCCCCAGGCGACTCGTTGCCCAGGATTCGAATGCCGCGACTACCTCCCGCTCTCCCGCCAGATGCAGGCGATAGCGAACCCGGCTACCGTTCTGGATCAGGCCGGTGCCCGGCAGGTCGGCCAGGTTGATCATCAGGCGCGGCGCCAGGGCAAACACGTTCATGCCACGATCCGGCTCCAGCGTCAGCACCGGGCCGCTTTGGACTTCGATTCGGCCCAAAGCCAGCGACGTCTCCGCCGCAAGATTCAATGAGGTCGCCAGACGCTCGTCGGGCCAGGCCTCGCCGGTTCGCGGCACTCGCGGCGCCGGCGCATCGGGCGCATTGACCTCGGGCGCTGTGCGCAGGCCGACACGCAAGTGGTAGCCTTCGGTGACAGCCTTGATGTCGGCAAGGATGGAACTCTCGCCAAGACTCAGCATGCTCGGGAAGGT